>DASWDZ010000022.1:0-32664 GCA_036395015.1 Candidatus Dormiibacterota bacterium | reverse complement strand
ATGGGTCTCTTCGGTAACGGGAAAGAACGCGAGGAGGCCGGTGCTAGCATCCGTCCCGCCCCCACCGTCATGAGCGACGTCACGACCGAACTCCCCCCCGGCCCCGCCGCAGGCTTTCCCGAGCCTGGGAGTCGCATCAAGGTTGTCGTCCATCGCCTCGACGGCGGCCTCGACGAAGGCGAGTCTGACGCGCGGAGGATCGGCGGCGGCGGGTTCCCGGTCTACTCGGGTGCTGACGCCACGCGTCCGCGAATCGTGCCGACCCGCGACATCAAGTACGTCGTCTTCGGGTCGGTCGACGACCCCTCGCTGGAACCTGACCCTGGTGAACGAAGCACGGCCCGCAAAGCGGTCATGCGCTTCCGCGACGGCGAGTGGATCGCGGCGTATATCGACCAGGGCGAGCAGCCTGATGGCGACGGCCTGGCGATCAAGATCCGGTTGACTGAGCTTCAGCGCGTGATCCCGGCCGTGGCGGCGCTGCCTTCATTGCTGGAGACGCAGCACGTCGAGATGTGGACCGCGCCCGCTGCGGACAGCGCCCCGCCGCCCGGCACGCCACGCCGCCGGCGCTCCGACATCCTGGAGGCGGCCGCGAGCCAGGGCCGGGACCTGAACAAGCTCGCCAACGACTTTCGCGACCGGCTCGCGCTCATCCGCGACGTCGGACTCACCACCGGCGACACGCTCGCCTTCTCCCGGGCCGTCCGCACGCACCTCGACCGCTTCCTGCTCGAGGACGGGATCTCCCTCAACCCGCAGGAGAAATCCGCGCTCGCCGACATCATCCTGCGCGCGGCGGTCGGTTACGGTCCGCTCGACAGCCTTCTCCACGACCGCTCCGTGAGCGAGATCATGGTCAACGGTCCGGACCAGATCTTCATCGAGCGGCGCGGCGTACTGACCAAGGCCGACATCCGGTTCGAGGACGAAAACCAGCTGCTGGAGACGATTCGGCGCATGGTGGCCACGACAGGCCGGCACATCGACGGTCTAAACCCGATGGTCGACGCTCGCCTCCCCGATGGAAGTCGCGTCAACGCCATCATCCGGCCCGCTGCGATCCACGGCGCGGCCCTGACGATCCGCAAGTTCAAGGACGCGGTCCTCGGCATCGAGGACCTCAAGCACGAGGGAAGCCTGAGCCCCGCCATGGCCGAATTCCTGCAGGCCGCGGTGCTGGGGCGCATGAACATCCTCGTCTCGGGCGGCACCGGGTCAGGCAAGACCACCACCCTGAACGTGGTCGCGCGCTTCATCCCTCACAACCAGCGCGTGATCACGATCGAGGACGCGGCCGAGCTGCAGATCGACCACCCGCACGTCATCGCACTCGAGCACCGCCCGCCCAACGTGGAAGGCAAGGGCGAGCTGACGATCCGCCAGCTGCTGCGCAACAGCCTCCGCATGCGCCCCGACCGCATCCTCGTCGGCGAGGTCCGCGGCGCGGAGGCGCTCGACATGCTGCAGGCGATGAACACCGGCCACGACGGGTCGATGTCGACCATCCACTCCAACTCGGCGCGCGACGCGCTGTCCCGCCTGGAGACCATGGTCATGATGGCCTCGATCGACATCCCGTTCGAGGCCGTGCGCGCGCAGATCGCTTCCGCCGTCAACCTGATCGTTCACCAGGCGCGTATGCCGGACGGCCGGCGCAAGGTCGCCCAGATCGCAGAGGTCGTCGGCTATGACTCGAACGGCGCGATCCTCCGCGACATCTTCCTGCTCGGCATGGGCCCCGACCTCCGGCTCGAGTACAACGCCACGGGATACGTACCCACGGCGCTGGACAAGGCGGCGTTCTACGGAGTGCAGGTGAACCAGGACCTGTTCGACCCGGTCAAGTCGCGCTTCATCCCGGCCGGGTCGGACAGCATGATGCCGGTCGTCAAGGATCCGCTCATCGCCGGCCTGAGCGCCGAGCGCACGGAGAATGTCCTCCGCCAGGTCGTGGTCGTCCCCTTCAGCTCAGACCGTCCAGGGGAAGCCGCGGCTCGGACCGCTGCTGCCTCGGGGCCGCCGGCCGCCCAGACGCCCGAGATGCAGGAAGATATGCGCAAGCTCATCGACGCCGCACGGTCGGCCGTCGCGGACCTACAAGCCGCCAGCCCGGTGTCCACCTCCTCGTCCGGGCCTCCCGTGCTGGCGTCGCCCGTGCTCGCGCCTGCGCCCGTCGTCACCCCGGCACCTACGGTGCCGCCGGCGATCCAGACCGAGGCTGCGTCCCCCGCTTTCGCCGCGTCGCCGGACTTCCAAGCCGGCCGAGCCCTCGAGGCTGCCACCGCGATGGCCCGGGCCACCACGGCGCTGGGTCAGCTCGCGGCCGCCACGAGCGGCTTCAGCGGCATGCTGCCGACGGTGCGGGCAACAGACGGATCACCCGGTCCGGCGGGAGCGTCGCGCCGAGTCCAGGCGGTGATTGAAAGCATCATCACAAGACGCGGCCTCAGCCTTCGATTGGCGCCCGCCCTCACGCAGGCTTTTGAAGGGGCCGAGCTGAAAGCGAGCGACTACGCCTCAGCCAACAAGGTCAGCAAGGATTCCGCCGGTCGCGAGCTGCGCCTCGCCGCCGAGTCAGGGCTGCTGCAGATGGTCAGGTATCCGCAGGGCGAGGCAGGCTTCCGCGCCTCCCAGGGATTGCTCCGGGAGATTGCCGAAGGTTTCGGCCAGCCGATCAACGCAGCGGCTCCGCTCACTGCGGAAACCATCATCGGCAGCCTTGGCGTCGGGCAAACCGAGGGTACGGTCACGATCATGTTCACGGACGTCGTCGAGTCCACGCGTCTCCTCTCCACGCGAGGCTTCACCGAGTCGCACGAGATCATGAAGGCGTACGAGACGATCATCGACGAGAAGGTCGAGCAGCACGCGGGGCGGCGCATCAAAGGCCTCGGCGATGGCTACATGATCAGCTTTGGCTCGGCCCGCCACGGCGTCGAGTGCGCCCTCGACATCCAGGACGCCATCGCGGACTACAGCAAGCAGAATCCTGAACGCAAGCTTCGGATCCGGATCGGGCTGAACACGGGAGAGGTGGTCGAGGAGGCGGGCGACATCTTCGGCGCGGCCGTCAACGTGGCGGCCCGGGTCGCGGGCAAAGCGAGAGGCGGTGAGATCCTGGTCTCGGAGATCGTGCGCCAGCTGGTCGGCCCGATCTCCGAGATGAAGTTCGACTTTCGCGGACGCTACAAGCTCAAAGGATTTCCCGACCGCTGGCGCCTGCACCAGGTGACACCTGGTGAGGTCAAGGGGGCGCCTCGGGCGATGACGTCGGCTGAGGGTTTCGTGGGCCGCGACCAGGAGCGTCTCGACGTCCGGCTGGCAATGGACCGTGCCACGACGGGTAGCG
Source organism: Candidatus Dormiibacterota bacterium (assembly GCA_036395015.1). GTDB lineage: Bacteria > Chloroflexota > Dormibacteria > Dormibacterales > Dormibacteraceae > 40CM-4-65-16. Next base: position 29,312 of record DASWDZ010000022.1, on the reverse strand, counting down.
GTTCGCTTCTCCTGCTGACGGGCCCGGCCGGCATCGGCGCCTCGAGGCTTGCCTCCGAGGTGGCGGCGGAGGCTGCAGCCAACGGCTGGCTCGTGCTTGGCGGCCGCTGTCTCGAGAAGAACGGAGAACCGTACGGAGCGTTCCGTGAGATCCTCGCTGCAGCGGTCGCCGCCTCGACGGCCAAAGCACTCCATGAGGCGGCCGGGCGCCATGGGCCTCTGCTGGCGATGCTCGTTCCCAGCCTTCGCCTGAAGGTACGCGGCATCGGGGCAGCCCATGAAATCGGGGCCGACAAGGTCCGGGAGCAGCTCTTCAAGGCGGTCCATGCGCTGCTTGCGGGAGTGCAGGGAAACAGGCCGCTGCTGGTCGTCCTGGAAGACCTCCAGTGGGCCGACGAGGCGACCGTGCTGCTGCTTCGCGACATCGCCGAGCGCCTCGGCGGCAGCCGGATGGTCCTCCTCGGGACGTACTGGGACTCGGAGCTCGATTCCGGACGGCCCTTCGCGGGGGCGCTGTCCCGCCTGATGCGGCGCCGGCGAGCGCAGCGGATCTCCCTTGGCCGCCTTACCGACCGTGACGTCGAGAGAATCGTCGCCGGCCGCGCGGAGTCGCCTCTGACGCCCGAGCAGCTGCTTGGCATCCAGGCGGCAACCGAAGGGAACCCCCTCTTTGTCGAGCACTCGCTGCTTTACATCGGCGAGTCGGAGAGCATGCTCGCCGCCGGCGTCAGCGCCCGCTCAAGCTACACGGAGGAAGATCTCGAGCTCGCACAAAGTGTGCGCGGCCTGATCAGCCGCCGCATTCAGAGGCTGAGTGAGCCGGCGCAGCGGATGCTCGTCGCCGCCGCGGTGATCGGGCGCGACTTCGACCTGCCGCTCCTGGAGGCGTTCGGCGAGCTCTCGGGACACGAGCTGCGAGACGCCCTTGAGGAGGCAACCCGCGGCCACTTCCTCGTCGCCCCGACGCGCGAGACATATCGTTTCGCGCATGAGCTGGTCCGCCAGCGCGTGATCGCGGCCCTGCCCCTGCCACGCCTCCAGGCCTACCACCTGGCGGTGGCGGACACCCTCGAGCGCGCGTACGGGAAATCGGCCCCTGAGCACGCTGCCGAGATCGGCTATCACCTCTACCAGGCGGGGACGGCCGCCGACCCCTACCGGACCGGCGTCTTTCTGGCCCGAGCGGCGACCAACGCACAGGCGATCGGCGCCTTCGAAGAGGTCCTCCGCCTGGTCGACTCGACGCTTCAGCTCCTGCCTGCCGACCGAACTCGCGAACGGGCCGAGTCGCTTGCGGCGCGCGCCCACGCGCTCTGGGGCCTCGGCCGGATCGAGGATGCCAAGGCGGCCTGGAAGGGCGCCATCCAGCGCTATGACGAGCTCGGCGACGCCAAGGCGGCGGGCGCCCTGCACCGGCGCCTCGCCCATCTGGAGGCTCGCGGCGATTCACGCGACGCCAACGGCGCGGGCCCGGTCGAGCTCCCGGCGCCGGCTGAGCTCGAAGTTACTAACTGATCAGCCGGCTCGCCGGGGGAACCGGCGCGTAGGCCGCGCTGAACATGATGCTGGGTAACGTTCCGGTGAACGTCAACGTGTCGGCGATCATCCCGCCCACCCCCGCGGCCTCCGCGATGTAGGGACTGGTGACGCTGATCGACGCCCCAGGGGCATAGAACAGGCCGATGTACGCGGAGTTGGATTCGGCGCCGAGGGAGTTCGAGCATGTGTTGCCCGGTGGCTCGTAGACGCTGACCCAGTTGTACTGATTGCCGCTGAACAGGTAGGTGTCGCCGCCATTGCCGGTCGTGAGACATCCGCCCGCCGGGAAGTACAACTCGACCGCGCCAGGCGTCACAGGCCCAGGGCAGGAGACCAGGACGTTGCCGGTTGACTTGCACGAGTTCTCGTTGGCCCGGTCGCCGCTGGTCCCGGGACCCATCGCCGGATTCTGGTTGGGGAGGCCGGCCGCCAGCGGCGCACGCTCTCCGTCTGGAGGGTATGCGCCGATCGTCCCGGGCGGGGCCGCGGCGTTGGGCGCAAACGGCGACCCAAGCTGGTTGGAGTCGAGTCGGATGGTCTGGTTTCCAAGCGAGCAGCCGCCGCCCACTGGTACGGGGCAGGGGACGGTGTTGTTGTTCTGGACCGTAGCCGTGACGGGCATGGACGCCGCCAGACCGAATGTGCCGGTGCAGGTTCCGCCTGCCTGCGGCGGTGACGCGTAGATGTTGTAGGACGTCGCACCAGGCACGTTGCTGACCGAGATCTGGACGTTCTGCCCGCTGTTGTTGACGTTTTGCGGGAAGCACATCGAGGGCGCGCTCTCGCGCGTGTAGCTCACGCCGCCGTAGGTGTCCGTGCGCACAGAAGTCAGCATGAATGCCCAGTTGCCGACCGGGATGCCACGCGGCCCACCGACGATGCTGATGAGCATGCTGCCTGAGCACCGGACACCGTCGGTGTCCCAGAACTGGTTTGCGGCTCGCTGCGTGTTGTCGAAGGGGTTGGGCTCATCGGGAGGTTTGAGCTCGTTGCTCACGAAGTCGGCGTTGTTCGTCGCTCCGGCGAGGAACTCGTAGACGCCGCCGCTGAAGAACCAGCAGCGGCCGCTGTTGAAGTTGGGCGCGCTGGCGTAGACGCCGGGCAGTAGGACGACGTTGCTCGACGGCAGGCCCTGGCTGCCCCCCACGCTCGGAGCGGGAAATCCCGGATCCGCCAATCGATATCCCGAGCGCGTCGCTCCAGCGACGTCGGGGTAGGTACAAGGAGTAGAACCACCGCTTGGATAGCAGGCGGTGGTCGATCCCGGCACCGGCGACTGGCAGCGCGCATAGATGTCACCCGTGACCCTCACGGTTCCGGTGGTCACCGTCACGGATCCGTTGGCGACCAGGTCGCCGTTGATGTCCAAGGTGCCCGGGCCGTTGACCCTGATCGCGGTGCCGCTTGCCCCCCCGCAGCCGTCCTGGCCCAGGGCGGTCAGGGTCGGCGTGTAGAGCAGGTTGCCCACGCTGCCGATTGCGGTGGCACCCAGACTCGGGTTGGTTCCGTTGGTTAGAACGCGACCGAACTGCAGCTGCAGGTTCCGCGTCGCCGTCAGGGTGAACCGGCTTCCCTGTGGCCCGACGGCCCGCGCCACGTTGGTCAGGACGGTCCCGTCGCTGTATGTGCAGGTGACGGTCCACGGCGCCGCTCCCGGGGTTCCGTAGCCGGTGCAGGACGGGCCGCCGTAGAGCCGCACGTTGCTTGCGAAGACGCTCGTCGCGGCTTGCTCCGCCGAGACGTAGCTGCCGGTCTGCTGCAACTTGTCCGCCGCCGCCAAGGCCGCGGCATCGGTCGCGTCCTGCAGGTCGCGACGCATCGCGTAGGCACGAGAACCGTCGATCGCAACCGCGACCATCCCGATCAGCACGGTCAGCATCAGCGCGATGAGGACGATCGCCTGGCCGGACTGATGACGACGAGCCGCCATCAGTACTCCGTCCTGTACACGACCGACGCCGACATGACGATGTGGTTGGCGGTTGCCTGCGCCACGATCGGCGTGATCAGCACGAGGTTGAATCGGATCGTCACCTGAAGCTGGTCGTTGCCGATCGCGGGGTTGACCGCGCTGCAACTGCCGTTCGCGACGTCGGGGTACTCACCTCCGGGCGCGTTCGGGGCCGGGGCTGTCTCGACGCTGGCGGGTGGGTTCGGCTCGGTGATATACAGCCACGCAGCGTTGGCGGGAGGCGTCGCCGAGGTCACCGGGCCCTGGGGGCAGGGCGCTGTCACCGGCGCGCCTTGCATCTGTGCACTGACCGCGGTCAGGACGTCGTTGTTGGTCGGCAGCGCGTTCGAAGCACGAATCGCCGCCCGTGCGCCTTCGCTGGCGGCGTGCTTCAACGTGTCGTAATAGAAGATCGCGCGGCCGAGGTCGATGACGCCGAACAGGAGAAGCAACAGCACAGGCGACACCAGCGCGAACTCGATCAACGCCTGCGATCGTTGGCCTGAGCTTTTTGGCCTCAACTCCCCTGCACCGTCATGTGCTGGTTGGCGGCGACCTGGAAAAAGCCGAACTGCGACTTGACCAGCGGTGTGAGCGGTCCGTAGGTGTAGAGGACGATCACGTTGAGGTCGAGCTGCCCCTGGTTCGTCGCGGGACTGGTGAAGTCGAGGCCGGGCGTGTTGTTGTAGCAGATGTAAAGCCAGGGTTGATTGGCGGTGGAGGGGTACGCCGTCGAAACGTAGGGCGGGTTGTGCTGGGCGTTGCCGTCCGTCACGTTGGGACAGGTAGTCCCGGGGTTCTTGAGGACCGACGGTGGGAGTGAGATCGTGGCCAGCTCCGCATCGACAGCCGCTTTGATCTGGGCGTCGGAGAGATAAGGGTGCGACAGGGTAGCCGCCTGGAACCACGCGCCGTGCCGTGCACCCTCCCGGGCGGCGTTCGAGAGCGCCTCCTGGACGTAGATCGAGCGGCCGATGTCGACCAGCCCGCCCACCAGCAAGAGCAGCACCACGGAGGACACCGCGAACTCCACAAGGGACTGCCCGCGCTGGTCGGAAAACCGCCTCCGGAGTATCACGTTAGGGGGGCTCGGCACCGGGATATCTTGCCTATGATGGGTCGGCCTTGCGGACCCTTAGCGCAATTACCTCACGCCGCCCCTTCACCCTCCTGGGCGTCCTGCTCGCAATCCTGGTCATCGTCGCTTTCGTCCTCGTTGCTCTCAACGCAAGCGCCTCGAACGCAAGTCCCCAGCAGACGGTCGTCTACGCGACGAGGGAGCTGCAGCCCAGGGTTCCGATCACCGCGGACGCCCTCGGGACCCGGCTGATCCCCGTCCCCGGGACCTATCCGAAGGTCTACTTCACCAACGTCGCTGCGGTCCAGGGGATGGTGCCGCTGGTGAACATCGCCGAAGGCCAGGCGATCACCTCAAACGAAGTCGCCAGGCCCGGCCAGGCCGTCGGCCCGCAGTCCGAGTACCTGCCGATCCCGCCGGGCTACGTCGCCCTGACGATCCCGACAAGCGAGCAACAGGGAGTCGCCGACTACATCCAGGCCGGTGACTATATCTCGGTCATCGCCACGGTCTCCTCGGCGGGCAAGGTGGCGTCGAAGACCATCTTCACGCAGCTCCACGTGATCAAGGTGGGCACCCAGACATCGACCGCGGGGTCGAGCGCGACGAGCCTGACCGTGGTGGTCACGCAGTGCCAGGCCGAGATCATCACGTGGTTCCTGACCTACGCCGCGCTCAAGTACACCCTCGAGTCCTATCACGACTACGCTCCCGGCGAGCAGGCGCCCGACCCCAAGTGTCCGAGCGTAGGCGACGCCAAGGGCGTGACACTCAAGACGATCCAGGCCAACTACCCGAGCCTGTTTTAGCGCTGTGATCCAGCTGCCGCCGGAAACGATCGTCGCGGTGCCGATGGCCGCCGCGATCTTCGTTTTCTTCTGGGCCCTGGACAGGGTGCGCAAGGAGCGCATGTCCCAGGCGACCGAACCGATGCCTGCGCGGGCGACCCCGCGCGAGCTCGTCGACCGGCTGCTGAAACCAGCCGCCGAGAACCTGAGCCAGCGGCGAAGGGTGCAGGGCAAACCGACCCTGAGCGAAGACCTCGCTCGCGCCGGCCTCAACATCACGGCAAGCGAATACCTGCTTTTCCGGATCGGCGCCGTCGCGCTCGGGGCCCTCATCGGGCTGCTTCGTTTTGGATTCAGCCTCGGCCCTGTGATCCTCGGTGCTGTGGGCTTCATCATTCCTCCGCTCGTTGTCGCCTACCTGCAGCGGCGACGCCAGCAGCAGTTCAACGATCAGCTCGCGAGCATGCTGCAGCTGCTGTCCAACTCCCTGAAGACCGGCTACGCGATCGACCGGGCCCTGGAAACAGTGGCGGCGAAATCTCAGCCGCCGGTATCGACCGAGTTCGAGCGTGTGGCGACCGAGGTCACCCTGGGGACATCGGTCGAGGACGCCTTGAGCTCCCTGCTGTTGCGCATCAACAGCCCCGACCTCGAGTTCATCGTGACGGCGATCCTGCTTCACATCCGGGTCGGCGGCAACCTGGCCGAAGTCCTGGACAACATCTCCGACACCCTGCGCGACCGGCTGCAGACGAAGCGCGACATGAGCGTGCTGACGGCGCAGTCGCGGGCCTCGGCGACGATCATCACCGGCCTTCCGATCCTTCTTGCGCTCGGGCTGTACGTCTTCGTGCCGGGTTACTACGCGCCTATGACGAGCACCTGGGTCGGTTACGCGATGCTCGGCTTCGCCGGCTTCATGGTCCTGATCGGCAACCTGATCATCCAGCGCATGACGGCGCTCGAGGCCTAGAGGTGCTTCAGGTCGCGCTGGCGGCGGGGGTCATCTGCGGCGTGATCGTGTTCGCCTACTTCATCGCGCTGGACCAGTACCGCGCTGCGGCGGCGAACGGGCACCCCGTCGCCGGTGGCCCGCGCCCGACCTTCGTCAAGCAGCTCGAGTCGATGCTGCGCCCGGTCGCGAAGCTGCCTGCACGGACTGCGGTCCAGCTGCGTCAGAAGCTCAGTCAGGCCGGCAACCCCGGCAACCTGACGCCCGCCGGCTTCCAGGCCGTCCGCTACAGCCTCGCCGCGGTGATGGCCATCGCCGGGCTCGCCATAGGCCTGGTGGCGCCGCTGGGACTCCACGACCTGCTCGCTGCGCCACTGCTCGGCGCGCTGCTGGCGGCAATGGGGTACATGGCGCCGGTGATCTGGATCGAGCAGCGGATCGGCCAGCGTCGGCGCCAGATCCAGAAGTCGCTGGCCGAAGCGACCGACCTGCTGACGCTGGTCGTTGAGTCCGGGATGAGCCTTGACGAGGGCCTGCTCAGCATCACGGAGCGGTTCCATAACGCGCTCGGCGATGAGATCGGGAAGGTTCTCCGCGAGATCCGCCTCGGCCGGCCGCGCATGGCCGCTCTCGAGCACATGGCGGACACCGCCGGCGTGCCCGACCTCCACCACCTCGTGGAGTCGATCGTGCAGTCAGACCAGATGGGTGTTCCTATCGCGCGACTGCTCCGCGTGCAGGCGACGGAGATGCGGCGCCGGCAGCGTCAGGGCGCCCAGGAGCGCGCAGCGCAGGCGTCCTCGCGAATGGTCTTTCCCATGGTCGGGTGCATCTTCCCGGTGCTGTGGATCGTGCTGCTGGGCCCTGCCATCATCCAGGCCTTTGGCTCGTTGAGATGAAAGTCATGGCCAAGCCTCGGACGCAGCATCAGTCGTTCAGCGACGTCGACAAGCCCCTTTACACGATCAGCGTCGCAGCCGAGATCCTGGAAACTCACCCGCGCACGCTGATGCTCTACGAGGACGCGCACCTGATCGAACCTCACCGCACGAGCACGAATCGACGCCGGTACTCGCAGCGCGACATCAGCAAGGTCCAGGTCATCCAGAACCTGACGCGAGAGAAGGGCGTCACGCTCGCCGGCGTGCGCCACATCCTCAGCCTCTTCGATGTGATGAAGAAGCATCGCGTCGAACCGCCCGCCGAGCTGCGGGACATCTTCGACCGCTACGCGCAGCTCATATAGAAAGGCGCTTTTGGATCCAAAACCGTCCTAGCCCGCCGCGGCTTTCTTCCTGCGCTTGGCCGCCGGCGCCCACAGGCTCTCCAGGTCGTAGTACGACCTCTCGCCCGGCAGGAACACGTGCGCAAGCACGGAATCGAAGTCGAGCAGGATCCACCCCGCGTCGTCGTAGCCATCGATGGCGAGCGGTCGACGGTCCCTCGCCTTGGCGGCTTCCATCATGCCGTCGGCGATGGCACGCACCTGGCGATCGGTCTCGCCCTCGCAGATGACGAAGTAGTCGGCCACCGAGGTCTGCGCGCGGACGTCGATGACCACCGGGTCCCAGGCCTTCTTTTCGGCTGCCGCGCTCCGCAGCAAACGCGCGAGTTGCAATGGCGTGAGTCGCCTTGCCCTTTCAGCCGCCAATCTGTCGATTATCCCCGTAGAGCTTGTTCTTGGCGATGTAACTCTCGACCGCCGCGGGCAGCCGATCTCCAACCGGATCTCCCTTCGCGATCGAGCGTCGGAGCGCGCTTCCAGAGATGTCCGGAGTGGGCCGGGCGCACACGATCGTGGATGGCGAATCGAGGCCGGCAGCCTCCAGGGCCGTCGCGTCAGGCTGCGGACTTCCTGGTCGCGTCACGACGACGACCGACGCCAGCCGCCTGACCTCCTCCGGCTGATGCCACGTCGCAAACAGGCGCGCGGCGTCCCAACCCAGGATCAGGAACAGCTCGTCGTCAGGATGCGCTGTGCGCAGCTCCCGAAGCGTGTCCACGGTATAGGAAGGTCCGCCGCGGCGGACCTCGAGGTCGGAGACCTGGAATTTCTGCTCACCCGCAGTGGCCAGGCGGCTCATCTCGAGGCGCTGCTCGGCGCCGGCCACGGCGCCACGGCGGTGTGGCGGCTGCCCGGTCGGCACAAAAAGCACGCGGTCGAGCTGTGCGCACTCGAGGGCGGCCCGCGCCGCGGCGATGTGGCCCAGGTGGATGGGGTCGAACGTGCCTCCCAGGATGCCGATCCTCACGGCTGGTACTCGAACTCGACACCGGCGATCCTGACGGTGTCCCCGGGCTGGACGCCGGCCGCCTCGAGCGCGGCGTTGACGCCGATTCGGTCGAGCTGGGACTGGAAGCGGGCGAGGCCGCTCTCGGACTCGAGGTTGCTCCGTTCGACCAACGCCTCGACCTGCTCACCGCGGACGACGAAGCCCGACGGCAGCCGCTCGACTGTGAGCTCGTCGCTTCGTCGCTCGCGCAAGCGGGTGACCCTTGGCGACGCCACCAGCTCAGGCCGCTGGGCCGACGCGACCCGATCCCCGATCGCTTCCATCAGGTCAGGCAGGCCTTCGCCGCTCAACGCTGAAACGAACATCACGCCAGGGCGGCGCGTCCGCGCGCGGAGTCTCCGCACCGGCCCGAGATCGAGCTTGTTGACGGCGACGATGTGCGGCCGCTTCACAAGCTCGGGCGAGAAGAGCGCCACCTCGGCCTTGACCGTCTCCAGGTCGCGCCAGGGGTCGTTCGCCGACCCGTCGACGACATACACAAGGACTTTTGTCCTCTCGACGTGGCGGAGGAATCGCTGCCCGAGGCCGGCCCCGTGCGCCGCGCCTTCGATGAGCCCGGGTATATCGGCCAGCACGAGCCGGCTGCCGCGGATCGCGGCCACCCCGAGCTCCGGGTCGAGTGTGGTGAACGGGTAGTCGGCAACCTTCGGGCGCGCAGCCGTGAGCGCCCGAAGGAGGGATGACTTGCCAGCGTTTGGTGGGCCCACCAGCCCCACGTCGGCGATGAGCTTGAGGTCGAGCGCGATCTCGAGCTCTTCGCCCTTGCGACCCGGTTCGGCATGGTCCGGGGCGCGGCGCGTGGAGCTCTTGAAGTGGACGTTGCCGCGACCTCCCAGGCCGCCTCGGGCGACGACGGCGGTGCTCCCGGTCGTGTCGAGGTCCGCGATCAGCGCTCCGGCGGCGTCCAGCGCGACCGTACCGACGGGCACCTTCAACGTGACGTCGGCCCCGGTACGACCGGTCTTACGAGCACCCGCGCCGTCCGCGCCGTCTTCGGCGTGCCAGCGAAGGCGTCGCTTGTAGAGCGAGAGGTCGCTCACGTCGTTCGACGCCTCGAGGATTACCGAGCCGCCTCGACCGCCGTCGCCCCCGTCGGGACCACCGCGAGGAACGAACGGCTCCCGCCGAAAGGAAGCCGAACCCCGCCCGCCGTGACCGCCACGCACGTGGATGCGGGCGGAATCCACGAAATGGCGGTGGTCAGTCCGTGCCGTTCTGCTCGACAGTCACGCGGCGGCGGTCCTTGCCCACGCGCTCGTACTTCACGTGGCCATCGACCATCGCAAAGAGCGTGTCATCACGGCCCAGCCCGACGCCGGCGCCGGGGCTGATCCGGGTTCCACGCTGGCGAACGAGGATCGTGCCCGCGTTGACGAGCTGGCCACCGTAGACCTTGACCCCCAGCTTCTGCGGGTTTGAGTCGCGACCGTTGCGCGACGAGCCGCCGCCCTTTTTGTGTGCCAACTACTCCGTCTCCTTCCTGGCGGTCCGGCGCGGGGATTTCTTCGCCGGCTCCGTGGCCGCCTCGGCCTTGGGCTCGGCCTTCTTGCGGGGAGCCGCCTTGGCCCGACCTCGCCTGGGCTTTGCCTTCTCGTCCGCCTCGTCCTTCTCTTCCTTCTCAAGCCCGAGGCCGCCGACGGAGATGATCTCGAGGGCGGTCAGGTGAGCGCGCCCTCCGTGGTGCACGCGCACGCGCTTCTTGGACTTGTAGCGGATGCTCTCCACGCGCGGCCCTCGGCGATGAGCGATCACCCTGGCGTCGACGTCCAGGCCGTCTACCGCGGGGTTGCCCACCTTGACGTCCTTGCCGTCGCTGAACAGCAGGACGCGGCCGAGCTTGACCGACGATCCCGGTTCGGCGGCGATGCGGTCGACCAGGATCTGGTCGCCAGGCGCCACCCGGTACTGCTTGCCGCCGCTGACGATGACAGCCGACAGCGAACTGGCTGGCTTGGGCACGGCGAGAGATTGTACCAAGGGTCGATAAGCTGCCCCTGGAGACTCGGCCGGAAAAGCCCTCGACGGATCTTCGGCGCCCATGCGGCCGATCTCCGGGCTCAGCTCCTGCGCTGCTCGTTACCCCCGCGCAACCACGGCGCGGGGACCCCAGCAGGTACTGCGCTCGCTCCGCTGCTCGTCGCTTCGCCCGGATCTCGGCCACCTGGATCGCCGAATCTCTCGCCGAGGGTTTTCGGCCGAGCCTCTAGCGCATCAGCACCGACGTCATGACCACGATCAGCAGCACCAGCCCAGCGAAGGGCGCTACGCCGCGTGCGTAGAGGCCGCGTACGCCGGCCGCACCTCGCCATCGCATCATCATTCCGGTGCCGATCACAACCCCGGCGACCAGGAGAGTGATCCCCATGAAGCGCAGGAATCCGAAAAGGTCGTCGCCCGAGGGCGGCAAGAAAAGGGTCGCGAACAGACCACAGTAGGGAAACCACATGAGGATCCGGGCCGCGTCGAGCCTGCGCCTTTCGCGTCGGTCGCCGGCTGGAACCAGAGGCCACAGGCGCAGCAGCGCCGGAAGCGACAACAGATAAAGGAAAGCGCACGCCAGCTTGACCGGAAGTAGTCCAGGCACCTGCACATTGCCTAGGACCTGCGGCCGCAGGCTCTCTGTCTGCACCGCCAGTCCGAGCACGGCAAGCAGCCAGCAGAACTGGACGATGAGCAGCAACCCCGGCGCGGCCACGAATTCGACGGTGAGCGCCAGCTCTGCCCACGTCGCGAACGCGAGCCCCACCGCCGCAAGCACGACGCTCCTCTCGTCACCCGGAAGCTGGTTGAACGGCGCTGCCATCTGCACCGCGGTGAGCACCGAGCAGAGGGCGACGGTCGCAAGCACAGGCGTGAGGCGACGCCGAGGCAGGTCTGGCCAGTCCCACTCGCGCCGGCTGGCACGCATCCAGGCGACCTCGACGACGGTGCCGAACGCGATCATCGCTAGCAGGCCTGGGTAGACGAGCACTGCGACCGCATGCGCCGCGATGGAGAGCAGGATCTGGATCACAACCCGGCCACCGTCAACAGTGGAAGCGGATAGAGCCCGGCGGCGACGTTGACCGCCAGCACGATCGCCACGCCGAGCGCCTGCCTGCCGCGCGGAAGCCCCATGCTGCGGCCGAGCCGGAGTGATCCCGGCAGCCACATCAACATTGCGATCGCGATCACGAGGGCAAGCGGCCAGAACAGCTGCGTCGCGCCACGCAGCAACAGCACCCGAGCTGCGAATCCGACGAACGGCGCAGAGCCTGCCAGGGCCGCGGCGACGAGGAGGTTGAGCGGACCCTCGGTTGGCGGCCGCTTCTCGGCCGGCTCACGCGCGACGAGGTACAGGGGCAGCCTGCAGGTGACGATGCTGAACATGACGAGCATGGCGGCTCGACGCCCGTCGAGCAGTGTCAGGCCGAATCCGCAAAGCACCAGGCCCCAGTCGGCGAGAAACGAGTAGCGCCACGCGGCGTCCTTGCTCGCGGTGAGCCATGCCGCGATCGAGCCCCACGCCATGTTGAGCAGACCGACGCCGATGAGCATTGCCCCGAAGGCATCGCTTGCGTCGACGGGGATGAAGCTCTGGCCGCGCGCGACCACGACCGTCGCGAGCAGCGGACCGACGAACACCGTCCAGACGAGCGGTGACGCCGGGGTCGCCTCGTCGGCCTCGAATGGATGGATGAACGGGAGAAGTCCGACCGCCGCCGCGAGGCCCGCGACGAGTCCGACCGAGGCGAATCGCGCCAGCATGTCAGGACCCACGACACGGAGGAAGAGCAGCGCGAGGGCGAAGATGCCGACCGCCACCATGGGCGCGCGCATGCGGACCGCAAACGTTCGCAAGCCACCGACCGCGGCATCGACGGTTCCCAGGGCCAGCAGCACGAGCAGGGCGAGGTCGAACGTGGGGACCACGGCGATCGCCGCGCCGGCCACGACGCCGGCGCCCCCCTGGATGACGAGGCTGCGGCGGGATATCGCGGTCGGAGCAAATACAAACGCGAACACGAGTCCCGCCGCAACCAGGACGAGGAGCTCCTCGGCTTCAGGCAGCACGCGCCGCGCCCAGCCGAAGCCAACCGCTCCCCGCCGCGATCACCGCAGCCATTCCGCACAGCCAGGCCGCGGGTGCGCTCGCGTCCAGGCCGGCGGCGCCCGCGACCGCGAGGGCCACCACCGAAGCGGCTGCGAGCTGTGCCTCGGCGGATTCGGTCGAGAGGACGCGAGCCCCCGCCATCCCGACCACTGTCAGCACGGAGAACCGCAGCGCCGCGCCGGGGCCGCTCGTGATCCCGAGGGCGATCCAGAGGGCCAGGAGCGCGGCGCCGAGGGACAGGATGATGCGCGGGGTCGAGCCAGGTGGCATCAGTCCCCAGCCGGCCGGCCCGGCCACGGCGCGCCCGCCGGCTGACACGGCGCCGCCGGCCGCGAGCAGCAGCGCGGGCGCGGGACCGGATCCCTGCCCCACCACGACGCTCAGGCCAGCGGTCGCGAGTGCAACACCGAGAGCAAGCCCGCGCCGGCCATCGGCGAGGACGATCAGCGACGCCCCCAGCCAGGCGACGAAGGCCGCGATCCCCTCGAGCATTACCGCGTCACTGCGAACGCAAGCGCGACCAGCGCCGCGAGCCACATCACCGGTTTGCCGCCGGTCGCCGCCGCCTCGAGCTCGCGCAGGTTGAGGATGCTCCGGTACTGCTCGGGGACAGTGAGCAGGCGAAGACTCGCCCGCGCCTGGTCCAACGCCCATGCAGCCGGCATCTTGAAGAGAGCCGGTCTCGCCTGCGTCCGGATCGCTGAAGTTCCCACGACCGTGTAGAGAAAGACAGCCAGGACAAGGAGCGGGGCAAACAGCGTCAGCGCCGGCAGGACGCTCGAGACGGTGACCACCGATGTCAGGCCACCGCCGAGGGAACCTGCAGACGCGGGCATCACCTCGGCTGCAAGGGGATTGGCAAAGCCGAACTGGACGGCGGCGAGCGCGGGCCCGGCGGCGAGGGTGAGCAAAGCGATGCCGAGCGAGACGCGTGGAAATGTCTCACTCGCGGCGTGTCCGCGACCGCCGGGCAGCCCGATGGCGCGAGCGCCGGCGACCATCAGGATCGCCCACGCCGCCATCCCGGCGATCCCGAGGAGTCCGACGAAGTCACCCGCCTCGAAACTGGACTCGATGGCGACCACGCGGGCTCCGAACGCGATCCCTGGAGGAAGGCCTACCGCCGCCGCGATGGTGACCAGCGAGGCTACGCCAGCCCGGTCCGGCAGCAGCGCGAGACACGCGACCAGGGACGCGGCCGTGGCGAGGATCACGACCCCGGCCACCAGGCCGAGGGCGGTGCCCATCGCTATGGCGGCGAGCGCGAATCCACCGAAGAACGGGATGATCTCGCCAAGGAACTCGCGACGCGTCGTGGCTGCCTGTGCACGCGCACCTGCCGTGAAGGCGCCCACCATGCCGACCACGGCGAGGCCGATGTTGAACAGCGGGTGGGGATAGCGGCCGTCGCCCAGCTCGTAGGCGCGCACCAGTAGGTAGAAGCCAAGCGGGAACAGGGTCGCCACCGTGACGCCCGCGGCGCGCAGCGAAGGTCGCGCCCACAGGTGGGCGGGCCACGTCCGCCACGGAAACAGGCATGAGACCAGGATCGCCGCCACCGCGAGCACCGAAAACAGTGGGGCGGTGATGGATGCGACGGGAACGGCCGAGTACACCGCTGTGCCGCCCCCGACCTGGAGGATCACGCCGACCCAGCTGAGCGCGAGCCAGCCTGCCAGGAGCAGCGCCCAGCTCGGTCGCGCCGCTCGCGGATCCTCTGTGTCGAGAAGGACGACGGCCAATGTGGCGGCCGTACCGCCGCCGATCGCTGTCAGCACCACGCCTCCGCCCTCGACCGCAGCGATCGAGGCCGTCATCGCGAGAAGGGAGACCGTGGCCTCCTGCCACGTGCGCGGCTGCAGCGTCAGCAGCAGCGCGGTCGGCCCCGCGATCATCAGGCCGAAGGCGAACGTTACCGCGTCGATGCGCATGTCGAGGGACGAGCCGTAGCCAAGCGGGCCGAGGATCAGCTCGACCGAGGAGCGCACCTGAACCCAGACCGCCAGCAGCGCCGCGACCGTGCTCCACGCTCCGACCGCGGTGGCGAAACGGCCGAGGTTGATGCCCGCGAGGCCGAAGGTCCCGATCACGGCGGCGGCGATGAGGGGCAGGACGACAGGCGCAAGGACGGCGGCTGACGGCATGCGCCGTCTAAGTTAGCTGTCTTGGTCTGCCAGCCGGTTTAGCGCCTCGCGCGCCGCGGTGGCGCGCTCCTCGAGGTTCTTGACGACCTCGGGCGGGGCCTTCTCCTGGAAGTCCGAACTCTCGAGCCTGGCTTCGATCCTGGCCAGGTCGTCTTCGAGCCGCTTCCTTTCTTTCTCCCGACGCGCATCGCCGGCTCCCGACGGAAACGCCACGCGGCCGGCCACCACCGCGAGCGGGGTGCCGCGGGCCTCTGGCGCATCCACGAGGTCGACGTGGGCCAGCCTCGCCACCAGGCGCGCTATCGAGTGATTGACGGAGCCGTCGAGGCGCAGCTTCCCGCCCCGCGGTGGCGCGCCCGCCGCCTGGCGGTGGCCGCGGACCTCCTCCACGATCGCCATCACCTCCTGAAACTCCTCCTCCGCGCCAGGGTCGACGAACTGCGGCTCCGGCCACGAGTTGCGCATCAGGTAGTCCTCACGCCGCGGCAAGCGCGACCACAGCTCCTCGGTGACAAAAGGCATGAAGGGATGCAGAAAACGCAGCAGCGTATCGAGGCACTGGAAGGCGACGTCCTGGGCCACCGCATCGCCCTCGCGCAGGCGGTCCTTCACCGCTTCCAGGTACCAGTCGCAGAATTCGTTCCACGCAAACGAGTAGGCGGCGTTGATCGAGTCCTGGAACGTGAAACGCTCGATGCCCGCGGTGACCGCGTCGGCCGCGTACGACAGTCGGGACAGGATCCAGCGGTCCTCGAGGTGCTCGTGGCGCTCGACGATGCCAGGCGAGTCGGCGGAGTCGACGCCGGGCGAGCCGAGAACCAACCTCGTCGCGTTCCACAGCTTGTTGCAGAAGCGGCGATAGCCCTCGACGCGGCTCTCGTCGAAGCGCACGTCCTGGCTCGACATCGCGACCGATGTCGCCCAGGCACGCAATGCGTCGGCGCCGTACTTGGACATCAGGTCGCGGGGATCGACGCCGGTCCCCAGCGACTTGGACATCCGCCTTCCATCCGGGGCCTGAACGACGCAATGGATGACGACGTCGGAGAAGGGCACGTCACCCATGAACTCGAGGCCGGTCATGATCATGCGACTGACCCAGAGGTTGATGATCTCCCGCGCCGTGCAGTTGATGTCCGTGGGGTAGAACGCCTTGAGATCCTCCGTTTGATCCGGCCAGCCCAGGGTCGCGAAGGGCCACAACGCGGACGAGAACCACGTGTCGAGCACGTCTGGGTCCTGCGTGAGCTCTGCATTGCCGCACTCATCGCAATTGCTCGGAGGTTCGACCGACACCGTCGTGTGGCCGTTCGCGCAGTAGAAGACCGGCACTCGGTGGCCGAGCCATAGCTGCCGGCCGATGTTCCAGTCGCGAAGGCCCCGCAGCCAATCGAGATAGGTGCGCTCGTAGCGCTCAGGATGCCAGCGCACCTTTCCCGCCTCCGAAGCGGCGAGCGCGTGGTCGCGGAGCTCCTCCATGCGCAGCCACCACTGCTCGCTGATCAGCGGTTCGATGACCGCATGGCAGCGATCGCAGTGTCCGACCTCGTGCGTATATGGCTCCTCCCTGACGAGCAGGCCCTGCTCTTTCAGGTCGGCGACGATGCGAGCGCGCGCCTCCAGCGCGCCAAGCCCGTCGTACGGGAGCCCGGGCACGTTCATGCTGCCGTCGAGATTCATGCCGTTGACGATCTCCAGGCCGTGGCGCTGCCCGATCTCGTAGTCGGTCGGGTCGTGGCCGGGGGTGACCTTGAGCGCGCCGGTGCCGAACGCGGTCTCCACCGCGTCGTCGGCCACGATGGGCAGCTTGCGGCCGACCAGCGGCAGGACGGCGGTCTTGCCGACCAGGTTCCGGTAGCGCCCGTCCGCGGGGTTCACCGCGACTCCAGTGTCAGCAAGCATCGTCTCCGGGCGCACGGTCGCGATCGTCAAGTCGCCACCGCCCTCAATCGGGTATTTGACGAAGTACAGGGTGTCCTGGTGCTCCCGCCACTCGACCTCGAGGTCCGAGATCGCCGAGCGGTCGTGCGGGCACCAGTTGACGATCCGCGGGGCTCGGTAGATCCAGCCGTGTTTGTAGAACTCGACGAAGGCGGTCGTCACGGCGCGCACGTAGCGGGCGTCCATCGTGAAACGCAACCGGGTCCAGTCCATGGAGGCGCCGAGGAGCCGAAGCTGGTTGATGATCTGCGCCCCGACCTCTTCGTACCACGCGTCTACACGCGCGTTGAAGTGGTCACGGCCAAGCTCCTCTTTGGTCGTGCCTTCACGTGCCAACTGCTTCTCGATCACGTTCTGGGTGGCGATCGCCGCGTGGTCGTAACCGGGCAGAAACAGAACCTCGTAACCGGTCATCCGCTTGTAGCGCGCGATGAGGTCGTAGACAGCCGCCTGCAGCGCGTGACCCATGTGCAGCTCGCCGGTGATGTTCGGCGGCGGGAAACACATCGCAAATTTCGGTTGGTCGCTTGCGGGATCCGCAATGAAAAGGCCGTCCGCCTCCCAGCGCGCGTACCAACCGGCCTCGATGGCCAGTGGGTCGAAAGCTTTCGGCATCTCGCTGTTGAGCGTTTGGGCGTGCTTCATCGTCTCGGTGGGTTCGGGTTCGCCGGCGGGATGGTCGCGGTTAGCGCGACGGAGCCGGCGAGGTTACGGATACGTTCTCGACGCGGCTCATGGCGATTCGCAATTCTACCGTTTGTTGCGCTGGCGCTCGCCGACTACGTCCTCGACAGCCGAGGCTCCCGTCGCCCTCGCGATCGTTCCAAAGAGGCCGGGCGCGACGTCCTGGAACTTGATGGTCGCGCGGAGCTGCAGCGGCATCACGTTCACCTCGCCGCGGTTCCGGCGGACGGCCGAGAACACCGCTTCGGCCACCTGCGCCGGCGTGACCTCGCCCGCGATGGGGTTTGGCTTGAGGCCGGTCTCGGCCCACATGCCCGATTCCTTGACGAACGTCGGATAGATGACCGATACGCCCACGCCGGTGCCCCACAGCTCCGCCCGGAGTGCCAGGGCGAAGCCGCGGACGGCGAACTTGGTGGCGCTGTAGACGCCGAAGCCGGGGCCGGCGATCCTGCCGGCGATCGAAGAGAGAAAGACCATGTGTCCAGAGCGGCGCTCGAGCATGCCCGGGAGCAGCAGGCGCGCGAGCACGATCCCCGCCCGCACGTTGACGGCGATCGCCCGATCCAGCTCGTCGACGGTAAACGTGATGAGGCGGCCGCTCGCCGGGATCCCGGCGTTGGAAACGAGGACGTCGATCGGGCCGGCCTGTTCAGCCAGCCGCTCCGCTTCACCGCTGCGCGAGAGGTCGGCCACGACGACCCTGGAGTCGCCTAGATCAGCAGCGAGCTTGTTGAGGGCCTCCTCGTTCCGAGCCGAGAGCACAAATTTCGCGCCGCCCCGACGCAGACGGCGTGCGATGTGAGGCCCGAGCCCGGTCGAAGCCCCGGTGAGAAGGACCGTCTTCCCTTGGACGTCCATCGGGCGATTATCGCCTCGCCAGAAGAGCTCGATTCCGCACGTAATCGCGATCCCGTGCGTTTGGGGGCGTCGGATTCCGCACGTTACCGCGGTCCCGTGCGAAATTGAGCGACGGCCGCTAGGCCGACTCTCCGACCGCGCGCGCCGGCCCCTCGGTCTCCTCGGCGACCTCGAACTCCGGCTCGAGCGCGTCGCGGATCGAGCGCTCCGAGATGATGCAGCGCTTGATCTCGGGGCGGGACGGGATCTCGAACATCGAGTTCAGCAGCGCCTCCTCGATGATCGACTTCAGCGCTCGGGCGCCCGTGCCGCGGAGAAGCGCCAGCTCGGCGATGGCGTCGAGTGACCCCTTCTGGAACACCAGCTCGACGTTGTCGAGCGAGAAGAACTTCTGGTACTGCTTGACGAGCGCGTTCTTCGGCTCGGTGAGGATGCGCACGATGTCCTGCTGGTCCAGGTGATGCAGGGTCACGATGATCGGCAGGCGCCCGATGAACTCCGGGATGAACCCGTACTTCAAGAGGTCCTGAGGCTGCAGGTGCTTGAGGGCCTCTGAGACCGCCTTCCGCTCGGTGCGCGTGTGAGGCGCCCCGAAACCGATGGCGCGCCGGCCGATGCGTTGCTCGACGACCTTCTCGAGGCCGTCGAACGCGCCGCCGCAGATGAACAGGATGTTGGTCGTATTGATCTGAATGAAGTCCTGGTGCGGGTGCTTGCGTCCCCCCTGCGGAGGGACGTTGGCCACCGTGCCTTCAAGGATCTTCAGCAGCGCCTGCTGCACACCCTCGCCGCTCACGTCGCGCGTGATCGACGGGTTGTCGGACTTGCGAGCGATCTTGTCGATCTCGTCGATGTAGATGATCCCGCGCTCGGCGCGGCTGATGTCGAAGTCAGCCGCCTGGATGAGGCGAAGAAGAATGTTCTCGACGTCCTCGCCGACGTAGCCGGCCTCGGTGAGGCTGGTCGCGTCGGCGATCGCAAACGGAACGTCGAGGATCTTCGCCAGCGTCTGCGCGAGATAAGTCTTGCCGCATCCGGTCGGGCCGACCAGCAGGACGTTCGACTTCGTCAGCTCGACGTCGCCGACCGACTTCGACGCGCTGATGCGCTTGTAGTGGTTGTAGACCTGGACGGAGAGGACTTTCTTGGCGCGCTCCTGACCGATGACGTACTGGTCGAGCGCGGCGCAGATGGTCTTGGGGTTGGGGATGAACCCGGTCTTCTGCTTCTTGGTGCCGGCTGACCGGTTGTCGTCCTCGAGGACCTCCTGGCAGAGGTCGATGCACTGGTCGCAGATGAAGACACCGGGGCCGGCGACCAGCTTGCGGACCTGGTCCTGGCCCTTGCCGCAGAAGCTGCAGCGGGTGTACCGGCGGCGGTCTTCTCGTTCGTTCATAGGTTCCTACACATAGTTCTACGGCGAGGCCGGCGCCGGGGGATTATGGCCCCAGAGAATCTCGTTGGCAAGGCTTATGCACTCACTGCAGATAAAAACTCCAGAGCCGGCTACGAGGCGAATGCCGCGTTCGCCCTGTTCCTTCCCGCAGAAGGAGCACTTCGGTCGGTGCCTTTTGACCACGTCGCGCTTGCTTCTGCGTCGGAAGATCATCCTGCGGCGACCTTCTCCTTGACCTTTTCCTCGTCTTGTTTGTCTGTTTTCACTTTGTCGCCGGGCTTGGCCGGCGTCAGGATGATGTCGTCGATCAGCCCGTACTCCTTCGCGGCCTCGGCCGTGAGGAAGTAGTCCCGCTCCGTGTCCAGGGTGACCTTCTCGATCTTCTGACCAGTGTGGCGCGCGAGGATCTGGTTGAGCTGCTCCCGCGTGCGCAGGATCTCCTTGGCGTGGATCTGAATGTCGGTTGCCTGGCCCTGCATCCCACCCCACGGCTGGTGGATGAGGATGTTCGCGTGCGGCAACGCGTAGCGCTGGCCGTGCGCCCCACCGGCAAGCAGCACCGCGGCCATCGAGTAGGCCATGCCGATGCAGATCGTGGAGACCGGCGGGCGGATGTACTGCATGGTGTCGTAGATCGCGAGCCCCGCGGTGACCTGCCCCCCTGGGCTGTTGATGTATAGCGCGATCTCCTTCTCGGGATCCTCGGACTGCAGGAAGAGCAGCTGCGCGACGACGAGGTTCGCGACCTGGTCGTCGATCGGCGTGCCGATGAAGACGATGCGTTCCTTCAGGAGTCGCGAGTAGATGTCGAAGGCGCGCTCGCCACGCCCGGTGTTCTCCACGACCATGGGGACGAGGTAGTTGGACGGATACTCGAACCTATTCATGCTGGGCATCACCGTCATTCTAGACACGGGTCGCCCCAGTTCAGTCAAGCACCAGCAATATCCACGAGGCGATCGAGCACACGGCGCCTGCGCAGCCGTGAGGCGAAGTAGCGTCGGGCCGTCGGGCTCTTTTTGAGCTCGGCGAGCTGCCCCTTCAGCTCCTCGTCCGCGGCAGCCTGCTCCTCGAGGAAGCCGGCCGCCTCCTCCTCTGTCGGTTCCAGGCCCTCGCGTCGGGCGAACTCGCCCAGCACGAGGTCAACCTTCAACCGCGCCTCGGCGTCGGGTCGCCGGTCGGCCATCCATTCGTCGAGGGACTTGTTCAGGTATTGCAAGTAGCGATCCAGCTTCAGGCCCTGGCGGTTGAGAGTCCGCTCCATCGATTCGAGCTCGCTCGTCAGCTCGCGATCGACCAGCGCCTCAGGCACCTCGACGGTCGAGGCGTCGACGAGGGCGGTGACCACCGCCTGCTCGCGCTCCATCTTCGCCAGCGCGTGCGCCGACTCCTGCAGCTCCTCGCGCACGGCCTCGCGGTAGGCGTCCGCGGTCTCCTGCTTGCCGTTGGTGAGGCTCTTCGCGAGAGCGTCGTCGAGCGGGGGCAAGATCTTTTCCTTGACGCCCCGAACGGTGACGCGGATCGTCGCCTGTTTGCCGGCAAGGTCGGGATTGCTGTACGTCTCAGGAAAGGTCACCTGGGCTTCACGGCCCTCGTCGACAAACGTGCCTGGTAGGACCTCGATCAGCTCCGGCAGCAGAACACCGTCTTTGATCTCCGCCTCGGTCGATTTGCGCGTCTCCGACTCGATGATCGTCCCATCGAGCTCGACCTCGACGTCGATGACCGCGATGTCTCCCTTTCGCACCTCGCGCTCGACAGGCGTGATCTCGGCCATCGGTTCACGCAGGTCCTCGAGCCTCCGCTCGAGCATCTCGTCGGTGACGTCGTGCGAGTGGTCGGGCGGCGCGATCCTGAGCGTGGTCACGTCGGCGAGGTCGACCTCGGGCATGACGCTGATCGTCGCCTTCAGCTTCGCCGGCCTTCCCCGCTCCAGCTCGAGGACCTCGACGTCTGGGTTGTCGATGGGATCGATCGACTCTCCCTCCAGGGCCTGGCGGATCACGTCGGGCACCATCGTCTCGACGACCTCTTCGCGCAGGACCGCCGGTCCGATGCGGGCTTCGACCAACGCACGCGGCGCGCGACCCGGACGAAAGCCCTCGATGCGGGCGCGCGATGCAAGGCGGTTCAGGACGCGGTCGTAGGTCGCGTCGACGACCTCGGCCGGGACCTCGATGTTCATGCCGACCTGGCTCTTGGGCAGGCGCTCAGTGACGACGGAGAGTTCGGCCACCGCCCGGAAAGTCTACGGACGGGCCGGCTTCAACTCAGTTTGAGCGCCGCAACCGGCATTGCAATGGCGGCCGGATTTACTCCGGCCGCAACACACGGCACTTTCTCGGCGCCCAAGCATCGCCCCGAGTATCTGCTTTCGAAAAGTCGACCTCGCCGGAAGGGGTGAGCGGCGCGAATCCGGCGCGCAAGGCCCTGAAGCTGGCGACCGCCGTGATGCGCCGTTGAGCGCCGCGACGTAGGGGGAACCTAGCAAGGTTCCCCCCTGCGCTTCAGCTCAGGGACAGGGTGTCGGCGGCGTTGGACACGGGGACGGCGGCGGGCTGGCCACGATCGGTCCCTGTCCGTTGTCCGGCGGCACGCTGTACACAGGAACCTTCGGCGTCGGCGTCGGCGGGTTGTCGCCGGGCAGCTTGTCGACCTTCAGCGTGTCGGCCAGGTACCAGCTGTTGTTCGGGCCGGCGACGACTCCGGGCGGTTTGGTGTACCAGCGGTTGCCCGGCACGCCCTGGAGCGCTTTGGAGACGAACGCGTTGACCGCGGGCGAGGCGACAAACACACCGTCCGAGCCGCGGATCATCGTGTACCGGTTGCTCAGCACGTCGCCGACCCAGATTCCGACCGCGAGGTCCGGCGTGAAGGCGACGGTCACCGCGTCCTTGAAGTTGTCCGTGGTCCCGGTCTTGGCGGCAACGGTGCGGTTCTTCCAGTGCAGGGGGCTGTTGCAGCCGAAGATGCGGCAGCGGTTCTGGTCGTCGGCCATGATCTGGGCCATGATGAACGCGACCGCGGGGTCGACCGCCAGCCGCGCGCGCTGGTCCGGGTGCGTCGTGTAAAGGACCTTACCCTGCGAGTCAGTCACCTGGAGGACCGACTCTGGTGAGTGGTAGACGCCCATATCGGCGTAGGTCGCCATCCCGTTCACGTGCTCGAGCAGGCTGACCGGATAGCCGCCGAGCGTCAGCGACGGCCCGTACTGGTCCGGCGGGGCGGTCGCGGCGAAGGTGCCGTCCGGTGCGATATAGCGCGGGAACACGTTCATGCTCCGCATCCAGGTCAGCACCGCCGGCACGCCGATGGAAAGCTCGACTTTGACCGCTGCGATGTTCAGCGAGTTGCCCATCGCCTGCTTCAGCGGCAGCACGCCGTGCGACTTGCCGTCGTAGTTGTAGATCTTGGTCGTGCTGTAGGCGTCCTTGTAAACGAGGGGCGAGGGGCCGTCGTAGACGGGCGTGTCGACGGTGGCGGCGCGGGCGTTGATGACCGCGCCGTAGGTGTACGGCTTCATCGACGAGCCCATGTTGCGGGGGATGGTCGTGTAGTTGATCTGCCCTGCCTTGGCGTTGTAGTTGGGCGAACCGACCATGGCCAGGATGTTTCCGGTGCGTGGCTCGACGGCGACGAGACCGGACGACAGCAGCCCGTTCGGATCCCAGCATTTGGCGCCGGCCTCGTACAGGCCGTACTTCCAGCCGTCAGGGGTGCCGCTGTTGTAGCAGTTGCGGCCTGGCTTGGCGGCCATGTTGTAGCGGATCACGCTCTCGCCGATCGTCTGCATGCTGTAGTTCAGCGTGCTCTTGACGTTCAGCTGCTGGACGCCGGGCTGGAAGCCGAGCTGCCGCAGCTCGGCGAGCACGTAGTCGACGAAGTGCGGGGCCAGGAAGCTGTTGACCGGCGCCATGTAGGTCAGCTGCTCGGCCATCGCCTCGTCCATCTGCTCCTGGGAGATGAAGTTGGAGCGGACCATCGCGCGAAGCACTTCCGCCTGGCGCAGCTTGGCGGCGTCGGGATGCAGGACCGGGTTCCACTCGGTCGGTCTCTGCGGGAGCCCGGCGAGCAGCGCGGCCTGGGCGAGGTCGAGCTTGGAGGCGGGGATGTGGAAGTAGCTCTCGGCCGCGGCCTCGATGCCGTAGGACTGCGACCCGTAGAAGCTCTTGTTCAGGTAGAGCTCCATGATCTGGTCTTTGCTGTAGGTCTGGCTGAGCTCGTACGCCAGCGCCAGCTCCTTGATCTTGCGGCCCCACGTCTGTTCTGGAGTCAGGAACTGCTGCTTGGCGAGCTGCTGGGTGATCGTGCTGCCGCCACCGACCACGCGGCCGGCGCGGAGGTTGTCGAAGCCCGCGCGGATGATGCCGCCCAGGTCGAACCCTGGGTTCGTGTAGAAGCCCTTGTCCTCGATCGCAACCGTGGCCTGGATGGCGACCGGCGCCACGTCCTTCAGCTTCACCGCGAGGCGATGGTCGCCGTGGTTGCCCACGTCGGCCAGCACCGTCTTGCCGGTGTTGTCGTAGATGATCGTGTCGCCCGCGAAGCCCGCCGAGTCGAGACCCTGGATCGAGGGCAGGCTGTCAAAAAACGACTGGGCGTAGGCGTCCGCCGCGACTCCGATCACGAGCAGGACGGCCACCGCCACCCCCAGCCCGCGCAGCAGCGTGGTGCGGCGCATCTTCTGGCCGATCGGCGACCACGCGGCGTGAATCCGCGCTCGAGGGCTGTGTCCTCCCTTCGTCTTGATCCGCTCAGGAACGTTTCGAGCCATAGGTTGGGGAGCGCAGGGGATTCTACGCTTTCCGACTTTTCCCAACGGACGTCCGGCTCAGAGCGTTACGCCGCTCAGCCACGGTCGCCGGGGCGAGCATAGACGTCGTTGGCCGGAACCAGGCGCTCCTGGCGAGTTCCTGGGAAGTGGACCCGGACCCCAGGCCGGCCCGGGCTGCCGAGCTCCCAGCCGGCCTGGTAGAGCCTGGCGGCCGCCGCCAGGTCCTGGGCCTGGGCGACCTTGACGCCGTCGGTGAAGGTCAGGCTCTGGGAGCGGGATCCCGGGAAGCCGAGCCGGACCTCGCCGCCGGTCTTCAAGTTGTAGACGTAGTCGTCCAGCGATCCGGCGTCGCTCCCGGCGACGAGCTCGGCCATGGTGGGCAGCTTGCCTTCGCGCATCGCCACCTTGATGTCGGCGCGGGTCGTCCGCTCCGAGAGCCGGTGACGGCGGCGAAGCTCGGTGAGGAGCAGGTCGCGCTCACCGCGCAAGGTGGCGAGCTTGTCTTCGAGCGGCCGCATCCGCTCTCGGATCTCGGCGGTCCGCCGCTCGAGCTCGGCGGCCTCCAGCTGGGTCAGGTCCTCTTGCATCCCGGTGAACGTTAGGCCTCGTGCTCGGCACGCCGGCCCCGGAAGGCGGCGAACAGCGCCAGGTCGTAGACGATCTTCAACCCGCCGCCCGCAAAGAACGGCAGGCCAAACGCGGCCGCCCCGATGGCAACACCCGCGAGCGGCGGGCCGAAGGATTGGGCAACGCCGCGCACCGCACCCGTGACTGCGACGGCGGCGGCGCGGTCGGCCGGCGGCACGATCGAGACGATGTAGGCCTGTCGCGCGGGCACGTCCATCTGCGAGAGCAGGAACCGCGCGAAGAGGAGGGCGACCGCCCAGCCGAGGGTTGGGCTGAGCGCGACGAGGAGGAGGAGGACGTTGCTCGGCAGGTGGGTGAAGACCATGGTGTTGACAAGGCCGATCCGGTCCGAGAGCCTGCCTGAGACCTCGTAGGACAGAGCCTGGAGGACCGCGACCACGGCGAAGACCGGACCCAGGAGGCCAGGCTCCGCGCCGAACCGCACGTGCAGCCAGTAGCTGATGACGGCGTTGCTGACGAAGCCGCCGGCGAACGAGTCGAGAGCGAACAGGGCCATGAGTCCTACAAGCACGCGCCTGGTCTCGGGCCGGCGCAACGCACCGAAGGCAGGTCCGCCCCGCTCGGACTCGACCCGCTTCGACATCAGCGCCGGCAGGGCGGCAGTGACCAGTCCGATCGCCGCATAGAAAAGGAAGAAAGCGCGCATGCCGCTGGGGTCCGAGGCGAGCGCAGCCGAGAGCCCGCCGGCGGCGTTGAACAGTCCCGCGGTCAGCGAGTACCTCGCGAACGCGAGGTTGCGCCGGGCGGGAGCGACGGCCTCGGTCAGGGCCGCCTGCTCGACCGATGCGAAAGGCCCGAGGTCGACACTGGCCACGCCGAGCATGCCGGTGAGGCCGGCGGCAACAAGCCATCCCGGCTGGGTCGCCAGCGCGAGATCGACCCCGGTGAGCGCCATCAGCAGGCCGCAGATCGCAAGCGCCGGCCGGCGGCCGAATCGCGCCGCCAGGTATGTGGTCCCGAGACCCGACAGCGAAGCCGCCGCGAGCGCGATGCCCAGGCTGAGCCCGACCAGGGGCGCCGCCAGGCCACGCTGCTCGAGGTGAAGACCGATCAGGACCGCAGAGAAGCCGAAACCGTAAGCCCGGGCTCCACGCCCGGCGAAGAGAAGGACGCGATCCATCTGACCGGGTGGCGCTACCGGCTCAGCCGGCGCGCCGGCTGACGGCCTGCAACGCGAGCGCGCTCACCAAAGCGACAAGAAGAATCAACACCGCAGTCGGGATTCCCCACTCTCCAACGAAGTCGGCGAACGCCTGCGGGACAAGTGGCGGCCGGGCTGCCGCGGCCGTGGGAGCCGGCGGACCTTGAGGCGGGGCATTGACACTGAACGCGATGTGCCCCTCGACGTGGGCCTTCTTGTCGCCGGCGACGATTCGCTGCGCGGTGCAGGTGTCCTTGCAGCGCACGGAGATCAAGGCCCCACCATCCTCAGAGGCGGCGAGCAGGTCGCCGTCCTGAACGCCAGCGCCGATCAGCGGTTCCGAAGTGAGGCGCAGCAGCTTGTCGCTTCCGGGGAACGAGCTGCCTGGGGTCAGGCGGTCGACGTGGTAGGCGGCACCGCCTCTTGCCGTGAATCCGTCGGGCACGAAACCCAGCCCGCCGACGGTCGGGTCGATGTTGCCCGGCAACGGCTTTTTGATCAGCACCGTCAGCTTGCCGCTTGGCGTCACCGCCAGCACGCGGCCTGTCTCGTCGGGGATGATCAACTGCCCGCCGAACGCGCCGAAGGTGTCCGGCGCGACCGCCATCTGCCCTTCGACGGATGGCAAGGACCGCGTGATCACCGCGACCGCGCCGTTGCAGTCGACGGCGAAAACGGTTGTCTTGCCGCCAGCAAGACCCATCACCAGCAGGCGGTGATCGAACGCTCCTTCGGTGTCGAACGCGATGCCGGTCAGCGCGGAGACCCCGCCCAGATTGGTGAAGGGCCCTGACTCGTCCCCTGCGGCGCTGACACGGTTGACCCCGAGCGGTGCGTGCATGCGAAGTATGTACGTCTCGTCGGGGGCGAAGTCGCACGCCGCGGCGTCCACGTGTCCGCCTCTAGAGACCGCGATGTAAGCCTCGGTGCCGGGGTCCTCACGGTAGCCTCCCGGTCCCCGCGCGAACGGGGTCAGACCCTCGGCCGGATCCAGGAGGTACAGGGCCGCCGAGCCCGCGACCACGAACCTGCCGTCGGTGCGTGGGCCGTCCACGTCGACCGCGCCCGGCAGGGGAAGCCACTGCTCCCAGGTAACGTCCGCCGCGGCCACGCCCAGTGGCAACCACGCTACGGCTGCGGCCGCAGCCGTTCCGAGGGCTCCGGCGAGGCGGTATTTCAACATCCCTGTTGAAAAACTCCTAGAATTGAACCATGGACTCCAGGCGGGACACCATCCTCGCTTTTCTGAAGACGCGCGGCCACGCCACTCTAGGCGAGATTGCCGCGCATCTCGAACTTTCCAAGCAGGGCGCCCTCCGCCACCTCGAGGCGCTCGAGTCGGCCGGGCTCGCCGTGGGCGGCCGGGCTGAACCGCATGGTCCGGGGCGACCGGAGCACGTGTACAGGCTGACGGCGGCGGCCGGCGGCCACTTTCCCGACGGGCATCAAGAGCTGAGCGGCGAACTCGTCGACTTCCTCTCCTCCGAGCAGCTCAAGCAGTTTTTCGAGAAGCGAGCGGCCCGCCTCGAGGCTGAATATGCGCCTCACCTGGCCGGCCTATCCTTTGCAGCACGAGTCCGCGAGCTCGCGAAGCTCGCTTCCGAGCACGGCCACATGGCCGAGGTCGTCGAGCTTGGCAACGGTGGACTGGCGATCCGTCACTGCAACTGCCCCATCCAGGATGTGGCCGCCCGCACCGGCCTGCCCTGCGTCAACGAGCAACAGATGTACGAGCGGCTGCTCGGCGCCGACCTGAAGCGGACGACATGGATGGCCGAGGCTGCTGACGACTGCACGTATGTGATGAAGGAGAACGAAAAGAAAGTTGGCTGACTTCGAGATCAAAGATTTGCGCGCAAGCGTCGAAGGACGCCAGATCCTGAAGGGCGTCTCGCTCGCCATCAGCAAGGGCGAGGTCCACGCGGTGATGGGCCCGAACGGTTCGGGCAAGTCGACGCTGTCGCACACGCTGATGGGACACCCGGGCTACACGGTCGACGGCGGGTCCGTGATCTTCAAGGGCCAGAACGTGCTCGGGCTGGAGCCCGACGAGCGGGCGCGGCTGGGCATGTTCCTCGCGTTCCAGTACCCGGTCGTCGTGCCCGGCATCTCGATGGCCAACTTCCTGCGCACCGCGCTGAACTCCAAGCGCGGCTATGACGGGAAGGACAAGTCGAAGCAGGTGACGCCCAAAGAGTTTCGCGGCCTGTTGAAAGGCGAGCTCGAGGTGCTGCACATGGACGACTCGTTCTTGCCCCGGTACATCAACGACGGGTTCTCGGGTGGCGAGAAGAAGCGGGCCGAGATCCTGCAGATGGCCGTGCTGAAGCCGGAGATCGCGATCCTCGACGAGACCGACTCCGGCCTGGACATCGACTCCATCAAGTTCGTGGCCGAAGCCGTGAACGGGATGCGCGGTCCGGAGCTCGGCGTGCTGATCATCACCCACTACACGCGAGTCCTCGAGTTCATCAAGCCGGACTTCGTCCACGTCCTCGTCGACGGCAAGTTCGTACTATCGGGCGGCCCGGAGGTAGCGGATCGACTCGAGAAGACGGGCTACGCCGAGTGGGGGCACGCCGAAGAAGAGCCGAAGGAGGTCGCCTGATGGCAACTCAACCGAAGATCGACGTCGGCTCCGACTACAAGGAGAAGTACGGCTTCTTCGTGCCGGAGGACTACGTCTTCAAGGCCAAGCGCGGCCTGAACGAGGAGATCGTCAAAGAGATCTCGTTCATGAAGGGCGAGCCCGAGTGGATGACGAAGTTCCGGCTGCGCTCGCTGGAGATCTTCCGCAAGAAGCCGATGCCCACGTGGGGCGCCGACCTGTCGGTGATCGACTTCGAGAACATCTTCTACTACCTGCGCGCGTCAGAGAAGCAGTCGAAGTCCTGGGAGGAGCTGCCGCCGGACATCAAGGCGACATACGACCGGTTGGGCGTGCCGGAGGCGGAGCGCAAGTTCCTGGCCGGCGTGTCGGCGCAGTACGAGTCAGAGGTCGTCTACCACTCACTCCAGGAAAACCTGAC
>DASWDZ010000021.1:0-4918 GCA_036395015.1 Candidatus Dormiibacterota bacterium | reverse complement strand
CTCTGCGCCTCTTTGATCGAGCTTACGAGCCGGTCGACCTCCTCCTTCTGCGTGTAGACGTAGAAGGACGCGCGAGCCGTAGCCGGGACGCCGAGCCGCGTCATCAACGGCATCGCGCAGTGGTGCCCCGCCCGCAGGCAGACCTGGTCGCGGTCGGCGATGGTCGCCAGGTCGTGCGGGTGGATGCCTTTCAGGCAGAAGGAGACGACGCCCGCCCGGCGCGCGGGCGGCGGTCCGTAGAGCGTCAGGCCGTCGATGTCGCTCAGCGCCTCATAGGCGTAGTCCGTGATCTCCAGCTCGTGCGCGCGGACGGCGTCCATGCCCAGGCCATTCAGGTAGTCGACCGCGGCGCCCAGCCCGATGACCTCAGCGATCGCCTGCGTCCCGGCCTCGAACTTCCAGGGCAGGTCGTGGTAGGTGGTGCCCTCGACGCGAACCGTCTTGATCATGTCGCCGCCGGCCATGAACGGGTCCATCGCCTCGAGTAGCTCGCGGCGGCCATAGAGGATGCCGGCGCCCGTGGGGCCGAGCATCTTGTGCCCGCTGAACGCATAGAAGTCACACCCCAACGCCCGCACGTCGACCGGCTGGTGCGGAGTGCTCTGGGCGCCGTCGACGAGCACGGTGGCGCCGGCCTTCTTGGCCGCCGCAACCATCTCGCGGGCCGGGTTGATGGTCCCCATCGCGTTGCTCACGAGGTTGAACGCCACGAGCTTCGGACCGCGCTTCAACAGGTCCGCGAACTGGTCCTGGCGCAGCTCGCCTTTCTCGTCGATGTCGACGTACTCGATGTGCGCCCCCTTCTCGGCAGCCAGGATCTGCCAGGGGACGATGTTCGAGTGGTGGTCGAGGATGGTGAGCACGATCAGGTCGCCGGACTTGACGTCCTTGCGACCCCACCCGTACGCGACGAGGTTGATGGCCTCGGTGGTGCCGCGGGTGTAGACGATCTCCTTGGTCGAGGCGGCGTTGATGAAGGCGCGGACCTTCTCGCGGGTGGCCTCGTATCGCAGCGTCGCCTCTTCGGCGATGCGATAGGCAGCGCGGTGGATGTTCGAGTTGAACTTCTCGAAGTACTCCATCATCGCCCCGGTCACCTGCCGCGGCCGCTGCGAGGTGTTGGCCGAGTCGAGGTAAGCGATGCCGGTCTCCAAGATGGGAAAGTCTTTGCGGACCGCGGCGACGTCAAACGTCAACGTAGACATCACCGTCCTCCACTGTGACCGGAAACGTCCGCGCCGGGATCACTGCGGGCAGGCCCGTCACCTTGCCGGTCTTGACGTTGAACCTCGAGCCGTGCTGGGGACATTCGACGTCGCAGCCGTCGAGCTCGCCGCCGCTGAGGAGGAAGTTCTCGTGCGTGCAGACATCGTCGATGGCGTAGAAGTTGCCGTCGTCGCAGTGCGCCAGGCAGATCTCCTGCTCGTCGGCGACGACGCTCTTGACGGTGTCGATCGGAACGTCGCTCACCGAGGCCACCCGATACCTACCCAATCCGGGCCTCGAGCTCGGCCTCGACGAGCTTGCGCGCGTGCTCGAAGGGGATCCGCTCGAGGACGTCTCCGAAAAAGCCCTGGATGAGCATGCGCTTGGCCGTCGCCTCCGGGATGCCGCGCGAGCGCAGGTAAAAGAGATGCTCGGGGTCGACGGGGCCGACCGTGGCGCCGTGCGTGCAGCGCACATCGTTGTTGTCGATCTCCAGCATCGGGATCGAGGTGGCCTTCGCTTTGTCCGACAGGACGAGGTTGCGGTTCGCCTGGTACGCGTCGGACCGCGCGGCGTGCTTCTCGATCCGGATCAACCCCGCGTACACCGTGCGCGAAACGTCCTGAAGCGCGCCTTTGAACAGCAGGTCGCTGCGCGTGTTGCCGACCCGGTGGTCCTGGAGCGTGTGGAAGTCGAAGAACTGGTTGCCGGAGGCGAAATAGATCGCCTTGAGCTCGGCGTTCGAACCCTCGCCGGCCAGCGATGCTTCGACGCGAGTCTTGGAGAACTTGCCGCCCAGGGTGACGTTGAAGAGTCGCAGCGTCGAATCCTTCTGCAGCTCCGCGCGCTGGTCGGCAAAGTGCCAGACGTTGCGCCCCCATTTCTGGACCGCAACGTAGCCGACCTGCGCGCCCTCGCCGAGGAAAATCTCGGTCGAGCCGCTGCGGTAACCGGCCTCGTCGTCCTGGTCCGCGATGTACTCGTCGAGGTAGTGGAACCTGGAGTTCTTGCCCGCGACGATGAGGGTGTGGGGGAGAACGCTCGTCCCGGCCTCGTGCGAGAAGTGCTGGCCGATGATTGGCTCGTCGATGACCAC
Organism: Candidatus Dormiibacterota bacterium; assembly: GCA_036395015.1. Taxonomy (GTDB): domain Bacteria; phylum Chloroflexota; class Dormibacteria; order Dormibacterales; family Dormibacteraceae; genus 40CM-4-65-16. Next base: position 2,616 of record DASWDZ010000021.1, on the reverse strand, counting down.
GCCGTCCGGGACATAGAGGAAGGTGCCGCCGGTGAAGAAGGCCGCATGGAGGGCGCTGAAACGGTCGCGGTCGGCGTGCACAAGGGAGAACAACCGCGGCTCGATCAGCTCTGGGTGATCTTTCGCCGCTTCACGAAGCGGCTTGAGGATCACACCCTTGGGTAGGGACTCCGGAAGGATGAGCTTCTGGCCGTCCAGGTGCTCGAGGGTCGAGAACTTGCTCGGGTCGAGGCGGCTGACGTCCGTGCGCCGCCACTCCTCATCGGTCTTGCTCGGCATGGGTAGGCGCTCATAGCTCTCGAGCGCCGTGCGCCGGCGGTCGCGAAGCCATTCCGGCTCACCCTGGAGAAGCGTGGTCTCCAGGGTTTCGGCGGTGAAGCCCATGGTCAGCCTACCGAGCCCTCCATCTCGAGCTGGATCAGGCGGTTGAGCTCGACCGCGTACTCGAGGGGAAGCTCCTTGGTGAAAGGCTCGATGAAGCCGTTGACGATCATGGTCTCGGCCTCCGCGCGAGGGATGCCGCGGCTCATCAGGTAGAAGAGCTGCTCGTCGCTGACCTTGCTGACGGTCGCCTCGTGGCCGAGGGTCACGTTCTCGGCGTCGACGTCGTTGTAGGGGTAAGTGTCGCTGCGCGACTCGTCGTCGAGCAGCAGTGCGTCGCACTTGACGAACGACTTCACGTTGTTGGCGCCGGGATAGATCTTCACGTGGCCGCGGTACGAGGTGCGGCCGCCGCCCTTGGAGATCGACTTCGAGGTGATGGTCGAGGTCGTGTTCGGCGCGACGTGGATCATCTTGCCGCCGGCGTCCTGGTGCTGGCCCTTGCCCGCGAACGCGACCGAAAGCACGTCGCCCTTCGCGCCGGGCTCCATCAGGTAGACGGAGGGGTACTTCATCGTGATCTGGGACCCCAAATTCCCGTCGACCCACTCCATCGTCGCGTCCCGGTACGCCATCGCGCGCTTGGTCACGAGGTTGAACACGTTGGTCGACCAGTTCTGGATCGTCGTGTAGCGGCAGCGCGCATTCTTCTTGACGATGATCTCGACGACTGCGGAGTGCAGCGAGTCGGTCGTGTAGATCGGCGCCGTGCAGTTGTGCGAGACGACGCCTTCGCAGACGTAGCTCTCGTCTTCATCGACCTTGAGGTTGTAGACGTCCATCTCGGTCCAGATCGTGTTGATAGACCGAATCGGCGCCCACAAGAATCCATCGTCGATTTCAAGTGATGTCTGAGGTGACCTCCGCGGCAGTGGCGCGATGCCGATGGCCTCTTCAAACAGGCGATTGTCGGGCGTGCAGATGTAAAGCTGCCAAATCGGCTGCCGCGGCTCGGGCCGCACGCTGCGGGACAGCGTGGAACGAATGCCAAGAGTGAGGAGCAGCTCGCGCATTCGCTGCGCGAGCGACTGGTTTGTTTGGTTGATCCGATACATGTCGCGGGCCGAATCCCAGTGGCCCTCGCCGGCGTAAAAACCTGCGACGACTGACGCGCGCTGCTCGGCGGGCAGTCCGAAGACCCAATCTGGCAGGCGCTTGTTGGCCGTCAGCCGGCCGAACTGCTCGATGAACCATCGCGCGGCGCGCACTGAGCTGTAGCGAAGCGAAACGCCCTGGCGCCCCGGGTAGGTGTACTCCCAAGGCTCAATACCGAACGACTCGCGCATGGTCTCGCGGATGCGCTGACGCTCAGCTCCTTCGTCGCTGTGGCTGTCGAAGACCACGTAAGACTCGTTCGCCGGGACGGTTCCCTCCGCGAGGTACGCACCGATCAGCCAGCAAGTCGCAGTCGAAATGTTCACACGAGTGTCTTCCAGAACCGCTGTATGACGGCCCCTTCCGACCGATACCTCACTCATCAGCTCCGTCTCTGGCGCGATGCCAGTTTCATGAATGACCGGTACCGCCAGCAGGTCGCCGACGTTCAACTGATGCGCCTCGAGCCAGTGCTGCTCGATCCGCCCGTCGGCATTCTTTCGGCCGACCAGGAAGGGGTGGCCAGGCGTGACGCTCAACTGGCGGTAGCCCTCGCCTACGAACTGGATCGAGAGCATGTCTCCGCGGTGTCGGCGCTTCTGTGTCTCGAGGACTTCACGCCATCGACCGAGGTGGGTCAGAACGAAATCTCCGACTTGAACGTCCTTGATGGCCCTCTCGCCATCTGATACTCTTACTGTTGCATTTGGTGAGTGGCAGCCTTCGATATAATGAACAAACGAGTCTTCGTCGCAGATGATCAGCGTCCGCTCGAACTGGCCCATGTTCTCGGCGTTGATCCGGAAGTAGGCCTGCAGCGGGATGTCGACCTTGACTCCCTTCGGCACATAGATGAACGACCCGCCCGACCACACCGCGCTGTTCAGCGCGGAGAACTTGTTGTCAGCGGGCGGGATCACCGTCCCGAAGTACTCCTTGAACAGGTCCGGATGCTCGCGCAACGCCGAGTCGGTGTCGAGGAAGATCACGCCCTTCTTGGTCAGGTTTTCCTGGAGTGAGTGGTAGACGACCTCTGACTCGTACTGCGCCGACACGCCGGCCAGGAACTTGCGCTCCGCCTCCGGCACGCCCAACCGGTCGTATGTCGCCTTGATGTCCGGCGGCAGCTCCTCCCAGGAC
>DASWDZ010000020.1:0-5991 GCA_036395015.1 Candidatus Dormiibacterota bacterium | reverse complement strand
GCCTGGATCAGGAGCTTTTCCTTCGGCAGATACACCATCAGCATCCCGTCCTCGTGATTGTTCCCGACGACGTGATGGATTTCCACCGTTCGCGTGCCGTCGTTCATCACGCGCCGGTCGCGCACGCCTTCCACTTTGGCCTTTCTTCCCGACTTGGCCAGGAGATCAGGACTGATCGTCGCGGGCGCGGCCAGCGCTCGCGTCAGGAACGCGCGATCGCTCTCGTGCGTGACGACGGTGACGCCGACCGACGCGAAGGCGCGGAGACCACCGGCATGATCGAAATGGTGGTGGCTCGCGACGACGTAGCGGATCGGCTTCGCCGGCACCAGTTCGCGGACGGCCGTGATCACGCCCATGGCGCGCTCGTCGTTGAGTGGCGCCTCCACGACGATCACGTGGTCCTTCATCTCGATAGCGACGCTGTGGTGGCTGCCGCCGGTGAGGTACCAGACGCCGTCGGCGACCTTCTGGTTCGTCACGTGCGCGTAGGGCCTCACGGCCTGCTGGACCGGTTCGGGCACCTTGATGTCGACGGCTGCGTTCGGTCGGACTTCGTTCACGGCGAGCTCGAACCAGGGAGAGCCGGCAGCCGATTGCGAAATCTTCATCGGAAACTTCACGCCGCCGAAGTCCTTGTAGTCTGCATACCGGATCTCCACCGGTAGATCACCGACCACGGGGTTCGGGATGACTGCCTCGACCTTGTCGACGAGGTTGGCCTCGGTGAGCGTCGCCTTCGCACGAAAGCGATCGGGAACGGCGAACGAGATCGTGCGGCCCTCGACCGTGGCCTTGTATTTCATCGAGGCCTTGATGATCCCGTGCGGTGTGGTCCACAGCTCGAACTGGCGCTGGGCCAGAGCGACCGGCGCTGGGGCGGCCGTTTCTCCGACCACGTTCCAGGCGTGATCGCCACTCACCATCCAGATCTGTCGCGGCGCCGGTGCGCCACCGCCGCGCGCCTCGGTCCGAGCCCGCTCGAGATCGGTCCGGAGCGACGTGGTCTCGTAGTTGATCGAGCGGGCGTAGCTCTTGATGGTGAACTGGGGCCCCCGCTGACCGGGGACGGCGCTCTGGCCGACGTCGAACATCGTGCCGGCGGCCGTGTACTCGAGGGTGGTAAGGCCTGATGCGCCCATGGCAGCGGCGGCGCGTTCGAGGGTCGCCCGCGCGTCCTGCGCGTGGCCGGTCATCGGGACGACAAACAGCAGCAGTGCAACCATAGACGAGATGATCGTTCGCATGCTCGCTCTCCTCACGTGACAGGGTCGAACATCGACGGAATGCGAGATCTTGCCTCGAAAGCCTGGCAAACACTAGCCGGCGCGAGCCCGTGAGTCAACCGGAGCGCATCGGCCCTATAATCCGTGGTCATCGTGTGTGTGGTCCGCCTTCGTCCTCGTCGTGCTGTTCGACGCGCGGGACGGCGTTCAAACGACGCCGCCCGGCGCTCAGCTCCCTACTTCCACGCCCAGCACTTGCTCCGCAACACGCAGTCCTTGCGCTGCCAGCCGACGATCGGGTGAAACGCGCCCAGCCTCGACCGCCCCCAGCACCTCCGACACCAGCCGGAAGAGCCGCACGTTCGCGGCCCGATCACGCGTGGTCCAGTAGCGGCAGAGCTCTGGCTGCTTGGTCTTGGTGAGCACGTCGAACCGCAGTCGCACGTCGTCGCCGTTCGCGAACGGGCTCAGCCCGACCGCGTAGCTGTAGACCGAAAGCTGGAGGGCGGTCTCGACCGGGAGGTCCGTGTACTTGCGCGCCGAGGTCTTGAGGTCCACGACTCTGATCGAGGCAAACCCGGCGCTCCAGGTCGGGCGCAAGAAGCGCCGGGCGGGCACCGTCACCGCGTTCGAGCGCAAGCGGTCGAAAAACTTGGTGAGCCGTCCGGGACTCGAACCCGGGACCCCCCTGATTAAAAGTCGCCCGATAGGGGTCAGCAGTTTCAGCGCGTTGCGGGTAAATAACTGGAACTGCTGACCTCGGATCGGACTGGCCGAGCCCCCAGCAGACCCGAACGGACAGCAATCTCACTCTCGACAGCAAGGAGACAGCAAGCGGATCGGCGGTTCTGCGCGTCAAGCATCAGGACACCGAAGTGCTCGCGCGCGTCGTCGGGCAGCAGTTGCGCGGCGAGTGCCGCGACCGCTGCCGGCGCACTCAGCGGGGCCTGGCGCGGGCCAGGCTCGCTAGTTGGTCGTTGGTGGTGAAGCGGGTATCGCCATCACCCGCCGCCGAGGGCGCCGCGAGCTGCTCCATGCGGGCCGCCAGGTGCGTGGTCTGGCCCACGGCGGCGGTGTAGTCCATGCGCAGATCGCTACCGATCGCGCGCACCACGACGTCGCCGGACTTGACGCCGACGCGGATCTGCACCTCCACGCCCTGCCCGCGACGAAGCTCATCCGAGTAGCACTGCACGACGTCCTGCATCCTGAGCGCTACGCCGCGCTCCGCATGCAGGAGGCCGCCCGCCGCTATGCCGAGGACGCGCGGCGGCGGGCCGGCGTGCCGATCCACATCCGGGTCGGCGTCAACTCCGGCGAGGTCGTCGTTCGCTCGATCGGCGGCGACCTGAAGATGGACTACACCGCCGTCCGGCGCGACTGCCCTCGCAGGCTCATGAGCTCATGGGCCGGCGTCGCAGATGCGCTCGAGGACCTTTCGGGACGCGGCGCGAGTGGACGTCCGGTCAGCTTCACCAGGTCCCGTGCATGTTCCGTGTGCGGACCGATCGAGACCGCAGAGAGCACCGCAAGGATTCAAGCCTCGTTAAGCGCTCGTCCAGCCACAATCGTCAAGCCCGCACCGCAGATGGGCGGTGCCAGGAGCCTGGGGGGCGCGTGTGCGTGCATTCCCCATGGATCCGTGTTCCTCTAGAAACAGCCACCATGCTGGGGAGCGAGACGGCGTGAAACCGCGAAGAACGACTCGCCGAACGTCTGGGCCCAGCGAATCGTCAGCGCCAGCTCCCGCGGAAGCCTACGGCGTGATCGCGGACGCCATCGTCACGCTCGACGCCGAAGGCAAGATCCTGTCCGTCAATCCAGCCGCCGAGAAGGTACTCGGCCATGGAGCGGCTGAGATGGTCGGAAAGCCCGTTGAGCGCTTCGTGCGCGACCCTGTCGGGTCTGACGGTGTCCTTCGGGAGGTCGCCAACGCGGCTCAACGCTCCCTCGTCGTCATCCTTCGCGATCCCGTAGAACGCAGACGAGCCGACGAAGTGATGAGGGAGCTTGCCGAGGTCGGTCACGATCTCGCCGCGACAGGCGGCTCCGAGCGGGCGGCGGAGCGGATTGTCGGCTCGGTGCTTCGACTCTTCGAGGCTCGGCGGTCGATCCTCTACCAGCGGGACCGCACGACCGGCGACCTCGTGTGCATCGCCACTGGCGGTGAGGGGGAGCGGAACAAGTGGATCGGCGCGCGACTTCCATCGGGCGCAAGCGTCGCAGGGCTGTCGGTCGCGGAGGGCCGCGCGATCTGGTCGCGGGATGTGGTCGCGGACGTTCGGTTCACCCTGCCCGGCTGGGCGCGCGAGCGGCATCTGGAAGAAGGGTACCGCTCGGCGGTCGGGGTTCCCTTGATCGCGGGGACGCAGATCCTCGGCGCCCTGGTCGTCGCCACCGAGGGTGACAGGGTCTTCACCGAAGACGACCTGCGCCTCCTCTCTCTCTTCGCCGCCCACGCCGCTGTCGCGCTCCAGAATGCGGCCATGTTCAGGGAGAGCGAGCGGCGCCGAGGGGTGGCCGAACGGCTCGCCGAGGTGGGCCGCCTCCTCACTGAATCGCTCGACGCTGCGGCGGTGGCGCAACGGATCGTGGATAGCGTCTTCACTCTCTTCGACGCGAAGGTGTCGGCCCTCTTTCGTCTCGAGCCGTCGTCCATGGATCTGGTTGCGCTCGCCGTCGCGGGTGACATGGGCGAGGGATTCGGTCGGAGCATTGTCTTACCGCACGGCATCGGTGTCATCGGTCTCGCCGCTCGTGAGCGCCGTCCGGTTTTTACGCCGGATCTGCTCGACGATCCCCGGGTGGGGCTGTCGCCCGAGGTCCGGGCCGCGATCGAGCGGGCCCCGTATCGCGCGGTGCTGGCGGTGCCGCTCTTGGCAAGAGACAAAGTCGTGGGCGCGATTGGCATCGGCGACACAGGGGGCCGCGTCTTCGACGACAAGGAGATCCGGCTGGCGCAGGCCTTCGCCGACCAGGCGGCCGTGGCGCTCGAGAACAGCCGGTTCTACGAAGAGCTGCACGCGGCGCTGGAAACCGTCGAGGCGTCACAGCAGCGCCTTGTCGAGGCCGAGCGGCTCCTGGCCACCCGCGAGCTCGCCGCCGGCGTCGCCCATCATCTCAACAACTTCCTGATGGTGATTCTTGGATGGCTCCACTTGCTGCTCGCGAAGGTGGACGCGCCGGAGATGCGTCAGTCGATCGAGACCATCGAGCAGACGGCGCGAAACAGCGCTGGAGTGATCCACCGACTGATGGAGTTCACCGAGGCGCGGACGCTCGGCCTGACCCTCCCGGTCGATCTGAACCAGCTCGCCCAGGAAGCGCTGGAGATGACCCGGAGCCAGTGGCGCGACGAGGCACAAGCCCGGGGAACTCGGATCCAGGTCCTGCTGGAGCCGGGCGAGATCCCGAGCCTAGCGGCGGAGCCGACCGAGCTGCGGGACGTCCTCACGAATCTGCTGCTCAATGCGGTCGAGGCGCTCCCCAGTGGCGGGAGCATCACGGTCAGGACCTGGGCGGCCGACGGCAGCGTGCACTGCGCCGTCGGCGACTCCGGCGTAGGCATGTCGGACGAGGTAAGGCAGCGGGCGCTAGAGCCCTTCTTCACGACCAAGGAAAGCCCCCACCTCGGGCTCGGCCTGAGCGTCGCCTACGGGATCGTCCGTCGGCACGGAGGGCGGCTCGACATCGAACGCGCGAAGGGCAGGACGGTTGTCACCGTTCGGCTGCCCGCGGCCTCGACGCCTCCCCCGCGAGGATGCTGACGGCGCCCTCCACGGTATCGAGCTGGACGGCGTCGAGGTCGATGCCGACACGAACCCGAGGCGCTCGACCGCCAGCGGCCAGCTCGCTGACGATGGTGAGGCGGGATGCCCACCTCGCCCCCGAACACCTACGCGCCGCCGCCGCCCTCGACGGTGTCCTGACGCCGGCGGTGAGCGCAGCCGACCTCAGCGAGCGCGAAGTCCACAGCAAGGAGACAGCAAGCTGATGGTCGCTGTCGGTTATCCACTGTTTTGTCCACACTCCGCCGTTCGGTCTATCTCGGTGTTGTTGTGGTGCGATTCGGTGGTGAGCCGTCCGGGACTCGAACCCGGGACCCCCTGATTAAAAGTCAGGTGCTCTAACCGTCTGAGCTAACGGCTCTCGGCCTGAAGTTTAGCACCCTTACAGACCATCGCTTCGCCACCCCGATCGGCGTTCGGACGGATTTCGGACGGGTTTTTGAATGGGAGGGCGCAGTCTCCTTCCAGACGATTTGTCCGCCCGCCGACCCGGCTTCGATTCGCGAATCGGCCGTGATCGAGGTCACATAATTCAGGTACGTGATTTCTTTGCTCACTGATCATCCGCTCGCGCTTTTTCGTCGGCATAACTTTTCGTATCAGAAATGCCCGCCGCCCCTGCCATGATGAAATCCAGCGCAAGTCGAAGGGCCAGTCCTCGAAGATCCACTAGCGAAGACGGGCTCCCAACGCCTTGACCAGCTGACTTCGCTTTCCAGCGAGTACTCGGCGCCCACGATCATGACTCCGGTCGCCTTTGTAACGTACCGGCTTCTGTTGTTCTTGGCGGCCAGCATGATCGCCCTGGCGGGCTGCGAAGGCACGCCCACCGCGACGGTGGCGAGGGCAGATTCGACGAAGAACGCCACCGGCGAAATCGCGCCGGGCACGGATCCCGATGGCGCACCGGGCGCTGGCGCGTCCGATTCGGTCGCGCACTCTCGAATGTTCGCGGGCGCGGACGACAGCGCCCCGGT
>DASWDZ010000019.1:0-25133 GCA_036395015.1 Candidatus Dormiibacterota bacterium | reverse complement strand
ATGACGAGGATCTTCGGACGCCTGTTTCGCGTGATCGAGCACAGCTGGCAGATGTATCCGATCGGATTTCTCTTCGGCCTCGGCTTCGACACCGCGTCGGAAGTCGCCTTCCTCGCCATCTCAGCCGGCGCGGCGGCGCAGGGAGTGCCGCTGGTGGCGATCATCTCGCTGCCGTTGATCTTCGCCGCTGGGATGTCGCTCATGGACACCATGGACGGCGCGTTCATGTCGAAGGCATATGCGTGGGCTTTCGCCAGTCCCATTCGCAAGGTCTTCTACAACCTGACGGTGACATCGCTGTCGGTTTTCGTCGCACTTTTCGTCGGCGTGGCGCAGCTGGCGCAGATCTTGATCCAGGTCATGGGCCTCCACGGTGGTGTCTTCGGCACGATTGAACGGCTCAATTTCCTGGGGGTCGTGGGCTACGTCATCGTCGCCGCGTTTGTCGTGACGTGGGGCGCGGCGTTCGTGATCTACAGGGTGCGTCGCATCGATGAACGATGGAGCGCGGCGGTCGACAGGGTCGCCTAGCTTCTAAAGCGGATCATCGACCGTAACCGGCCTCGCGCCCAGCGCGGTCAGTTCGGCGCACTACGCTTGGGAGCCTGGCGGGGGCGGAGTTCGCGGTTCGCCCTCTTTCCAGAAATACGCATAGGCGACCGCCGGTGGCCCATGCAGGTCGCCATAACCGTCCCACAGGCAGAACCAGCAGCGGTCCGGCGTCGAGGTGTGCCTGGCCAGCACGCCGGCGAGCTGGTTCGGCGTCTCGATGCGCGCGTATGCCTCAAACCCGGTGGGGATGACCGAGCCGACCTTGACGTTGCCAAAGGGCTGCAGCCGCGGCCCGATCCAGCCGGCGTGCCCTACGTCATCGCTCGGTGTTACGTCCTTCCAGCCCATAGACCTTGATCGCGGTGCCTCCGAATACATCATCGTCCTCGCCCACAATTGCCCGCATCCCGCCGAAGACCCGAGAGTAGTCCGCGGCGAGGAGGCAGACGGGCCAGTCGGAGCCGAACATGCATCGTCCGGGACCGAACCAACCGAGTACGCGCTGGACATACGGTTCGAGCTGTTCAAGGATCCACGATCTCCAGTCGGCCTCGGTTACGAGCCCCGAGAGCTTGCAGAAAACGTTCGCCTCGTCGGCGAAGGGCGCGAGTGCCTCCTCCCACGGCTTGTCGCGTGGCCCGGCGGCGATGCGTGGTTTGGCGGCGTGGTCGATGACGAATCGCGTGTTGGGGTGACGCCTCACAGTCTCGAGGGCTGCCGGCAGCTCCCGCGTCCTGACCAGCAGGTCGTAAACCAGGCCGGCTTCACCGACCGCCGCGATCCCGCGCTGCACCTCGCTGCGAAGCAACCACCGCGCGTCCGGTTCGTCATGGACCTGGTGCCGGATCCCAACCAGCAGGTCGCTCTCGAGCGATGCGATCGTGTCTGCCACGTCGGGAACTGTCAGGTCGACCCATCCGACGACCCCGGCGATGAAGTCCGTTGTTTTAGCGATGTCGAGGAACTCCCGCGTCTCGTCGAAGCTTGAGATCGTCTGCACCAGGACCGTCCTGTCCACCCCAGTCTCTTGGAGCAGAGGCTTCAGATCGTCGGGTCCAAAGGTTCGGCGGATTGTCTCGAGCTCCGCTCCCATCCACGGATAGTGGCGGCGGGACGGATTCCAGAAGTGGTGGTGGGCGTCGACCTTCAAGCGTCGAGCTGTTGCCAGAGTGCGTCGGGGATTGGGGCATGGAACATGCGCACGTTCTCCTCGACCTCGGCCACCGACCGACAGCCGGTCAGCACGGATGCCACGGCCGGATGCCGCAGCGGAAACTGGATGGCGGCCGCCTTCAGCTCGACTCCTTGACCGGCGCAAACCGACTTCAGGTGTGCGGCGCGCTGAACTAGCTCCGCCGGCGCCGGGCGGTAGTCGAACGTCGTTCCGGGAGTGGGGTGGGCGAGTATGCCGCTGTTGAAGACCCCGCCGGCGATGATTGCGATGCCACGTTTGACGCATAGAGGCAGGAGCTCGACAGCGCCTCGGCGATCGAGCAAGGTGTACCTACCTGCCAGCAGGAAGCAGTCGAAATTTGCCTCGCGCGCGAAGCGGACCAGCATCTCGGCCTGGTTCATGCCCGCCCCGACCGCCTTGATCGAACCCTCGGAGCGCAGGCGGTCGAGAGCACGGTAGGCGCCGGCGACGGCTTCCGAGAAGTGCTCGTCAGGGTCATGGATGTGGAGGATGTCGATGCGGTCAAGGCCGAGCCTATCCAGGCTTTCCTCCACGGATCGCATCACGCCGTCATAAGAGAAGTCAAAGATCGGGTTCACCGGCGGGACGCCTTTGTACGACTGGCTGGGATCGGGCGGAGCATCTGCGCGAAGGAGCCTGCCGACCTTGGTTGCCAGCACGAATTCGTCGCGCGGCTTCAACCTTAGGACCGCGCCGAGGCGGCGCTCAGCCAGGCCGTGTCCATAGAGCGGCGCGGTGTCGAAGAACCTGATCCCGGCTGTCCACGCCGCCTCGACGACTCTCTGCGCCTCGTCATCCGCGACCGGTTCGAAAAGCCCGCCAAGTGGCGCAGTGCCGAGCCCGAGTCGCGTGACAGTCAGAGGTGTCCGCCCGAGTTGGATCGTTGCTCCTGGATTCAGAGGTTGAAGATCAGGGCCAGGCGGTCGGTGCTCTTGCCGCTGAAGTCGTGTGCGACCTCCATCATCGGCGCCATCTCCTGCTGCCAGCGAATGTTCACCGGATCCCTGGCCAGCTCGGCGATGGCGCGGTCGTAGTCGTCGCACTCGATATAGTGGAAGAGGTCGAGGCCGTCGCGATAGATCACGTACTTGGTGATGCCCACGCGCTGGATCGCCTTCAACACGACGGGCCAGACCGCGCGGTGGTACTCCGCGTAGCGCTCCTCGGCGCCCGGCTTGAGTCGAGTGTGGAGTCCGACCTGCATCACGCGGTGTTGCCGGCCGCGAGCCGACCCTTCAGCCAGCGTTCGCTGCTCGCGATGTGCGCGGTTGCCGCGGCGCGAGCCAGCTCTGGGTCGCTCGCCAAGATGGCCTCGTAGATCCGCCGGTGCTCGTCCCGTGTCTCGTCCAGTGCGCCATCCGCCTCCCTCCCGTGCCAAAGGCGCGCGCGCATCGTGCGGGTGGCGAGGCTTGCCAGAAGTGAGGACAGGACAGCGTTACGCGCCGCTTTGGCGATCACGGCGTGGAACGCGACGTCCGCCTCGACCAGCTGCTCAACGTTCTTCGCCTCGCGCATCCGCTCCAGGCTCTGGGCCAGCTCCAGTTTCTCCTGGGCGTCGATACGGCCGGCGGCGAGTGCCGCCGCCGCTGCCTCAAGAATCCGCCTCACCTCGTACAGCTCGAGCTCGGTGTCACCGAGCAGAAGGTGACTGATGAAGCCAGTGCTCTCGAGCAGCAGATCGGGCTCGAGGCTGCTCACGTATGTTCCGTCGCCCTGCCGCACCTCGAGCACGCGCAGCTGGGAAAGGGCACGAACGGCCTCGCGCAGAGAGTTGCGTGAGAGGCCCAGCTCGGCCGCCAGCTCGCTCTCCTTGGGAAGCCGGTCGCCGGGTCCCCAGGCGCCGGAGACGATCCGCTCGCGGATCTTGTCGACGGCGCCTTCAGTGACGCGCGGGGGTCGCGACTTGCGGCGCGCGGGGTTAGACCCGTTGTTGCGGATAGATCGGACGTTCATTGGCTAATGGCCCGAGGACCGGCGGTGCCAGAACTCGGATGGTTGACAAACATCGGAGCTTCAGCATATAGCTAAGCGTCGTGATGGGAGGCCGGCTGGTGGACAAGGTGTGCCTCATCACCGGAGCGGGCTCCGGGATCGGCCAGGCGAGCGCGAGGCTGTTTGCGGCCGAGAGTGCGCGCGTCGTGGTCGCCGACATCGATGGTGCCGCAGCGAGAGAGACCGCCGGCGCGATCACCCAGTCCGGCGGCGAGGCCATCGCCGAACAGGTCGACGTGACCGACGAGCCTCAGACCGTCGCGCTGGCGGCCAGAGTCGTGCGGCAGTTCGGGCGCATCGACGTTCTCTTCAACAACGCCGGCATCGCCGGCGTGGGTGACGTCATGGAGACGGAGCCCGACCTGTTCGACCGAGTGATGCGGGTGAACGTGCGGGGCGTCTACCTCGTGAGTCGCGCCGTCGTGCCCCACATGATCGCCCAGCGCTCGGGCTCGATCATCAACATGTCGTCGGGAATCGCCGAAATGGGCCTGGCCCGGCGCGTCTCGTACGCTGCGTCCAAAGGCGCGGTGCTGGCCATGACGAGGTCGATGCAGGTAGACCTTGCTCCGCACGGGGTTCGCGTCAACGCGCTGCTGCCTGGCACCATCCTCACCCCGTTCGTCGAGCGCTATCTGAAGGAGTCGTACAGCGACCCGGAGGAGGGCATGGCAACGATCCGCAAGCGCCAGCTCGGCCACGAGCTCGGGCGCCCCGAGGACGTCGCCGCGGCGGCCCTGTTCCTTGCCTCTGACGAGTCCCGGTTCATGATGGCCTCAGGGCTGGTCATCGACGGAGGAATGACCGGAGGCCGGTAGCAGACATCGGATGAATAGCCCATTGGAGGCTTGACAAGCCGGACCAGAGGGTCTAAACATCCCATATTCATTGGATGAGTGCCCGGGCCCACGCGCCCGGCGTTCCGTCATTCACAGGGGGAATGAGCACATGAGGCGATACCTGGCGAAAGCCTTGGTCATGCTGGTCGGGGCCGCATTGGTCGCGGCCTGCGGGGGAGGATCCAACACCAGCTCCGGCCAGAAGTTCAGCGGCGTGAGAATCCGGGTGGTGACCTTCACCGGACCGCAGATCGCGGAGCCCTTGCAGCGCCGCGCCCCCGACTTCTCGCGGGCGACCGGTGCCAGGGTCGAGATCATCACGGTCCCCTTCTCCGACCTCTACCAGAAGATCCTGACCGACTTCGCGACCAAGACCAACTCGTATGACGCAATGGTCTTCGACCCGCAGTGGATGGGCGACTACGTCCCGCCCGGCTACCTCGAGGACCTGACGAACCGCGTGCAGAACGACTCTTCCTTGCAGTGGAACGACATCGCCCCCTTCTTCCGTGACTTCAGCGCCACGTTCAAGGGCCGCGTCTACACCGTTCCGCTCGACGGCGACTTCCAGATGGTCTACTACCGCTCCGACCTTCTCCAGAAGGACGGACTGAAGCCACCCGAGACGTGGCAAGACTACATCGACATCGCCAAGCGCTACCAGGGCAAGGACCTCAACGGCGACGGAAGGCCCGACTACGGCTCCTGCCTGGCGATGAAGCGCAGCGCGCAGTCGTACTGGGCCTGGATCTCGGTGGCGGCGGCTTTCCTGCAGAGCCAGGGCACCAAGCAGGGCGCTTTCTTCAACACCAGCAACATGCAGCCGCTGATCAACAATCCTGCCGCCGCGGCGGCGCTCGACATCTACAAGCAGCTTTCCAGGATCGGCCCGCCGGACCAGCTCAACAACGACGTTGGTGACTCGCGCGGCCTATTCGTCAGCGGCCGTTGCGCGTTGTCTCTCGACTGGGGCGACATCGGCACGCTCGCGATCGACAAGTCGCAGTCGAAGGTCGTGGACAAGACTGGCGCCGTGATCCTGCCGGGATCTAGGCAGGTCCTCGATCGCTCGACCGGCCAGCTGGCCGACTGCAACTCAACCCTGTGCCCGTACGCGGTGAACGGTGTCAACCACGCTCCGTTCGCGGCATTCGGAGGCTGGTCGGGCGCGATCAACAAGGCGTCGTCCGCGAAGGTCAAGGACGCGGCATTCGCTTTCCTCTCCTTCATGTCGGCGCCGGCGCAGTCGAACGAAGATGTCACGATCGGGAAGACAGGGTTCAACCCCTACCGAACGTCGCAGTTCAGCAACCTCGACCAGTGGACAAAGGCCGGCATGAGCACGGAAGCGGCAAACAACTACCTTGGCGCCATCAAGGCCAGCCTGCAGAGCCCGAACATGGTGCTCGACCTGCGCATACCGCAGACTGCGTACTACCAGCAGACTTCGCTCGACACCAACCTTGCGAACTTCCTTGCCGGTCAGCAGAGCGCCAGTCAAACGATGGCCAAGATATCGGCTGAGTGGAATGCCAAGACTGATGAGATCGGTCGCATGTCGCAACTGGACACATACAGGGCAAGCCTGAGCGTCACCAAGTAGAGAACCTGGCGTGGAGCGGCGAGGCGCGGAGCCTCGCCGCCCACCCGCCCCACCAACCGCATTGGAAGAAGAAGAGGACCTCTCTAAAGTGAGCGGCTACGTGTCGACGCGCGGCCTTCGTGTGGGTGTTTCGAGAATGCGCCTCGCGGGCGCGAGGCTCGACCGCCTGGCGGGAGCTGTCTTCATCCTCCCAGCGGTGGTCGTCATCCTCGCGTTCTCGATCTTCCCGCTGCTCGCGTCGCTCTATGTGTCGCTCTCGCGCCTGCGCTTTTCGGCCGGCGGCGTCAACCTGCAGTTCGTCGGTCTCGACAACTACGCCAAGCTCCTCGTCGGAATCGACCACGAGCACTTCCTTGGTCTGACGGGGCCTCTCACCCCGCAGGGCGTCGTGGTTCTCGTCGCCGGCTACGGGCTGCTCGCGTTGCTCCTCTACCGCTACGCGCGGGGGGCGGATAGAACCCTGGGGGGATTGGCCGCTCGCGTCCTCGCCGCCGTAGCGGCAGGAGCGCTGTTGTTGCTGATCGTGATGACGGTCGCGACGAGCGGCCGGCCCGGCACGCTCGTGGTGACAATGGTCTACGTCGGCGTCGACGTGACTGTGCAGTATCTGCTCGGCCTCGGCCTGGCGTTGCTAGTGGTCCAGCATCTGCCCGGACGCCGCTTCTTTCGCGTCGTCTTTCTGCTTCCGATGATGATCACGCCGGTCGGCGTGGCTTACCTCTTCAGGATGCTCACCGACACCAGCAAGGGCCCGCTGTACCCGCTTTGGGTGCATTTCGGGCTGACCGACGTCTCGTGGGTGACCAACCCGTGGGGAGCGCGCCTGGCGGTGATGATCGGCGACGTCTGGCAGTGGACGCCGTTCATCTTCATCGTCCTTCTGGCGGCCATCGAGACGCTCCCGCACGAGCTCATCGAGGCTGCGGTGGTCGACGGCGCGACGCGATGGCAGATCTTCTGGCGGATCACTTTCCCGCTGATCCTGCCGGCGAGTTCGACGGTCGTCCTGATCCGGTTGATCGAGGGCTTCAAGATCGTCGACCTGCCCAACGTGCTGACCAACGGGGGTCCCGGAACGGCGACCGAGTCGCTGACGCTTCACGCCTACACCATCTGGCGTGCCCTCGACATCGGAGGCTCGGCCGCCGTCGCCTACATGCTGCTCATCGTCGTCACGTTCGTTGGTGTCAGTTACGTCAATCTGTTCCGGCGTCGCGTGGCGGCAATGGCCTGAGCGCGATGGCGATCTTCACCCGCCGGGAGCGTTCAGTTTCCGCGAGCACGATCTCGTTCCCGACGATGGTCGTCTCCTACGCGCTGCTCTTCGCGTGGGCGTTCGTCGTGCTCTTCCCGCTGTACTGGCTGGCCATCACCTCGCTGAAGACGCCGCTCGACGTGAACAGCGGCCCGTTCTACATCCCATGGCGGGACTTCCAGCCCAATCTTGACTCGTGGCGCTACATCTTCGTCGACCTGGCAGACGACACGTTCCGCCCTTACCTGAACACGGTCGTGGTCGGTCTCACGAGTACTGCGATCACTGTGCTCCTGGGCTCGATGGCCGCATACGGTCTCGTCCGGATGCGCTACCGGGTGTCCGTTGGCGCGATTGCCTCCTTCGTCGCGGGAGTGACGCTGGCGGTCGTGGCCGTTGCCGCGCACCTCCCGTGGCCGATCGGGGTCGGGACCGGGTTCGCGCTCTTCCTGCTGCTCCTGAACACGATCGCACGCCGCTCCAGGAGGGGGGTTGGGAACGACGACATCGCGTTCTGGATGATCTCCCAGCGCATGCTGCCACCGGTCGCGGTCGTGATCCCGATCTACATCTTCTTCCAGCAGCTCGAACTGCTCGACACGTGGGCCGCCCTGATCATCGCCTATGTCGCCTCGCACCTTCCGATCGTCGTCTGGCTGATGCGCGACTACTTCCACAGCGTGCCCATCGAGCTCGAGGAGAGTGCGGCGATCGATGGGGCGTCTCCCTATCGGATCTTCCGCTCCATCGTGCTGCCGCTGGCGGTGCCGGGACTGGTGGCGACGTTCCTCTTCGTTCTCGTCTTTGCCTGGAACGAGTACCTGATCGCGCTTTTCCTGACCAGCGCCAACGCGCAGACACTTCCGCTGACCGTGGCCGCACAGAACGCGACCCGTGGCCCGCAGTGGTGGTACATGTCCGTGCTCATCCTGATCATGATCGGACCCGTGATCGCCATGGCCATCGTGCTCGAGCGCTTCATCGCGCGCGGCTTGCTGGTCGGGGCGATCAAGGGCTGATCGTGCACCGAATCGTCGGCGTCACCGCCCACGACGTGCGCTTTCCGACGTCGCGCACCCTGGCCGGCTCCGACGCCATGCATACGACGCCTGACTACTCAGCGGCTTACGTCGTCGTCAAGACCGACTCCGACGACCACCTCGAGGGCCACGGGCTCGCGTTCACACTCGGGCGAGGCACCGAGGTGTGCGTCGCCGCGATCAACGCCCTGGCTCCGATTCTCGTCGGGCGCACGCTCGAGTCGATAACCTCCGACATGCGAGGCTTCTGGCGTGCGGTCACAGGTGAGCAACAGCTGCGCTGGATCGGTCCCGAGAAAGGCGCCATCCACCTCGCGTCAGCCGCCCTCATCAACGCTGTGTGGGACCTCTACGCAAAGGTCGAGCGCAAGCCACTGTGGAAGCTGCTCGCCGACATGACCCCCGAGCAGATCGTCTCGTGCATCGACTTCCGCTACATCAGCGACGCCCTGAACGCGGAAGAGGCGCTTGCCATTCTCAAGCGGATGGCGCCGACGCGATCGGCACGGGAAGCGGAGATGCTTCGTCAGGGCTATCCCGCGTACACGACCTCGGCGGGATGGCTCGGGTACTCAGACGAGAAGTTGAGGGCGCTGTGCCGGGAGGCGGTGGCAGCCGGTTGGACGCACGTCAAGATGAAGGTCGGGCAGCGCATCGACGACGACATCCGCAGGGCGAGGATCGTGCGCGAAGAGATCGGTCCCGACCGGCGCCTGATGATGGACGCCAACCAGGTCTGGGAGGTGGAGGACGCGATCGCCAACGTCAAGCGCCTGGCCGAGTTCGAGCCCTACTGGATCGAGGAGCCGACGAGCCCTGATGACGTGCTGGGCCACGCCACCATCGCCCGAGCCATCGCACCGATCAAGGTCGCCACCGGTGAGCACTGCCAGAACCGGGTCATCTTCAAGCAGCTGTTCCAGGCCGAGGCCATCGGCTTTTGCCAGCTCGACGCGTGCAGGCTGGGCGGCCTCAATGAGGTGCTCGCCGTGCTTCTCCTGGCCGCCAAGTTCGGCGTGCCGGTCTGCCCGCATGCAGGCGGCGTCGGCCTCTGCGAGTACGTCCAGCACGTGTCGATATTCGACTTCATCGCCGTCAGCGGTTCCCTCGACAACCGGGTGCTCGAGTACGTGGAGCACCTCCACGAGCATTTCCTTGACCCGGTGGTGATCCGTGACGGCTGCTACGTTGCTCCCTCGGCGCCGGGCTGGAGCATCACGATGCGCCCGGAGTCGATCCGCGACTACGAATTTCCGTCAGGCCCCGCCTGGAACGGAGCGTCATCGACGCTTTAGCGCGGATCGGCGGGGCCGTGTTCCTGAGCCGCGATCGCGCGTGGCACCGGCTTCGCGACGGTCACTCCCTCGACGCTTTGCTGCGCATGCCGCTCGCCGACCTTCGCGCGCTGCTCGACCGCGACGCCATCCCCAGCGCGCTCCCGGACGAGGCGCGGCGTGAGGCTCCGTTGGAGAGCCAGGAGGTCTGGGCCGCCGGCGTGACCTACAGGCGCAGCCTCGAGGCACGAGCCGACGAGGCGGTGAGCTCGGATCCCTACGACCGCGTCTACACGGCGGAGCGGCCGGAGCTCTTCTTCAAGGCGACGCCCGGGCGCGTCCGCGGACCGGGGGAGCCGGTATTCATCCGGTCCGACTCGACGTGGGATGTGCCTGAGCCGGAGCTTGCCGTCGTATGCAATAGCCGGCTCGAGGTGGTGGGCTACACCATCGGCAACGACATGAGCTCCCGCAGCATTGAGGGCGAAAATCCGCTGTACCTGCCGCAGGCCAAGGTGTTCGACGGGAGTTGCGCCCTCGGCCCCGCGATCGCGCCCGCGTGGGACTTCTCGCCGGCCGATCGTGCGATTGAGCTCGAGATCCGGCGTGATAGCTCTGTGGTCTTCAAGGCTGAAACGTCTACTTCGGAGATGCGGCGGTCGATCCCCGACCTGGTTGCCTATCTCGGACGCGACCAGCGCTTCCCTTCCGGCTGCGTCCTGCTCACCGGGACGGGGATCGTGCCGCCGCGGGACTTCAGTCTCCGGGAGGGCGACGAGGTCACGATCCGGATCGACGGCCTGGGCGAGCTTACAAACCCTGTCCGGCGGCACTCCGCGCCGGCGTGATGTTCTGGTTGAGACGAAACAGATTGTCCGGGTCGTAGCGGGCCTTGACGGCGGCGAGCCTGTCGAGGGCGCCAACGGGGTATGCATCGCGGAGTCGGGCCTGGCCGTCGCCGCTCAGGAAGTTGACGTAGGCGCCCGGCGGTCCGTTGCGCAGCGCTTTCCAGAAGCTTTCCGCCCACGCCTCGTGCTCCGTTGCCTCCTCGGCGTGGTCGTAGAGGGCGGCGACGTTGATCATCAGCCGGCGCGTGCGGTGCGCGTACGCGGTGGCATCCTGAGGCACGTTGGAGATCGCGCCGCCGAGGACACGGATCTGCGCGGCCTGAAATTTGGCGGTCGACGCCTCGAGGTGCTCGACGACGGTGTGCGCCGAGCGCAGGTCGAATGTGTCGGCGAACATGGTGCGGCTGGCCGCGACAGGGTGGTAGTTCGGGTCCTCAGGCATGTAGATCTCCGGGTACGGCATCGGCCGCAGCATGTCGGCAAGCGGCTGCACGAGTTTCCGGAACGGGGCCACCGTCCGCTCAGCTGCATTGAGCGGACCGGTGCAGACCATGAGCGCCATGATCGACAGCTTGCCGACGGCTTCCGCGGGAAGGAACGGCATCGCCGGCGCGGGCATCACGTTGGCGATCGTCGTGAGCTCGTCGGGCGCAGCTTCTGCCGCGGCGATGAAGTCGGCGATGACATCGGCCCTCGCCGGGAGCAACAGCATGCCGCCGTACACCGTGCCGACCTCAAGCAGGCGGTACCCGAAGAGCGTCGCGACGCCGAAGTTGCCGCCGCCGCCCCGGATCGCCCAGTAAAGGTCAGGGTTTGTCTCGGCGTCAGCCCGCACGACCTGGCCGTCCGCGGTAACCATCTCGGCGGCGATCAGGTTGTCGATGGTCAGTCCCTGCTTGCGTGAGAGGAAGCCGACTCCGCCTCCCAGCGTCAATCCTCCGATTCCGACTGACCCGGTGTCGCCAAATCCGGTCGCGACGCCGTGAGCGTGGGTCGCTTCCGTGTACTCGCGCGCAGTCAACCCGGTCTCCGCCCAGGCGGTGCGGTTGCGGTCGTCGATCATCAGCCCACGCATGTCGCGGAGGTCGAGCACCACTCCGCCTTCGGAAACGCTGTGGCCCAGGACGCTGTGCCCTCCGCTCCGCACCGCGAGCTCGAGGCGGGATTCGCGGGCGAACATGACCGTGCGAGTGACGTCGGCTGCGCCAGCGACGCGCACTATGTGCGCCGGCTTGCGGTCGATGGCGCCGTAGAAGACCTGCCGGGCGTCGTCGTAGTCCGGGTCTTCGGGCTCGATCACCCGCCCCTGGAGCTGCGCGCTGAGGTCCTCGATTCTCATCCCGCGAGTAATGACGAACGGAGCGCCCGGAAATAATCGGTGTCGGGTGCGGTCCTAGGCGCCTTCGCTGAGCAGGCCTTCGAGGTCGAGGCGCCGGTTATCGAAGGTGAGATGGCCTTCAGCGTCGCGCGGCCACTCGCTCTCGGGGCGGTCCCAGGCGAGCTCGAGGCCGTTGCCGTCGGGGTCGCTCAGGTACAGCGCCTCGTGGGTGCCGTGGTCGTTGAAGCCATCGAGCGGCCAGTTGGCGGCGACCAGCCTGCGGAACGCGTCGCCGAGCGCGGCTCGCGTCGGGTACTTGATGGCGACGTGGTAGAGACCGGTCGTCCCTGGAGGTGGGGGGTCGCCGCCCTTTGACTCCCAGGTGTTGAAGCCCAGGTGGTGGTGATAGCCACCGGCGGAGAGGAACAGAGCCTGCGGGATGCGGGCGATGACGTCGAAGCCGAGGATGTCGACGTAGAAGTGGTGGACGCGGTCGATGTCGGCAGTCTTCAGGTGGACGTGGCCGATGCTTACACCAGAATCGATCGGACGCTCGCTTCTCTCGAGGGGGACGATGCCGGTTGGCGTCGTGGTCTCGGTGGTCAACTGTCCTCTCCGGTCGGGCCGACCATCTTCCAGCCGCTCTGCCACGGCCAGTTGTGCTTCACCTGCAGCAGGATGTTGAGCGCCGCCATTCCCTCGAGGGCGCGAGCCATCGCCAGCGGCCCGGCGTCGACCGGACGGAAACCGATGGACTTTGCGAACTGCAGCACCTTCTGCTTCGCCGTTTCGTCATCACCGGCGACGTATGCGTCCAGCGCTGTGCCGTTGATCATGGGGTCGGCCATCCTGGTCGCGAACGCGTAATTGAAAGCCTTCACGACGTGCGCCTTCGGAGCCTTCTGCTGGACCTGCTCTGCCACCGATGACCCGTCGAGTGTCTGTCCCGGATCCTGCATGTTGACCCGATTGGTTACATCGATGACGACCTTGCCGTCGAGGTTGGGGGCCAGCACGCCGACGACCTCGCCCACCTTGCTGGAAGGCACAGCCAGGACGACCAGCTCGGCGTCCTTGATGGCGTCCTTCGTCGAAGGCGAGGCCTTGGCGTTGGTCGCTTTGGCGGCGTCCTCGGCGTGCTGCGGATTCGCCGAGGCGATTGTCAGCGTGTGTCCTGCCCTGGTCGCCGAGCCGGCCAGAGCCTTCCCTACATTTCCCGAGCCGATGATTGCGATCTTCATAACCCCATTCAACGACGGCTCCGGAGAAGTTATTCGGAGGCTGTCTTCCTACCCGCGAGACGGACCAGGATCGAGGACGCGGCGATGCTGACCACAACCGCGCCGATGAGCCCGGCGCTCACCTCCCTGGTGATCAATCCCGCCCCCAGTGCGAGCGCTCCGAGCACGTAGCTGAACTCGCCGACCTGGCCGAGTCCGACGGCGAGCTGCAATGTCCGGGCGCCAAGGTGGACGAGTTTCGACAGCAGCCAGACGACCAGCACCTTGCCGACGGCGACCATCGCCAGGAAGGCCAGCAACCAGGGCAAGCCCTGCAGCAGATCGGCCGGATCCAGCACCGTGCCCAGGGCGACAAAGAACATCACCGCAAACAGGTCCCGGAATGGCAGCAGGCGCTGGCGGGCCTCGGCAGCGATCGGGCTCTCGGTGATGGCCAGCCCGGCCACGAATGCGGCGAGGGCCAGCGGGATGCCGAAGAACCGCGAACCGACCCCGGCGACAAGCAGTCCGCTGGCCACCGAGACGAGCAGGAACAGGTCGTGCTCCGTCTGGAGCCGCCGCAGCAGCCAGGGCAGGAGGAAGGCGGCGATTGCCGACAGCACCGCGAAGGCGACCACGCCCGCGACCGCGGTCACACCTGAGCGACCGCCGATCCCCAGGACGACCACAAGTATCAGCGCCGCGCTGACGCCGACGAGGTCCTGGATCAGGCTCCATCCCAGCAGCACCTCGTCCGTGCGCCGGTCGGTGGTCCGGCGCCGGCTCCGCGTGATGTTCACGACCACCACACTCGACGACATCGCGACCGACAGCCCGATCATCGCGGCGCCGGCGGGTGCCATGCCCAACGCGAAACAAGCCGCGGCGCTGAGGATCCAGGTCACGAACACCTGGATGGGCGACAAGAGCAGGAGCCGCCGGCCCTCGCGTGCAAGCCGCAGGGGATTGATCTCGATGCCGACCTCGAAGAGCAGCAGCACGACGCCGACGTCGGCGAGGATGGAGATCTGCTCGCGGTTGGCGACGTAGCCCGGCGTGAACGGAGAGACGAGGATCCCGACCAGGAGGTAGCCGACGACGGCGGGCAGGCCGATCGCGCGTGCACCTTTTCCAGCCAGCGCGGCCAGAAAGAGGAGCAGGCCGAGGTCGAGGATGGCGGGTGCCGTGCGGTCCACTGCCGGGAGAATAAGGTGCAAGCGATGGGCGAATTCAGCTGGCGACCTGCGCGGCGGCCCGAGCGGAAGGCCCTCGAAGGGGCTTCAGTGCGCCTGGAGCCACTGCGCCCGGAGCGGCATGGCGAAGAGCTGTTCGAGGCGACCGCGGGCGCCGACGAGACGTGGTTCTACCTGCCCTACGGGCCATTTGCCGGTAGGGACGAATTCATCACGTGGCTGGAAGACAGGGCGAAGCTGGACGATCCCCTCGCATTCACCATCATCGACCGCGCGGCGCAATCTGCCCGTGGCATCGCGACCCTGATGAGCATCGAGCCCGAGCACGGGTCGATCGAGATCGGCCACATATGGCTCTCTCCGCAGCTGCAGCGGACGCGCCAGGCGACCGAGGCGATCTACCTGCTCGCTCGATACGCGTTCGACGAGCTTGGCAACCGCCGCCTGGAGTGGAAGTGCGACGCGGCCAACGCGCCGTCACGGCGCGCCGCCGAACGATTCGGTTTCACCTTTGAAGGTGTGTTCCGCCAGCACCGGGTTATCAAAGGTCGTAACCGGGACACGGCGTGGTACTCGATCACCGACGGCGAGTGGCCCGCTGTCAGGGCGGCGTTTGAAGCATGGCTCACACCATCCAACTTCGATGCGGCCGGGCGGCAGCTGCGCTCGCTGTCGGAGATCCGCGACGGAATAGACGCGAAGGCCCCCCGATAACCATCAGCAGATGGCAATCACAAAGGATGCGATCGACGCTGGGCTCGAGCGTGGTCACACGATCGACATCACGACCACCGGCCGCCGCACCGGCAAGGCGCGCCGGATCGAGATCGTGTTTCACAACATCGGCGGCCGGATCGAGATCGTGTTTCACAACATCGGCGGCCGGATCTACATCAGCGGCCTTCCGCGCACCCAGAAGCGGGACTGGCTGCTAAACCTGGAGGCCGATCCGCACTTCACCTTTCATCTGAAGGGCAGGACGCGGGCCGATCTGCCCGCCGTCGCGCGTGTCATCGACGACGAGGCCGAGCGGCGCGACGTCTTGCCTCACGTCGCGCGCAACTGGCGGCGCAACGACCTGGAGCAGATGGTTCGCTACAGCCCGCTGATCGAGGTCGCCTTTCCCCAGTAGGCAAAAGCGCCGCCTGGTCGCCCAGGACGGCGCTTTTTTGGGGAGGGGTGTTTCAGCTACAGCCGGTGGTCGCCCCGCAGTTCAGGCACTTGTAGCAAGAGCCGGAGCGGACGGTGATGGATCCGCAGTCTGGGCAGGAAGGCGCGTCCGTGTTCACGAAGGCGATCTTCTGCGTGGAGACGCCGTTGGTGGTTTTGGGTGTAGCGATGACCTTGAAGTCGGGGTCGGTTGGCTTCGGGTCGGCCACCTCGACCGATGCCGATGCATCCTCGCGGCGCGGCGCGCCCTCGCGTCGAATGACACCGACCTCGTCCTGGTCCTCTTCCGGCAGGAAGTGGCTTGCCATCCACCGGAAGATGTAGTCGACGAGCGACTTGGCAATCGGGATCTCTTTGTTCTTGGTGAAGCCGGACGGTTCGAACCGCATGTGGCTGAACTTGTCGACCATGAACTTCAGCGGAACGCCAAACTGCAGAGCGTATGAGGTCTGCGTGGCGAAGGCGTCCATGAGACCCGAGATCGTCGAGCCTTCCTTGGCCATCGTCACGAACAGCTCGCCTGGAGTCCCGTCTTCGTAGAGGCCGACGGTCAGATAGCCCTCGTGGCCTGCGACGTCGAACTTGTGAGTAACCGCTTTGCGCTCGTCGGGCAGCTTGCGCCGGACCACGCGGTACTCGACGTCGGCGTCCTTCTTCTTCTCTTTGTCGAGCGACGTGGATAGGGGCTGAGAGCGCTTGCAGCCGTCGCGGTAGATCGCGATGCACTTGAGGCCGAGCTTCCACGACTCCATGTAGGTCTGCTGGATGTCCTCGATAGTGGCTTCGGTGGGAAGGTTCACCGTCTTCGACATCGAGCCGGAGATGAACGGCTGGACCGCCGCCATCATCCGCACGTGGCCCATCGACGCGATCGAGCGTGAGCCTTTGACCGGCTTGAACGCGCAGTCGAAGACCTTCAGGTGCTCGTCCTGCAGGTGGGGGGCGCCCTCGATGGTGTCGTTCTCGTCGATGTACTCGACTATCTCCTTGACCTTCGTCTCGTCGTAGCCGAGCTTGCGTAGGGCCGCCGGCACGGTCGTGTTGACGATCTTCAGCAGCCCGCCGCCGACGAGCTTCTTGTACTTGACCAGGGCAAGGTCGGGCTCGATGCCTGTGGTGTCGCAGTCCATCATCAGCCCGATGGTCCCCGTCGGCGCAAGCACCGTCGCCTGGGCGTTGCGGTAGCCGTGCGCCCGGCCGAGCTTGACCGCCTCGTCCCACGTCGAACGTGAAGTGTTGACGACGTCCACGGACTCGGGCGAGGTCGAGAGCTGGTAGGCGGCGGCTCGGTGCTTCTCCATGACCCGCAGCATGGGCTCCCGGTTCCTGGAGTACTCGCTGAACGGTCCCTTGACCTGCGCCATGCGAGCCGACTGCGCGAAGGCCCGGCCGGTCATGATCGCGGTGATCGCGCCGGCGAAGCGGCGTCCCTCGTCGGAGTCGTAGGCGAGGCCCATCGACATCAACAGGGCGCCGATGTTCGCGTAGCCCAGGCCGAGCGGCCGCAGCGCGTCCGAGTTCTTGGCGATCTGGGGAGTGGGGTAGGACGCGTTGGAGACGAGGATCTCCTGGCCTGTGAACGTGATGTCAACGGCGCGCTGGAAACGCTCGACGTCGAACGTGCCCTGCTCACTCTGGAACTTCATGAGGTTCAGGGACAGCAGGTTGCAGGCGGTGTCGTCGACGAAGACGAACTCGGAGCACGGGTTTGTCGCGTTGATGCGGCCGGTGTTCGGGACCACGTTCCAGTCCTGGATCGTGCTGTCGAACTGCAGGCCGGGGTCGCCGCAGATCCAGGCGGCGTCGGCGATCTCCTTCCATAGGTCGCGAGCCTTGTAGGTGTCGACCGTGCGTCCATCGACGACGGCCTTCGTGTTCCATTCCTTGTCGTCGATCACCGCGCGCATGAAGTCGTCGGTGACGCGCACCGAGTGGTTGGCGTTCTGGAACTGAACCGAGTCGTACGCGCCGCCGGGGACGTTGAAGCCGGCGTTGTAGCCAGCCTCGATCAGCGCCCACGCCTTCTTCTCCTCATCCGCCTTGGAGTGGATGAAGTCCATGACGTCGGGGTGGTCGGCGTTGAGGATGACCATCTTGGCCGCGCGCCGGGTCGTGCCGCCCGACTTGATGGAGCCGGCGAACGAGTCGTAGCCCTTCATGAAAGAGACGGGGCCGGACGCGGTGCCGCCGCCCGAGAGCTGCTCCTTCGACGAGCGCAGAACGGACAGGTTGGTGCCCGTGCCGCTGCCGAACTTGAACAGCATGCCCTCGGTCTTGGCCAGGTCGAGGATCGACTCCATCGAGTCCTGGATCGAGTTGATGAAGCAGGCCGATGCCTGCTGCTGCCGGCCGGGGACGCCGATGTTGAACCACACGGGGCTGTTGAAGGAGGCGTGCTGCGTGACGAGCAGGTAGCGCAGCTCTTCACTCCAGTTCTGCGCGTCCTCCTCGGTCGCGAAATAACCGCCTTCGCGGCCCCATCTCGCGAGCGTCTCGACCACGCGGTCGATGATCTGGCGGACGCTGGTCTCCCGCTCGGGGCTGCCGGGGCTGCCCCGGAAGTACTTCTGGGCGACGACGTTGATCGCCAGCTGTGACCAGGAGCGCGGGACCTCGACGTCCTTCTGCTCGAAGATGACCTGGCCCTTCTCACCGGTGATGGCCGCCGTCCGCCGCTCCCACTCCACCAGGTCGTAGGCGTGACTGCCTGGAGGTGTGAAGAAACGACCAAAGCGCAGGCCTTTGGCTTTGCCATGCCCGTTCCCGTTCGTGTGCTTGGAGCGGGCGCCGGTGAGGTCGGCGATGTTCTTGGCCATCTGAGAGTTACGCCTCCTTAAATCATCCCCGGAGAGGGTGTTTTTGAACCGCGTTGCTGTGACGTATGCAGGGTCGTTGGGATTATTCGTTTGGGGATGCAAGAGGCCCCAGAGCATGCCCGCCACTTATGCCCCAGGGCCTCGATGTAACGGTGTGGACTATACGACCGGCTTTTGGGCTTGTCAAGCCTAAAGCACAAGATATTTGGCCTCCCATGCCTTTTACCCCCAACATGTTGGTGGATTACCTGTGGATATCCCTGGTGAGGACTTGGGCACAGGGTGGGCAAGGCCTGGGGGAAAGCGGGCAAAACGAGGCCTACTGGACCGAGTCGAGGAGGGCGAGCCGGAGGGTTTCTGTGGAAAGGTCCTTTTCCGTACCGGGGGAATCTGTGGAAAGGGTTTCCGCAGGAACTTCACTCACCTGCGCTGCCTGGGCCGAGGCGCGGATCTTCGCCGTGGCCTGCCTTCCCTCGCTGTAGGCGTTCTGGAGCACCGTGAGCGAGCGCTGGACCTTGTTCTCGAGGATGCCTTCGAGGACGTCCACCTGGCGCTCGATGTCGATGAGCGCGGACTGCAGCTTCTCCATGTCGACTGTGCGGGCGAACTGGAGGTGGAGCTGGTAGAGCGTCAGCAGGTACGGCAAGGCCATGGCGTAGCCGACGACCATGACGTGGCGCCGGTGCGCGTTGACGATGGCGCCGCGGCATACGTCGTAGGCAGCGTCCGGGACCACGGCCAGCGCGAACGGGGTGGTCATCGCGGGGTCGATGTACTGGCCGACCTCACGCACCCGACGCTCGACCTCGCGCTCGACCTGGGCGAGCAGCTGCGCGCGGCGGTTGGCGTCCAGGCCGGGCTCGGCGAGCTGCTCGAGGGCGGGGCTGGAGACCCACTTGGAATCCATGGGCAGGAGCTTGCCGCCGGGGAGCCGCAGCGCCAGCTCGACCACCTTGCCACCCACCCAAACGTTTCGCTGCAGCATCTCGGGCGGCAGGTGGCGCAGGGCCTCCTCCAGAATCCGCTCGCCGGCGGCCCCGCGGCTCGAGCTGCCCGCGATCACGCTCTCCAGTCGCTTCAGGCTCGCCCGCGCCTCCTCCTCGATGGGTTGCCGGGCGGAGACCGCGGAGCGAAGGCCTTCGAGCGCCGACTGCGTCTGGGTGAGCCGCTCCCGCAGCTCGGCCGCCTGGACCTCCTGCGACTGGCCGCCGGCCTGGACGCGCATCTTGAGCTCGGCGACGTCGCGCGCGTGAACCTCAGAGCGACGAACCAGGTTCCAAACGAGGAACGCTACTCCCGCGACCAAAGCCATGAGGCATACCAGAAGCAGCGCGAACAACAGTTCGAGCACCGACATGTTGGGAATTGTAGCCCTGGATCGGGGTATAAACAAGGCCGTTAACATGAGCCACGTGGCCGAGCTTCACCCGCTTCCCGAGTCCGAGCAGGCACCCGACCGCATCCCGCTGGAGGAGGTCTACATGCGCATGGCCGAGGAGCTGGCGAAGCGGTCGACGTGCGCGCGGTTGCAGGTCGGCACGGTGATCACGACCCCGGACCTGACCCAGGTCCTGGGCATCGGCTACAACGGCAACGCCCGCGGCCTGCCCAACCGTTGCGACTCGACGACTCCCGGAGCCTGCGGCTGCCTTCATTCGGAGCAGAACGCCCTCATCAAGGCAGGCGCACAGCTGGCAGGCAAGGTGATGTTCGTCAGCGCCTCGCCGTGCGTGATGTGCGCCAAGATGGCGATCAACGCCAACGTCGCGCGCGTCTACTATCGCGAGGCTTACCGCGACCCCGTGGGGCTCGACGTCCTGCGCCAGGGTGGGGTGGAGGTCATCCACTACGACCGCTGGCGCGACCTCTGGCGCTAGTCGCGCACGACCGTCCAGCCGTCCTCGGTCCGCACGATTCGCGGCTCCACGATGGGCACGTCCTGGAGTCGGCGCGCCCGCGCGAACAGCCTGTCAACGTCAGGCTCGCCGGCGACTGACTCCAGCACCGCGTGCGTCGCGTAGACAAGCGTGATGTCGGGGTTTCGCAGCGCCTCACCCGGTGAGGCCCACAGCCAGTCCGTGACCTCGCCCTCCTGCGGCTGCACCGTCTGGCCGGCCGGCAGCCGGGCGAGGTAGAAGCGCGCGTCGAAGCGGCGACGGAGCTGCGCGGGAGTCACCCACCGCGCGAACAAGGCCAGGCGATCGAAGGCGGGGACAAGGCCGAGGGACCGCATCGCCTCGGCAAACGAAGCACCCCGGGCGATCCCGGATCGCAACGCCGCGGTCTCGGCGTCGCGCGCCATGCGCCGCCCCTTGCGCGCCAGGAGAATGCCCGTCTCCTCAAACGTCTCGCGCACCGCGGCGGCCGCGATCTGGTCGCCCCACAGGTGGTCTTCGTCGTGCACTGCACCGCCCGGGAACACGTACGCCCCCGGCGCGAAGTCCGCGCCACCCGGACGGTGGACGAGCAGCAGCTCCCACGGGTCACGGCCCCGCACCAGGAGCACCGTGGCCGACGGTCGGGGCGTGACCGGCGACCCATCGAGGTTGAGGTGCCGGGCGATGTCGGGAGGCAGCGCCACGCATCGACTGTATCTAGGATTCGCGGGTGGACTTCGGCATCGAGGGCAAGGTCGCGCTCGTCACCGCCGCCACCCGCGGGATCGGCCTCGCCATCGCACAGTCGCTCGCGAAGGAAGGCGCGCGCGTGGCGGTAGTGGCGCGGACTGAATCCGACGTGCGACGCGTGGCCCAAGAGCTGGGCGGGGTTGGCGTGGTGGCCGATGTCGTCACCGAGGAAGGCTGCGTCCGAGCGGTTGCACAGACGCAGCAAGACCTCGGCCCGGTCGAGATCCTCGTCAACAACTTCGGCGCGCGGGCCGGGATCACATGGGAGGACACCGGCCTGCAGCAGTTCGAGGACGCGTTCCGAGGCAACGTCACCGTGAGCGCGCGCATGTCGCAGCTCGTCCTGCCTGGGATGACCGAACGCGGCTGGGGCCGCATCGTCGTCATTGCGTCCGTCTGGGGACGCGAGTCGGGGGGCGCGCCTGCCTACAACGCGGCCAAGGCCGCGGAGATCAGCTTCGCGAAATCCCTCGCGCGTGAGGTCGCAGCCAAGGGCGTGACCGTCAACTCAGTCGCTCCGGGCTCGATCCTGTGGGAGGGCGGCGGCTGGCACCGCCGCCAGCAGGCCGACCCTGACGGCATCGCCGACTTCGTACACCGCGAGATGCCGCTCGGCCGGTTCGGAACGGCGGACGAAGTCGCGAGCGTGGTCGCGTTCCTGTGCTCGCGGCAGGCGAGCCTCGTCACCGGCGCGTGTATCGCAGTCGATGGTGGTCAGGGACGGTCCAACATCTAGGCGGGTGCGCCACCTAGCACTGGTCGTTCTGCTGGTCCTGACCGCGGGCTGCCAGCCATCGCAACCCGCGCCGCAGCAGGCGTATCCGACGCCCGGGAATCGCACCGGCGTCATCGGCGCCGCGCCCTATGAGATCGACGTCCCGCGGCAGTGGAACCGGACTCTCTTTCTCTACAGCCACGGTTACGTGGCTCCCACCGGCGCCCCCAACCCAGCCCAATCCGCCTCGCTGCCCGTCCTGCGCGCGTGGCTCCTGGATCACCATTTCGCTGCGGCCGGGTCCGCTTACTCGTCGACTGGTTGGGCGGTCGAGGACGCGCTGAAGGACCAGATGGCCCTGCTGGACCTGTTCACTCAACAGATCGGCGCGCCAGAACGGGTCATCGCCTGGGGCGCGTCTTTGGGTGGGCTCGTGACGGCGGGCCTGGTCCAGCTCCATCCCGAGCGCTTCACGGCCGCTATGCCGCAGTGCGGAGTCCTGGCGGGAGGCGTGGCGACGTGGAACGCGGAGCTCGACGCCGCGTACGCGTTC
This sequence comes from Candidatus Dormiibacterota bacterium, assembly GCA_036395015.1. Classification (GTDB taxonomy): domain Bacteria; phylum Chloroflexota; class Dormibacteria; order Dormibacterales; family Dormibacteraceae; genus 40CM-4-65-16. Next base: position 2,923 of record DASWDZ010000019.1, on the reverse strand, counting down.
AAGACCCTGCTCGCCCCGAATTCAGACCTGCAGCTGGTGCACATCGTCGACTCGGAGGCCAACCGGCTGCTTGCCCAGCAGATCTACATCGAGGCGCAGACGACGGCAAAGGGTGAGGCTCGGCTGGCCCTGGTCGCCGCACTGATCGACCTTCCTGGCTGGTTCAATCCCCTGGAGCCGGAACCGGCGCCGACCGACTACGTCGCAAGGGCTCGCGCCCAGGCAGCCTGGGAGTCACGGGTGGACTTCGCGTTCGCCTTCGGCTTTCGGCTCGAGCTGGAGCAGCGCGCCGGCGGCAACCCGTCCTGGAATGTGGGCGTCGACTATGGCCGCCTCCTGGCCCCGTCCCCCAGCCTGGACGAGGTCAAGGCGCTGTATGCGGCGGCGGGCCTGGACCTGCAGGCGGACCTGACGCGTCTCAATGCCGGGAAGCGGATCAAGGCCGATCCAGGCGCGGCCGCCTACCTCGATCGCAACATCAGCTTCGACGGCCTCCTTCAGGTTCCCGTCGTTTCCATGCACACCACGGATGACGGCCTGGTCATCCCAGGCAACGAAGGCGCATACGCTCAGGCCGTGGCGGCGCAGGGGAAGAGCGAGATGCTGCGCCAGCTGTTCGTGCACCGGGCCGGGCACTGCGCGTTCACGCCTGCCGAGACCATCGCCGCGATCCAGGTGCAGCTGAAGCGCCTCGACTCCGGCTCGTGGGATGAAGGCGCGCTGCAACCATCCGCCTTGAACGCCAACGCCACCAGACAGGGAGCGAGCGCCAGCCAGGTCTTCGGCGTCACGCTTCAGCCTTCCTTCGCCGACTTCACGCCGCCGCCGTATCCGCGACCGCACCTCAAGGGCGCACCGATCCCCGCCTAGAATCGGACGGTGGATTCGCGCCGCGCCGACTTCGTCATCGTGGGCGGAGGATCGGCGGGTTGCGTTCTCGCCGCACGCTTGAGCGAGGAGCCCGGCGTCGAGGTCGTGGTTGTGGAGGCGGGCGGTCCCGGCGAGAGCGACGATATCCGCATTCCCGGCCTCGCGCGCAACCTCTTCCTGAGCGATTACGACTGGGCCTTCTTCAGCGAGCCCGAGCCGATGCTGGAGGGGCGCCGCGTCTACCAGCCACGCGGCCGGGTCCTGGGCGGGAGCTCGGCGATCAACATGATGGTCTACATGCGCGGCAGCGCCGCCGACTACGACGAGTGGGCGGCGCTCGGGAACGTGGGTTGGGACTACGCGTCGGTGCTGCCCTACTTCAAGAAGGCAGAGGACAACGAGCGCGGGGAGTCGCGTTTTCACGGCTCCGGCGGCCCGCTCGCGGTGTCCGACTCACGGTCGCGCAACCCGCTGGCGGCGGCTTTTGTGGAAGCCGCTGTCGAGTATGGACTGCCCGCAAACGACGACTTCAACGCCGAGCGGCAGGTGGGAGCCGGCTTCTTCCAGGTAACGCAGCGGCAGGGCGAGCGCTGCAGCGCCGCGGCGGCCTACTTGCATCCCATCATCGGCCGGCCCAACCTCACCGTGCTCACCGACGCCAGGGCTGTCCGAGTCGTCGTCGAGCACGGCCGCGCCACCGGCGTCGAGGTCGCGACCGACGACGGTGGTCGGGTCGTGACGGCCGGCCGCGAGGTGATCCTCGCCGCGGGCGCGTTCAACTCGCCGCAGCTTCTCCTGCTTTCGGGCATCGGTCCCGCGGACGAGCTCCGACGCCACGGCATCCCGATCACTCTGGAGCTGCCAGGCGTGGGGGCCAACCTGCACGACCACCAGGGTGTGCTGACGTCTTGGGAGACGCACGAGGCGATCGGGTTGTGGAACGTCATCAGCGAGGTGAACCGCGAGCGCTTCGACCGCGAGAGGCGAGGTCCGATGACCACGAACTACGTCGAGGTGGGCGCGTTCGCGCGCATCGCCGGGTCGACCGAGGCGGAGATCGAGTTTCACGTCATGCCTGGGATCACATACGTGGACAAGCGGCGGCGGGCGCAGCAGCCTGGGCTGAGCATCTTTCCCACGCTCCTGAAGCCGCGGGCTCGTGGGCGGGTCGGCCTGCAGTCCCGGGATGCCCTGGCGCCGCCCCGGATCGAGCTCGGTTACTACTCGGATCCCGCCGATCTCGACACGATGCTTGAGGGCGTAGGCATGGCGGCGGAGCTCGCGCGTCAACCAGCGCTTGCCCGCCACATCGCGCGCGGTCATGAGGCACCCGCGGCGCTCGACCGTGACACGTTGCTCGAGCACGTGGTCGCCCAGACCCAGACGATCTATCACGCCGCGGGCACGTGCGCCATGGGCGCCGTCGTCGACGCGGAACTGCGCGTGCGAGGTGTAGACGGGCTACGAATCGTAGACGCTTCCGTGATGCCGACGCCAGTACGCGGTAACACCAACGCGCCGGTGATCATGATCGCCGAGCGCGCGGCGGACCTCATCGTCGGCCGGCAGCCACTTGCGGCGGCCGAGCGCTCGCCGGTCGAGGCCTAGATGCCGGTCTTCAAAGGCGTGCTCAAGGCCACGCCCCGCGGCGGAGGAGGGACGCTCGTCGTCGTGCCGAAGGCGGTTGCCTCGCGGATGGGCTTGAAGGGCATGCCGAAGGTCCAGGCCGTGATCGCAGGCCAGCCCTACCGGGGATCGCTGATGCCGATGGGCGACGGGACGTACTGCCTGGGCGTCCTGAGGTCGATCCAGCAGGCTGCGGGCGTCAAGCATGGCGACACGGTCACCGTCGAGCTGGAGCTCGACACCGCGCCACGGGTCGTCGAGCCTCCTGAGGATCTCGCCAGGGCATTTGCACGCGACAAGAAGGCGGCCACGGCGTGGGACAAGCTCTCCTTCACCAACAGGAAAGAGATCGCGCGCAGCCTGGAGGAGTCCAAGAAGCCGGAGACCCGTGAGCGCCGGCTGGCGGCCGCGGTGGAGAGATTACGGG
>DASWDZ010000018.1:0-4087 GCA_036395015.1 Candidatus Dormiibacterota bacterium | reverse complement strand
TCTTCGACTTCTACACGCTCGACGGTGCCATGGCGCTACGCGACAAGCTGGCGACCTGGGACGGTGGACGGCTCGTCGTGCACGTGGTCGAGATGCCGATCAAGTGTCCGGTCGCGCCGCTGGAGTTCGCCTTCCTCGCCGATGCGTTCGTCGCCGAGCGCGGCATGCGGGAGAACGTCGACATCTCGTACGTCACTCCGCTGGACGGCGCGTTCACGAAGCCCATCGCGTCGAAGCACCTGGGCGGGATGCTCGCCGACCGAAAGATCGTCTTCGACGGCGACTTCGTGGTCGACCGCGTCGACCCGGACACCAAGACGCTGGTGTCGATGGACGAGCGCGAGGTGCGGTTCGACCTGCTCGTCACCGTGCCGCTGAACATGGGCGCAGACTTCGTCGGCCGCTCGGGCCTCGGCGACGAGCTCAACTACGTGCCGGTGGACAAGCACACCCTTCTGTCGACCGCGTACGACAACATCTTCGCGATCGGTGACGCGTCGAACATCCCGGCGTCGAAGGCGGGCTCTGTCGCGCACTTCTCGGTCGAGCTGTTCGCCGAGAACTTCGTTGACCACGTCCACGGCCGACCGATGACCCGCATGTTCGACGGGCACGCGAACTGCTTCGTCGAGTCCGGGCACGGCAAAGGCCTGCTCATCGACTTCAACTACGACACCGAGCCGTTGTCGGGCAAGTACCCCGTCCCCGGCGTCGGACCGTTCACGCTGCTCGAGGAGAGCCACGTCAACCACTGGGGCAAGCTCGGCTTCCGATGGGCCTACTGGCACCTGCTGCTCCGCGGCCGCCCTGTCCCGGTCCCGGCCCTGATGTCGATGTCCGGCAAGCACCCCGAGCGCTAGACCCGTCAATCCAGAAAGGTAGGCGCGACATGCCTGTCACCGAGATCAACGGCCACCAGGTCCACGTCGACGACGAGGGCTTCCTGACCGAGTACGACGAGTGGGACACCGACCTCGCGAAGGTGCTCGCCGCGCAGATCGGCATCGACCTGACCGGCGCGCACTGGAAGGTCATCCGGTTCCTGCGCGAGGACTACCAGGCCAAGGGCGAGACCCCGACAACCCGCCGGGTCCAGATGGCCGGCGGCGTCCCCGTCAAGGAGCAGTTCGCGCTGTTCCCGAAGAAGCCGGTGAAGAAGATGGCCTATATCGCCGGTCTGCCCAAACCGCACGGCTGCGTGTGAACGGAAATCCGACGATGACTACCACTGATGTCAGGCCGGCGATCGTGCCGGCGTTCGACGACGACACGGAAAGCCGCCGCAAGCTCGCGATCATCTGCTCCAAAGGCAACCTCGACATGGCCTACCCCGGCCTCGTCCTCGCCAACGCCGCACTCGGCGAGGGTGTCGAGACGCACCTGTTCTTCACCTTCTGGGGCTTCGACATGATCACGAAGTCGCGGATGCACCACCTTCAGTTCAGCCCCGCCGGCAACGCCGCCATGCACCTGCCGGTCGGTGACCCACACCTACCCCAGGCACTCGCGCCCCTTCCCGGCATGACGGCGATGGCGACGAGGATGCTCAAGAAGTCGATCGCTGACCTCGGTGTGCCCGAGGTGCCCGAATTCCTCAACCAGATCGTCGCCGCCGGAGGACACCTGTGGGCCTGCCGGATGTCCGCCGACATGAACCACCTGAGCGAGCCCGACCTCCGCGACGATGTCGAAGGCATCATCAGCGCCTCCGATTTCATCGAGATGACCGAAGGCGCCCAGCTGCTGTTCATCTGACCGTCCGCGCACGCGCGAGCCAATCCGGCGGACTAGCGAACCGAGAACGGCGTGCGGGTAGCGGACCAAACCACCTTCCTGCCGGTGGCCTCGGTGGCGATGGAGTGGTTGACGTCCATCACGAACACCGTGCCCTGCTCGCCGCGGAACACATACAGATCGGTGATGTCCAGCCGGACGTCCTTACGGGCGCCGGGGGAGTCAAGGTGGTGCGACGGAGGTGCCGTCTGACCTGGGTGTTTGTGCGCCGCCAGGGACTCGAACCCCGAACCCGCTGATTCCCGCGAGAGGCCTGCTGGCGGTGCTCGTCGGCTGCGGAATCTGGGCGCTGACCTGTGTATATGCACTGCTGGTTATGGATGGTGGTTGTCGCCGGTTTGCGGCGTGTCGCGTTCAAAGGTGCGGGATAAACCGCGGGATCTGGCGATCCGCTCGGCGTCCACTTCGCACGGGTCGGCTGCCAGCCGTCCGCCAGGGCACGGCTCCCTGGCGGCGGCTTCGTCACCGTCGACCGGCCGGTGAGGAGGTCAGACGGCAGGTTCTGCCTCGCGGACCGAGGCCTTCGCGACCGACATCAGCGCCAGGGCGATCAGGATCAGCGCGATGCCAAGTCCAACCGCCATCACCGCGACCCCGAATGCCACGACCGATGTGTAGAGGGATGCGCGCAGGAACGATGCCGACATCGCGGTCTGACGAATCGGATCGTCTCGCCCCAGTTGGGCGTACGTCTTGCCCTTGGTCGCCTCGAGCGCATGCTTGCTGATGATGTCTGCCTGTGCGTAAGCCGAGAAGGGGCCGTCGACCTTGTCTCCTGCCAGGAAGTCGGCGTCGTCGGCGACGGTGATCTTCTCGTCCGAGAGTTGGTCTTGCACCATGAACCATGTCACGCCGCCGGCCACGACCATGACCGCCCCGATGATGAGGACGATGATTGCGAGTACCCGTCCGCCTCTGCTGTGCCTTGCCATGATCTCCTCCTGAGTCGGCAAGTGGGCCCGCCGTTGTGTGACAAGAACCGTATTCCTTCCGGCGCAGTTGGTGGGGGAGATTCACGCAGCGCCTTGGTTCACGCGCGGACTGGGATGTTGTACGCGGCCGAGAGGTCAAGGACGCCGGGCACCAAGGCTGGCGGGAGTCGGTGGGGTAGACGAACCGCTCTCGTTGTCGGGCGGTGTCGTCGCTCGTTGAGGTTTTGCGGGAGCGGCCGTTCAATCATCAACGGGTGCAGACTGAGCGGATGCTGCACTTCAGGATCTGGTCGCCTGCGGCGACGAGCGAGGCTGTGATCGAGGCTCTGTCGAATGACCCTGCGGTTAGCAGTCTCGCTGTGTTGCGCGGGGCCTCCGTTCGCCCGGCTGGTGATGTCGTCCTTGCTGATGTCGCCAGGGAGGCAGCGAACGACGTCGTCGACCGCTTGCGTGCCCTGGACGTTCAGCGGGAGGGAGGCGTTGACATCGATGTGGTGCGGGCTTGGATGTCTCAGCGCGGCCTCGATGCGGAACGGCAGGCGCCCGGAAGTCCTGCGGATGCGGTGAGGACGCTCTCCGCGAACCGCCGGAGGACGAAAAGTGCGGGTAAAGTGCGGGTTCGGCTCGGTTCCGGGCAACAAGAAGCCCCAGATCAACGCTGTGACCTGGGGTTTTGGTGCGCCGCCAGGGACTCGAACCCCGAACCCGCTGATTCCCGCGAGAACAAGCGCAGCCTACGTGTCCGTGCCGGTGATGGAGCCCTGGCCTGGGTAAACGGCCAATCAGGGAGCCGTGGTGATGCTGGATCTTGCCCGTAGGTGCCCGTTGATTTGTATGGGGAAAGACATGGGCGCCTAACTCTTTCGGCGCACCCGTCAGAGCGTCTGCAGCACGTTGCCGACGGTCCCAAGGATGACGCCAGCCACGATGAAGATCCAGCCAAAGATCTGTTCAACGACCCCATCAGTCGCGATCGACTTGGTTTGGCTTTCCAATGCGCTGACTCGGCCCGAGATCTGCCGATCAAGACCCGATAGCGCCCGCTCGCGCTCGGTTCGCTCGTCCGCAATGGACTCGTTCGCGTCCTGCGTCTGGTTGTGCAGACGCTGGAGGCGGTTGTGGACCTCGGCTGCGAAGCCCTGAGGGTCATCTTCGATTGATGGCAACGGACCCCACCCGACCCTTGCCCGAGCTGTGCCAAATGCCGCAGCCGAGGCGATGCCTCCGGCGCCAACCACGGTCGGCCCACCTCGCCGCCGGAGCACTTGCCGAACCCGCCGGTTCACGGTTCTGCCGAACTGCTTGACCGGCGACATCGTCAGTCGGGCGAAGGCGGAGGTTAGAGATTCGGCCGGCATGTA
>DASWDZ010000017.1:0-6155 GCA_036395015.1 Candidatus Dormiibacterota bacterium | reverse complement strand
TGCCTTCGACATCATCATCTCGGCAGCTACTCCCTATGTCGAGGCGATCTTCACCGAGAACCATCAAGCAGAATCCCTACGCAAGACGAAGAGGCTTGACGACTTCATTCGAGATCTTCACGTCTACACGTTGAAGGATTTGCGAGGCTCTTCTCCAGCGAGCGCCTAACCGTGCTCTGTCAAGTTCGCAGCCTGCCGACGACGAGGGATCGGCGAGCCGCAGGCCAAGAGGGCGGCGGTCAGACGGGCGCGTCCACCGCGCTGTTCGAGGACCGGTGATGAGACCGTCACGTGGGAGCGTGACGGGCCACGGCGGCCAGGGTGTATGGCACGGCTCTGCTGGGCTCGAGGGCTGCTCCGGCGTGGCTTGCGGCCCGGGCGGCCGCGGGTCCCAGCGCCGATCTGGCTGCGGCCTGCACGGCGGCGAGGTCGTCGGCTTCCCGTCCATATGCTGGTGGGCCGGCGGCGGCGACGGCTGCGGCGATGGTGACAGCGGACCGGTGGTCGCCCGCCCTCGACAGCAGGATCGCGGCGGTCCGCATAGTGGGCCACTGGTGGATCCAGTCACCGTGGCGCTGCCAGTGGCTGACCGCCGCCGCGACGGCAGGCAGGGCCGCCTCGGGTTCGCCGTGCCGGCCGCGGCAGGCGGTCGCGGCCACGATGGCGACGCCTTCGATGAGCCGGTTTCCGGCCTGCCTGGCAGTGGCGGCGGCGGTATCCAGGTGGCGGAGCGCGGTCATGGGGTCGTCAGCGGCCAGCGCCTCGCCGGTGACGTACTCGGCCCAGGCGGCGATTGTCGGCGAGCCGGTCTGCTGGTACAGGGCGTGCAGGCGCGCGGCGTGCTCGTGGGCGGAGGCCGTGCGGCCGAGGTAGGCCTCCGCCGTCCCGACGGTCTGGAGCGCGGGTCGGTGAAGGTCTTGGTCCATCCGGAGAAGGATTCGTTGGAGGCGATCGCGACGCTGTTGCGTTCTTCGCGCTCGGTCAGGACCTGGAAGAGGCCAAATCAAGCCGGGGAGGCTGGCTTGTCGGTGCTCGGACCTACACACAGAGGCTCGCCCGTTCCGGTGACAGGCCGGGCCGCGGCCCCGCAGCTCACCGAGCTGCGCGGCCTCGGCGCGGTCGCTCGAAAGCGCGAGCCTCTGTAGTATGCGGAGCATGACGCGGTATGTCGACGAGGATCTGCACGGTGCGGAGTTCCGCGAGTGCGATCTGACCGGGGCACGCCTGATCGGCGTCGTCATGCAGGATGCCGTGATCGACGGGCTCATCACCAACCTCGTGGTGAACGGTGTCGAGGTCACCGAGTACGTCGAGGCAGAGCTCGACCGGCGTCATCCGGTGCGGGTGCTGATCCGCTCCGAGGACCCTGCCGATCTGCGCGAGGCATCGCGTCAGCTCCATGCCGGCTGGGCCGCCACGATCGAGCGAATCCGCCGTACGCCCGGCATCGAGCGCCGCAGCGTGAACGACGAGTGGTCGGCGGTGCAGACGATCCGTCACCTGGTCTTCGTCCACGACTCGTGGTTCCGCCGCTGCTGCCTGGGCTCGACGGAGCTGTTCACGCCGATGGGCATCGGGACGACCGTCGAGCCCTACCGTGGAGCGCACGGGCTTGACCTCTCGCTCGATCCGGCCCTCGACGAGATCGTGAGCGTGCGTGACGCACAGGCCGCCGAGCTCGAGGCCTGGCTCGACGAGGTCACCGCTGTGCAGCTCGCAGCGCGAGCGCCGGTGCCCGACGACGATGTCTGGCCGCCGTACGCCCGGGGCCGCTTGGTGCGGCAGTGCCTCGGCACGGTGCTCAACGAGACCTTCGAGCACCACGGCTTCTGCGTCCGCGACCTCGACCTGATCGAGGCACAGGACGCTGAGTAGGGCCGGCTACGGACTCAGCATCTTGCGGATGCGGGCATCGCCGACCGTCTGCGCGGTGCCGAGCTGCTGGGCCCAGAGCTGGACGCGGTACTTCTCGAGCATCCGGCGGGCCTGACCTACAGAGGCTCGCGCCTTCAGGCGACAGCGCCGAGGCGGTGCAGCTCGGTGAGCCGCGGGGGCAGCGGCCCTGCCCGTCACGGGAACGGGCGAGCTTCTTTTAGGTGTCAAGGAAGTCCCACTCCGAGCCAAGCACCCAGCGCAGGGCTGAGAGCTTGCCGTTGACGAAACCCCATTCCCAGTCATCCCATGGCCCCACGTTCTCCGCGCCGTAGCGTTCCTCAACGGCGCGCATTGCAGCATGCATCTGCTCCTCGATATCCGGGGGCAACGGATTGTGTCGACCATCCTCGATACTCTCTTCAAGGATCAGCTTCCGTACATACCAAACCTTGTCAAAGAACTCCTGTTCAGCGGCAAGGATCTCACTCAGGGTGCGCATAGAGTCAGCCACGATGATGTCGTGTCGCTGCATTAGCGCTGGTCTGCTCGCCAGCATGCGACTCAACACCGGCCTCTCCCAGTGCCGGATCCGGAAGGGCGGATGTCGGTTCGTTGCATACTGATCCATCCAATCCTTTGCCGGATTCGACAGGTAGCCGGATGCAACCACAAGCGCAACGGCAGGTCGCTCTGCCTCTGACCACGTGAAGAGACCCTGCAATGCGTCAGGCGGGATGCCTCGTTTGTGATGCTTGCAATCAACGAACCACGTCTCGAAGTACTTATGCCCATCGACATCTTTGCGCTCAAGATGGGCGACAAGGTCGCGGCCACGGTCCGCGGGACTGACACTCTTCGGAGTGCCCTTCCTCCAGTCGACGTTGACGAAGCCGAGTTCGATCAAGAGGTCGTAGCAAAACTCCTCAAACTCGGTCTCATCGAGGTTTTCGAAGGAGACCAGCCCCATAGACGGCGCGGGCGGCAGTTGCTCCTCGCTCCACGTGTCCTGCCTATCCCCTTGCTCACCAGTCATCCATTGATGTTATTACAGACCGAGATGAGTCCGTCTCGATTCCCATCCGGCGGACGCAGCACGCAGAACTCGTTGCCGTCCAGGTCAAGCAGCACATACCAGGCCCAGCCGTTGTTGTGGAGCAGTTCCCCTGTGCTGTGGCGTGCACCCAGCGCAACGAGACGTGACACCTCGGGCTCGAGGTCGAGGACACGAAGGTCGAGATGCATCCGGTTCTTCGTCGCCTTGGACTCGGGCACCTGCTGTAGCAGCAACTCAATCCCGTCACCATTGGCCGGGAGTAGCACGCGGTAGGGTCCGGACCCTGGCTCCTTCGGCAATGCAACGTAGCCGAGAGCGGCGCACCAGAACTCGCCTGCCCGATCAAGATCGGCGCAGTCGAGGACGACCGCCAGGGCGGTATCCCCACGCCCGCCGTAGCGTGCCGGCCGCCGGCGCGTGATGTCAGCCATCAGCGGCTTCGGTCTCTTCGAGAATCCAGCGGATGTAGTCAGGTCCACCGTCAACGATCGGCAGAGCTACGACGCTCGGCACCTCATAGGGATGGTCGCGCCTGGTGCGCTCGATGATCTGCGGCAGGAGGCTACGCCGCGTGCGTAGCGCGACCCGTCCCTCCGTCCGGTCGTAGATCTGACCCTGCCATCGGTACATCGACCGGATGGGAGCGAAATTGTGCCCGGAGGCGCAGAGCCCCTCCGTGACCAGCTTGTGCGTGAATTCGGCGAGCCAGTCAGGATCAGGCGCCGTGATGACGACCTCGCAGACTTCATGCACCGCCGGACTCCTTCAGCTTGGCAACCAGTTCCCTGGCCTCATCTTCGCCCTTGGCCATGCTCGCCCAGCCTGTGACGATCCGTCCGTCGTAGCTGAGCCCGACCCATCGGCCGGTCATACTCAGGCCGTGAGGATGCGTGACGTAATACATGGTTCCCTTGGAACGGACAGAACCATCGTTCGCCGCGTACCACCCCATGAGGATTTCGTTGTCCCAGAGACGAAGCTCGCCGCTCCAGAGATAGCCGCCCTGTTCGAGCGGCCGCCCTCGGTCGAGAGCTTCGACCTGGATCAATTCGGCCCGCTGGCGAAGGCGAACGGGTTGAACCCGAATGTCTTCGATGCCCTCTCGCTGTGACTGCCAGCAGGCCTGCCAGTCGCCGGAGAGGTCGACTCGATGAACGACCGTTCCTCCGGCCAGCTCATCGAGCGAGACGCCAAGGACTCGGGCAATCGCCACGGCGACAGGAAGTGTGGGATGCGTCTCGCCTGCCTCGTATCGCCTGATCTGGCGCCTATCAACACCGGCGGCTTCGGCGAGCTGCGCTTGCGTGAGCCCGATCATGGCCCGGCGGTGACGGATCACCTCTGCAACGTCCATGCCGTTCGCCCCCAACAGGTGTGACAGATTCGTCCTTGACAGGGCAGCTCTGTCCTCTTCATCATGGCAATCCAGTCCCCTTGGGGACGTGATAGCCCTCAGAGGCTACAGCACAGCGGAGGCCGAGGAAAGCCCCAGCACCACGCAACACCTGCGGATAAGAGGACATCGGCGATAGTGCGAGGATCGGATGGACCTTGACCACCAGACGCGGCCACCAAGGCGGCGGAGAGCGCCGCGCCGGCGCCAGTCGCGTTCTCACCTCCGCGAACTTCCTGCGACCATCACCGTGGAGGAGGCCGCTGAGCTGCTCAGCATGAGCCGGTCGGCCGCCTACCGGGCAGTGAAGCGGGGCGAGATCCGCACCTTCCGGCTGAACGGCAAGATCAAGGTCCCCACCGCTCCGTTGCTGGAGATGCTCGGCCGATGAGCATGGGCAGCGTCCGCAGGCGCGGCAAGACGTGGACCTGGTACCTCGACATCGAGGCGGATCCGCTGACCGGCCGCCGGCGGCAGACGTCCAAGGGTGGCTTCAAGACCAAGAAGGCCGCCCAGGAGGACCTGAACACGGCGATCGCCAAGCGGCAGCGGGGCGAGCTGGCCAAGCGCTCGAAGCGGACCGTGCGCGACTTCCTCGAGGACGAATGGCTGCCTACGGTCGAGGCCAACCGGCGTCCCTCGACCGCGGCGAACTACCGGACCAACGTCAAGGTCCATGTCGTGCCGCTGATCGGTGACGTCAGGATCCAGGCGCTGAGCCCGGTCCAGCTCAACGCCTTCTACGCCAAGCTCCAGGCGGACCACCGGCGCGACGGTCAGCCGCTCGCGCCGAAGAGCGTCCGCAACATCCACGCCATGCTGCACAAGGCCCTGAAGGACGCGCTTCGCTGGGGTCTGGTCACGCGCAACGTCGCTGACGCGGTCGACGCCCCTAACGGCCTGTCCCCCGAGATGCAGGTCTGGACCGCCGAGCAGCTCCGCGCCTTTCTGTCGCACGCGCGCGATGATCGGCTGTTCGCCGCCTGGATGCTGTTCGCCACCACGGGCATGCGCCGCGGCGAGGTCGCCGGGCTGCGAGACCTTGACCTCGACCTCGCCGCCGGTTGGGTGGCGCCGCGGCGCCCGCGCGTGGTGGTCAACCACCAGGTCCACCTGTCCGACCCGAAGACCGTCGCCGGCCGGCGCCTGCTCGCCCTCGATCCCGCCACCGTTGCGGCGCTCGGCGAGCACCTGGAGTTGCGCAAGACGGAGCGCGCCCAGCTCGCCGAGTGGGGCGTCCAGGTCGAGGCCTCCGGCCTGCTGTTCACTGACATCGACGGCACGCCGCTGCATCCCGACCGGTTCAGGAGCCGTTTCAAGCGCCTCGCAGCCAAGGTCGAGTGGGAGCACGACGGCGCCCGCAAAGTGGGCCTGCCCCCGATCCGGCTGCACGACGTTCGCCACACCTACGCGACTGTCGCCTTACAGGCCGGCGTGCCTCCCAAGGTGGTCAGCGAGCGGCTCGGCCACGCCTCCATCACGGTGACGCTGAAGATCTACGCGCACGTCCTGCCGGGCATGGACCGCGACGCGGCCAACGCCGTCGCCGGCGTGATCCTGGGAACGACGAAGGGGCCCAAGGACGCTGCCCTAGACCCCTCCGTTGACAAAGCCGTTGACAAGAAGCTGTTCGACCTCGACACCCGAAAGGAGGTGAAGGGCTCCAGCCCTGCTCAGGACGACCCTGGTAGTAGTGGCGGGGGAGGGATTTGAACCCTCGACCTCTGGGTTATGAGCCCAGCGAGCTACCAGACTGCTCCACCCCGCGCCGTTGCTGGCGCAAGGTAGCACAGCGAGCTGTGGTGGCGCAAAGGTCGCGCTCCACACTGTGGA
>DASWDZ010000016.1:0-29840 GCA_036395015.1 Candidatus Dormiibacterota bacterium | reverse complement strand
CCCTTCCCGCCTGGTCCAGCCCCAAGCTCCGGGCGAACGCGACCTGGGCGGCCGTAGTCGCAACCCTCCTGGTCGGGTTCGTCGCTGACCAGGCCCTCCGCAACGGCAGGTTCGGTGTCGCCGCCTCTGCCACCTTCATCGCCGCGGCGCTGGCGCTCGCATGGGTCGGCCGCATGGAGCGATTGGAGCCCAGGCTCCTCTGCGGCGCCGCGGCCCTCTTCGCCGGAGCGCTCATGCTGCGGGCGAGTCCATGGCTGCTGTGGCCGGACCTGCTCGCCGCCATCAGCCTCCTCGGTGTCGCGGCGTCGCTCGCCGTGCGCGGATCGCTCTACGACCTCGGCGTGGCCGACGTCGCCGCGCGGTCTGTTCACGCTTTCATCCAGCTCACTGCGGGGGTGGCGTTCGTCGCGCGGCCGGTCGTTCGTGTCCGCGGCCGCGTCACTTCCGCGATTCCGTTCGCCCGCGGCGTCGTCATCGCGGCGCCCATCGCGCTGCTGCTCGGCGGCCTGCTCGCCTCGGCGGACCCCGTCTTTGCCTCCTTCTTCGACGTGGACATCGACGTCGGCCGGCTGATCCTGGATGTTCTCTTCGTCCTCATCGCTTCGCTGGCCGCAGCCGGCCTTCTGCGGCTGGCCGCCTCGGAGCCTCTCGATCGCGTCGACGGTCCCAGCTGGCGGCTCGGCGCGACGGAAGCGCTGGTGGTCCTCGCCGTCCTGGACGCGGTGTTCGCGGCCTTCGCCCTGGCCCAGGTGCTCGCTGCGACCGGCGCCGCCGCCGAGACGCTGCGGTCGGCGGGTGTCACGTACTCGGACTACGCGCGCTCCGGCTTCTTCCAGCTGCTGTGGGTGAGTGGCATCACCCTAGGCCTCTTGATCTTCTTCAGCCGGATCAGCGCCTTCAAAGAACGCAGCACCCGGCTGGCGTTCCTGGTGCTCGCCGAGTGCGCGATCGCCCTGATCCTCATGGTGGACGTAGTCGCGTTTCGCCGGCTCAGCCTCTACGAGGAGGCCTACGGCTTCACGATGCTGCGTCTCTACAGCCATGTCTTCGCCGTCTGGCTGGGTGTCGTCTTCGGATTGCTCGCCGCCGACTTCCTGGGTGCGTTCCGGCAGCGTCGATGGTTCATCGGCGCCACCGCCACGACAGCATTGCTCGTCCTGCTTGGACTGAATATCGCCAACCCTGAGGCGATCGTGGTCGCGCTCAACACGAGTCACGCCCAGTCCGCGCACAAGATCGACAGCCAGTACCTGTCCGAGCTGTCGAGCGACGCGACGCCCGCGCTGCTCGCCTCGCGCGACTCTCTTGATCCTGGACTTCGACAGCAGGTCACCGAGGCCGCGTGCGCCGGTCCGCGTTCATACGCACCGCCGCTGCCCGCCTACAACTGGTCCGAGGCGCAAGCCGCCGAGGCACGCCGCGCGAGTTGCTGACGCCCGCGTTGTAGCTTCGTCCTCGCAGGCTCATGCGTGACGGCGAACCAGTCCTCGAGAACTTCGTCGACGTCGCGGGACGTCTGATCAGCATCCCCGTTCAGCGCAAGAAGCGGCTCGCCGTGCTCCGCTGGCTCGTCGAAGACTTTCAGCCGGGCCGGCTGTACAACGAGGCGGAGGTCAACCGCACCATCACGCGCCGGCATCCGGATTTCGCCGCCCTACGCAGGTACCTGGTCGATGAAGAGCTGATGCAGCGGCGCCGGGGCGTGTACTGGCGTACGGGAACCGTGCCGAACGTCGGCTACGATCCACCCTCGTGGCCGAGTCCCGAGTAGGTCGCGCCTGTCGCGCCATCGGCATCATCTCGCCGCCGAACGCTGCGGTTCTGGTCGTCGCTGCAGCGGCGGTCACCCCCGGCTACGACCCGGTCTCACGCACCATCAGCAGGCTTGCGGTGCCCGGCATGCCCGCGGCGGCGGCAGTTGACGTGGCCATCGTGCTCGTTGCGACCACGTGTTTTGCGCTAGCGCTGCTTCTGAAGCGTGGCGCAAGTTCCGGTCGCATCGCGCTCGTCGTCGCTGGAATCGCCTTCATCCTGTCCGCGCTGATCCATCTCGATCCTGCGTCGACGAGTGCAACCGTGCTCCATCGCGCCGCCACTGGCATCGGTGTCATCGGTCTGACTGTGGCGCCGCTGGTCCTGGCCCGCGACTATGGACCGATCTGCTCCGCAATCGGCGCCGCCGAGGTCGTGATGCTCTTGGCGGCCCTTCTGCTGCTCCCGACCTCGTTTGCCGGCTGGGGACTCTGGGAGCGGACCCTGCTCGCGATTCCTGTCGCGTGGATGGTGATGATGGCCGCCACCACTGCCTCGACGGACGCGATCCCGAGCGCCAGCAGCGCGACCGTCAACAGCAGCGGCTCATAGGCGCCGGTCAGGAAGGTGATCAGCGCAAAGGCGTAGAGCAACCCACCGGCGGCCTTCGCCGAAAGCTGCCGCGGGTTCACCAGGCGTCGAAACGCAAGCCAGCTGGCGACCACCGCTGCGACGTAGAGGCCGCCGGTCGCTCCCAGCAGCGCCAGGTTGTCGGCAACCAGTCGAGGGTGCAGGAGCTGGAGCCATGCGCCGGCCGAGACCATGAGGCTGGTGTCCGCGATCGCGTCCAGCCGGGCGCCACGAACCGACGCCACGCTCAGGCGGCGGGCCAGGTATCCGTCTAGGACGTCGGTCGCCGCGGCGACGACGAGACCGACGCCTACCAGCCGGCCCTCGCCTGCCACCGCAGCCGGCCACAGCAGCACGATCAGCAAGAGACGCGACGCGCTCAGCCAGTCGGCGGCCGACACCTGATCGAGTATCGCGGCTTGTTACCCGCGCCGCCTCAGCGGCGTTCTGGAGGCAAAGGAGGTCACGCCCACGATGCCCCAGAACCTGCGCCTGCTCGTCATCCCGGTCGCGGCGGCGGTCATCGTCTCCGTCGTCGTTGCCGCGGTCATCGTCGCCAACCGTCCGCCGACCCTGGTCAACGTGCGTTCGGCCACCAGCTCTTCCTCAATCGATTCCGCGATCCTCGCGAGCGGCGACGCGACCGTGTCCAAGAAGCCCGACCTCGCCATCGTCACCGCGGGACTCGAGTCCCAGGCAGGCACCGCGAGTGCGGCCCAGAGGGATCTCGCCGCCAAGGCCGCGAAGCTGATCACCCGCATCAAGAGCCTGGGCGTGCCGGACAAGGGCCTCAGCACATCGGGCTACTGGATCGGACCCGTCTACGATCCCAACGGCCGCACCGTCACCAGCTACCGCGCGTCCGAGCAGCTGCAGTTCAAGTGGCGCAACGTCGACTCCGTGGGCGCAGCTCTCGACGCGGTCGTCCAGCAGGGAGGCGCGACCAACATCTCGGTCGGGTTCGGGCTCGCCAACCCCAAGGCGGCGCAGGCCGAGGCGCGGGCGCTGGCGATCGCCGACGCCCGGAGCAAAGCGCAGGCCATGGCCTCCGCGGCCGGCGTGCGGCTGGGCCCGGTGCTCCGGGTAAGCGACCTCGCGGTCAACACGCGGGTTCCGTATCCCGTTTACTCCGGGGCGGCGGACAAGGCCGTGACCCAGGTCCCCGTCGGCGAGCTCGACGTCCATGTCAGCGTCGAGGTCGACTACGCGATCGGATAGCTGAGCCGGGCCGGACGGCCGCCCGGTTTCGCGCGCGGTGACTTATCGTGCGCGAGGCGTGATGCTCAAGCCGTACCCGGACGCCAGGTGGCCGGCCTTTCTTCGGGTGCTGGCCGACACGGTCATCGTCTTCTGGACCATCGTCTGGGCGTACCTCGGTTGGCTGATCTACCAGACCGTGATGGGCTTGCAGGCGATCGCTGACGCGATCAAGAACACCGGTCTTACCTTCGACCAGTGGATCGCGGCATTTCGGAGCTCGGTGCCGGGCGGGATCCCGCTCCTCACGCAGTTCCTGCTCGACATCGCCGACACGCTGAAGCGCTACTCCGGCGACCCCCTGGTCAGCGCGGGGGAGAACATCCACGAAGCGATATTCCGGACCGCGATCATCCTGGCGCTGCTGGTCGCCGTACCGCCGATCCTGCTCGTGCTGCTGCCCTATGCCGGCTGGCGGTGGCGAGACATGCGCGAGATCGGGGCCGCGCTCGCGTTCGTGCGCATCGCATCGCTGACCGGGCGCGCCGACGCGGCGCGCGCGGTGCTTGCCTACCGCGCGGTTTCCTCTCTCAGCTTTCGTCAGTTGATGAGCGCGAGCGCGGACCCGGTCGGCGACCTGGTCGAGCACCGGTACGAGCGGCTCGCCAACGCGATGTTGAAACGCGCGGGGCTCGATCCGGCGCGACTTGCGCCGCCGGACCTTCCGGAGCTGCCGCCACATCGCGGGCCGTGAGGCTCTCTATCGTTGTGAGCCATGTGCCGAAGCATCAAGACACTGCGCCACGCCGACGTAATCGCCACCGACGATGAGGTCCGCGCCGCCGCACGCCAGTTCGTCCGCAAGGTGAGCGGCTTCACCAAGCCGTCGTCACGCCACGAGGCCGCCTTCGAAGTGGCCGTGGACGAGATCGCGGTCGCGTCGCAGCGCCTCCTGGACAGCATCGCCGGGAACCTGGCCGGACACCGGAGCGCGGCCGCCGGCTAGAGCTGACAGCCCCGGCAGAAGTTCAGCGGCTCGCGGTTCGAGCCCAGTTGGCTGATCCGGTGCCCGCACCGCGGACAGGTCTTTCCGCCCTTCATGTGCACGGCCATGAACGTCCGGTCCTGCTTCGACTCCTCGTAGTCGGGGTTGGCGAGGATGGCTTCGATGGCCCGTGAAAGCACCGAGGGAATGGCCCGGAACAGGGCCTCTTCCTCCTCCGGCCTGAGCGAGGCGCGACGCCTGAGAGGCAGCAGGCGCGCCTCGAACAGGATCTCGTCCGAGTAGGCGTTGCCTATGCCGGCCAGGAACTCCTGGTTGCGCAGCAGGTCCTTGAGCTCGTCGCGGAAGCGCCGCAGGCGCTTGCGGAAGACGTCGAGGCCCATCTCCGCGACGGAGTCGGCCTCCGGGCCCTGGGCGTCCCAGGCCGGGACCTCGCGCGAGCAGTCCGTCACCCAGTAGATCCGGCCCATGTCGCGAAAGTCCAGGTAACGAAGCTCCTGCTTGCCTTCGATGCGCAGCGTGAAGACCTCGGTCGCCGGCACCGGCGCTTCGCCACCGGCGACCTGGAACCGGCCGCCCAGCATGGGGTTGATCACGAGCCACCGCGGATCGCCGCCTCCGCCCAGCTCGGTGGCGAAGACCAGGTGTTTGCCGCGTCGGGTAAGCGACTTGATCCGCCGGGCGGGCAGCTCGAGGGCGAAGTTGTCGACCGGGTATCGGAGCAGGTGGGCCTTCTTCGGGTTGACCGTCGCGGCCGTGATCAGCTTGTCCTCGACCCGAGGTCCGATCCGGATCCGCAGCGCCTCCAGCTCGGGCAGCTCAGGCATGCCTGCAAGATACGGTGAACCCGTTTGAGCCCCCGGCCCGGATGGAAAAACCGAGGATGTGAAGCAGGAACGATTCACGGAAAAGGCGCTCGAGGCCCTGCAGGATGCTGCCGAGCTGGCGCGCGCCACGCAGAACCAGGCCGTCGAGCCCGAGCATCTGCTGCTCGCGCTCGTTCGCCAGGACGAAGGCGTCGCCCGCACGCTGCTCGAGCGCGCGGGAGCTCCCGTGGAGGCGCTGCAGCCGGCGCTGGTCTCCGCGATCGAGCGTTTCCCCAAGGTAAGTGGGGCTGGCCAGCCGTACCTGAGCGAGGCCCTGACCAGGCACCTGCAGCAGGCCGAGCGCGAAGCCGAAAGACTCAAGGACGAGTACATCTCGACCGAGCATCTGCTGCTCGCCCTCACCGACCTGAACCTGCTCAAGGACGCGGGGGCGACCCACGAGACACTCTTGAGCGCGCTGCGCCAGGTCCGCGGCGCGCACCGCGTGACCGACCCCAACCCGGAGTCGAAGTACCAGTCCCTGGAGAAGTACGGCCGCGACCTGACCAAGCTCGCCAGGGAAGGCAAGCTCGACCCGGTCATCGGCCGGGACGAGGAGATCCGCCGCGTGATCCAGGTCCTCTCGCGCCGGACCAAGAACAACCCGGTCCTCATCGGTGAGCCCGGGGTGGGCAAGACCGCGATCGCGGAGGGGCTCGCCCAGCGCATCGCCCAGGGCGACGTGCCTGAAGGCCTGAAGGGCAAGCGCGTGGTCGCGCTCGACCTCGGCGCCCTTGTCGCAGGGACCAAGTTCCGCGGCGAGTTTGAGGACCGGCTCAAGGCGGTTCTCAAAGAGATCGAAAGCTCGGACGGCCAGGTCGTGCTGTTCATCGACGAGCTGCACACGCTGGTCGGAGCGGGCGCCGCCGAAGGTGCCATCGACGCCGCGAACCTGTTGAAGCCCGCGCTCGCGCGCGGCGAGCTCCGCGCCATCGGCGCGACAACGCTCGACGAGTACCGCAAGCACATCGAGAAGGACGCGGCGCTGGAGCGGCGCTTCCAGCCGGTGCTCGTCGACCAGCCGTCGGTCGAGGACACCATCAGCATCCTTCGCGGCCTGCGCGAGCGCTACGAGGTGCATCACGGCGTCCGCATCAAGGACGCGGCACTCGTCGCCGCGGCCATGCTGTCCAACCGCTACATCACCGATCGCTTCCTTCCGGACAAGGCCATCGACCTCATCGACGAGGCGGCGGCTCGGCTGCGCACCGAGATCGACTCCATGCCTGTCGAGCTGGACGAGCTCGAGCGCCAGATCCGCCAGCTCGAGATCGAGCGCCAGGCCTTGAAGAAGGAATCCGACCGCGCCTCCAGGGAGCGCCTGGCCGGGCTCGAGAAGCAGCTCGCCGAGCTCTCCGAAAGGCGCAGCGCATTGCGCTCACGGTGGGACCAGGAGAAGGAAGTCATCACCAAGATCCGCGGCCTCAAGGCCAAGCTCGAAGAGGTGCGACTGGACGCGGAACGCGCAGAGCGTGCGGCGGACTTCGCCAAGGCCGCCGAGCTTCGTTATGGGAAGGCCGTCGAGATCGAAAAGCAGCTGCAGGAGGCGAATGCTCGGCTCGGCCAGCTCCAGGGCGGGCATCCGCTCCTCAAGGAAGAGGTGAGCGAGGAAGACATCGCGCAGATCGTCGCCAAGTGGACGGGCATCCCCGTCTCCAGGCTGATGGAGGGCGAGGTCGCCAAGCTCATCCAGATGGAAGAGCGGCTGCACGACCGCGTCATCGGCCAGGACGAGGCCGTCAGCGCGGTGGCGAACGCCGTCCGCAGGTCGCGTTCAGGGCTCGCGGACCCGAATCGCCCGGTCGGATCGTTCATCTTCCTCGGCCCGACCGGTGTCGGTAAGACCGAGCTCGCTCGCGCACTGGCTGAGTTTCTGTTCGACGACGAGCAGGCGCTGATCCGGCTCGACATGTCGGAGTACCAGGAGAAGCACACAGTCGCCCGGATGCTGGGCGCTCCGCCCGGCTACATCGGCTACGACGAGGGCGGGCAGCTCACCGAGGCCGTTCGCCGGCGGCCCTACTCGGTCGTGCTCTTCGATGAGATCGAGAAGGCGCACCCCGACGTCTTCAACGTGCTGCTGCAGATCCTCGACGACGGCCGGCTGACCGATGGCCAGGGCCGTACGGTGGACTTCCGCAACACCGTCCTGATCATGACCTCCAACCTCGGTGGCCAGCTCATCCAGGACATTTCAAACCGTCCGTTTGAAGTGGTGCGCGAGGCGGTCATGGGCGTGCTGCGTGACCACTTCCGGCCCGAGTTCCTCAACCGCGTCGACGAGGTCATCGTGTTCCGCTCCCTCACGCAGGAACAGCTCGGCGCGATCGTCGACATCCAGCTCGCGCGACTGCGCAAGCGACTCGAGGAGCGCAAGATCTCGCTCGTCGTCAGCGAAGATGCCAGGCGTGTCCTGATCGAGCGCGGTTGGGACCCGGTCTATGGCGCGCGCCCACTCAAGCGGGCGATCCAGCGCCTGGTCCAGGACCCGCTCGCGATGCTATTGCTCGAGGCCAAGTTCAGCGATAGCGACACGGTCGAGGTCGGCGCGCACGACGGAGCGCTCACTTTCACCAAAACCAAGACGCAAGCGGCTGCGCCGGTCGCCTAAACCGAACAGGTCGTCCCGGCAGCCGGCAGCGTGAGGTTCAGCAGGTAGGCATCCTCTGCCGCGTGCGCGCATGCGCTCGAGTCGTATGACGTGTGGCCGTTGCCCTGGCGGGTCAGCAGCACAGAGCCTTCGATCTGCTTGCTGACCGCGACCGCCTCCTCGTAGGGGGTGGCGGGGTCGTTGGTGCCGCCGACGAGCAGGATCGGTGGCGCACCGGTCACGGTGCCGGGCCCCTTCGGGTTCTTCGGCTTGACCGGCCAGAAGGCGCACTGCAGGTTTGAGTACTGGCTCCACGGCCCGAACAGAGGCGAGGCCTTGACGAAGGTCGGACCGAGTCTGTCGTACTCGGCGACGTCGGTCGGGACCGGGAAGTCGAGGCAGTAGGCGGAGTGAAACGCGCCGTTGAAGAGGTTGGCGTACGTGCCGTCAGCGTTGCGGTGGTTGTAGGCGTCCGCGAGCAGCAGCAGGATGCGTCCGTCGCCGTTTTCGGCCGCGGTGAGCGCTTGGTCGAGGTAGCGCCACAGGCTCTGGTCGTAAAGGGTGACGAGCAACCCGGTCATGGCGAGTGCTCGAGTCAGCTGGCGGCCGCCGACCTTCAACGGTGTCGAGTCGAGACGGGTCATCAAGGCCGTCAGCTTGGAGCCGGGATCGCCTCTGCGCCCGTAGCCGCAGCTCGTGCGGCTTCTGCAGTCGGCGAGAAACGACTGGAGGTTCTGCTCGAAACCGACAACCTGGCCGAGCAGAGCCTCGTTGGCCGGTACGGTCGAGTCGACGACCCCGTCCAGCGAGAGCGCGCGGACGTGGCTGGGAAAGAGGTGCGCGTACCACTGCCCGATGTACGTCCCGTAGGAAAAGCCGAGGTAGGTCAATTTCTGGTCGCCGACCGCGGCCCGGATCTGGTCCATGTCCTTGGCGGTGCTGGCGGAGTCCATGAACGGAAGAAGGTCGCCGCTCCGCCCCTGACATCCCGCGGCGAAATCCTTCATCGCCTGGATGGCGACGTTCTTCTCCTGCGGATCGTCGAGCACTGTGTCGAGCGCGAGATACGCGTCCTGTTGCGGTCCGTCGATGCAGGCCACCGGTGTGCTCGCGGCGACTCCGCGCGGATCCCACGTGACCAGGTCGAAGCGGCGGTTGAGATTGCTCATCGACGAGACGTCGCTGCGCAGGAACTCGATCCCCGACTCACCCGGGCCGCCGGGGTTCATCAGCAACGACCCGATGCGCCTGGCCTGATCCTTCGCCTTGGCCCGGACCAGGGCGAGGGAGATCTTGCGACCGTCGGGGTGGTCGTAGTCCAGAGGCACCTGCAGCGTGCCGCACTGGAACCCGCCCCCGCAGTCGGTCCACGCGATCGGGCCGGGCTGAGGTAAGGACGGAGTGGGGCTGTGCTTCGCGCCGGGCAGGCTGAACGTGCACGCGCCGAGCAGGATCGTGACGAGCGCGAATACCCTTGCGACGCGACCCGTCACGCCTCGCAGTCTACCGATCGCCCTTCGCTGAGTTCGCGACTGGCGCCCAGGGCTGCAGTTCCGTCACCCTGTTCCCTCCATGCGTCGGGTCGCCTGCGTTGTCGCCCTGGTCCTGGCGGTGGGCTGCACCGGTCAGCAGAACACGGCACAATCGCCGGCGCCCAGCTCGTCCCCCAGTCCGAGTACGGCGCTTTCTCCGTCGCCGAGCCCATCACCACCCCCATCGCCGACTTCGGCGACGGTCGGGGCAGG
This sequence comes from Candidatus Dormiibacterota bacterium, assembly GCA_036395015.1. Taxonomy (GTDB): domain Bacteria; phylum Chloroflexota; class Dormibacteria; order Dormibacterales; family Dormibacteraceae; genus 40CM-4-65-16. The sequence continues at coordinate 20,057 of DASWDZ010000016.1, read as the reverse complement.
CTCGTTCAAGCTGACCGCGATCGCCTCCGGGCTCGCGAGCCCGGTCTACGTGACCAGCGCCGGCGACGGCTCGGGACGGCTGTTCATCGTGGAGCAGGCGGGCCGGATCCTGGTCATGAAAGACGGCCGGGTGCTGCCGACTCCGTTCCTCGACATCCGCTCCCTGGTCGTCGCGGGTGGCGAGCGAGGATTGCTGAGCGTCGCGTTTCACCCCGACTTCGAGTCGAACGGGGTGTTCGTCGTCAACTACACGCGATCGGGCGGCCACGCAGGGGACACCGTGATCGCGCGCTATCGGGTCTCACCGGCGTCGGCGGACGTCGCCGACCGCTCCTCCGGCCAGGCGCTGCTGACGATCTACCAGCCGCAGTCCAACCACAACGGCGGCCTGGTCATGTTCGGACCAGACGGGTTCCTGTACATCGGCATGGGGGACGGCGGCGCGGGCGGCGACATCGGGGCCGGCCATGCGCCGCAGGGCAACGGCCAGAGCCTGACCACTTTGCTCGGCAAGATCCTGCGCATCGCGGTCTTCAGCACCGGGTCCTATGCGGTGCCGGCGACCAATCCCAACATACGCACGGGTGCGCTCCGAGAGATCTGGTCCTACGGGCTTCGCAACCCCTGGCGATTCAGTTTCGACCCGTTGACCGGCGACCTCTACATCGGCGACGTGGGCCAGAACGCGTGGGAGGAGGTCGACTTTCGACCCGCGTCGAGCAAGGGTGGCGAGAACTACGGATGGCCGCGGTTCGAGGGCAACCACATCTACCGCAGCGGGGTGTCGGTCAGCGGCGACGTGAAACCGGTCGCCGAGTACCCGCATGCCGGCGAGTGCTCCGTCACCGGTGGCTATGTCTACCGCGGTCAGAGGGTGCTGTCGATGTATGGGTTCTACGTCTTCGGCGATTACTGCTCAGGCAAGATCCGGACGCTGATCAACTTCCGGGGTAAGTGGACGATGTCGACGTTGGTCGACACGTCGCTGCTGGTCTCGTCCTTCGGCGAGGACGAGTCCGGCGAGCTCTACGTCGTGAACCTCGGCGGTTCCGTGTACAGGTTCGACTCGGCGTAGCCGTAACGACCTGGCGGGCGTAGCGTTTCAGGGTCATGAGGCAAGGACCGGCGAGCGTATTGATAGGCGGCACGGTTGCCTTTCTTCTCGCCGGTTGCGGGTCTTCCGGCTCCGGCTTGGTGCCTCGGTCGCCGGACGCCACTTCGCCACCTTCCTCCGCACCGAGCGCGACCGCCTCGTCCAGCCAGGCTCCGTCGCCTGCCGCCGCTGACCTGCGGCTCGTGATCCAGGACTACGCGGTCCCCGAGGTGCGACTGGCGCGCCTCGACGCGACCAGGACCGCAGTGGTTAAAGGGCAGTTCGACGGCATCGTCGCCGGCAAGGTGATCGTTCTCGACGGCCGTGCGCTCGAATCGCTGAGCAGCGATGGAAAGGTGAAGGTGCTGGGACAGCTGGCCGCCAGCCCGAACTGGTTTGGACCCGGAACAGTGGTCGTCAAGCCCGACCTGTCTCAGTGGATTTACACGATCACCGACGACACTTGGACCTCGCGGATTCACCTCGGATCGGCGACGGACGATCACGTGATCGCGACGATTCCGTCTCCTGACGGCAACGCCTTCTATCAGACGTTCGCGTGGAACGGGACCGGCGTGTACCTCGTCAAAGAGGCGACCGGTCTCGGCGGGGCCGGACCGTTTCTGGAATATCACTTCGCCCTTGCGACGTTCACTCCGAGCACAGGCAAAGTCGTTGACGTAGCGCCTGAATGCCGTGCCTACGGGATCCTGGACGACGGCACCCAGATCTGTGGCGTGTTCAATCAGGGGTACCTCGAGGTTCGCTTGCCGTCCGGCCAGACCCGGAAGGTCCAGCTGACGATCGGCGGCGGAGCGGGTGGCTACGACGACTGGGCGTACAGCCACGTGACGTTGTCACCGGATGGCAAGCGGTTGATCGCCGCCCGGAATGGTGCCAAAGACCCGTTGGTCAACTATCAGATGGCGGTCGCCGACCTGACGGCATCGAGCGCGACCGCGTTCGGGCCGCTGGACTTCCTTCCGGACACATGGCTGCCTGACGGCCGCGTCGTCGCCGACCACGAGTGCGAGCAGTTCCCGGATGCGGGCCCGTGCGATGCGACGCTGAATGGCACCTACATCTTCAGCGCGGACGGCAAGTCGCACAGTCTGTTCTACAAGCTGAAGCAGGGCTCAGCTGTCGTCGGCTACATCTGAACCGCCGTTAAGGGCGAGTGTGCGCTCTGTTCGGTTTCCCGGTCGAGCGATACCTAACAGACGGCACACTCGGCACGAAAGTGGCGGGAAGGGAGGGATTCGAACCCTCGAGGGAGTTTCACACCCCCTACCCGCTTAGCAGGCGGGTGCTTTCGACCACTCAGCCACCTCCCCGACAAGGCGGGGTCGTCGTTCGATTCTATCGGTCGCGAACGCTCCCCATACTTATCCGCCGATGGAAGCTCCAGGAGGTCCCGGCGCGCCCCCGATGTGGGGCCCCGGACGCAAGATGGCGTTCGGAGCGGCGCCCGGTTCCAGGAGCAAGGTCTGGTACACGCTCGTCGACGGCAACCTCAGCGAAGTCTTCTTTCCCTATCTCGACCACGTCGCCCTCCACGAGCTCCGTTTTTTCGTTTCCGCCGGGGGCGCGCCGCCCGTTGACGACGCGGCCGACGGCCAGCACTCCATCACCTGGCTGAAGCCCGGCGTCCCGGCCTTTCGCGTCGACTCGACCCACCACGAGTACCGGCTGACCAAGGAATTCTTCTCCGACCCGGAGGAGAACGCGATGCTCATCGCGGCCACCTTTACGCCCGAGCTTCCCGACCTTCGCCTCTACATGCAGGCCTCTGCCCACTGGCAGCCAGGCGCCGAAGGCAACTACGGCTGGGTCATCGACACCCATCCACCCGCCCTGCTCCTCCAGCAGCAGGACATCTGGATCTGCCTGATCGGCCCGTTCAGCCGCGCCACCGCCGGCTACTACCGCAGCTCCGACGTGCACATCGACCTCAGCGATGCGGACGGCTACCTCACCTACATGTACGACCGCGCCGGTCCTGGAAACGTCTCGGTCGGCTCTGAGATCGGCGTCCGCGCGGGCACGTTCCAGCTCGCGATCGGCTTCGCCCACTCCAGGGCCGACGCCGAGGAAGTGGCGCGGACCGCGCTGCAGAAGGGCGCCGGCAACGTGCGCCAGGCCTTTGAACGCGCCTGGCAGGCGCAGCCGGAGATCCCGCAGGCCCTCGGCAAAGTGAGCGGCGACGATGGGATGCTCGCGCGCGCGTCCTTTGCGCTCCTGCACTGCCTCGAGGACAAGTCCCACGCGGGCGCCTTCATCGCGGCTCCGGCTGCGCCGTGGGGCGACATGAACCACGACGGCGACCACCTCTACCAGCTGGTGTGGCCGCGGGACCTGTGCCGCATCGCCACCGCGCTTCTCGACGCCGGCGACAGCGACGCGGCGCAGCGCGCCTTCCGGCACCTGCAGGCACGCCAGCGATCCGATGGCGGATGGCACCAGAACTGGTCGCTCGACGGGACGCCGCACTGGCAGTCGACCGAGCTCGACCAGGTGGCGCTGCCGATCCTGCTCGCCTGGCGGCTGGGCGTCGCCGGCTGCCTCGACCACGACCCCTACCCGACGATGGTGCGCCCCGCGGCGCAGTTCATCATTCGCGATGGCCCGCTGACGACCCTCGACCGCTGGGAGGACGCGGGCGGCCTTTCACCCTCGACTCTCGCGGCGTGCATCGCGGCGCTGATCGTCGCCGCCGAGTTCGCCGGCGACGCCGGCGAGCACATCGCGGCGGGCCACCTTCGAGCCGTGGCCGACTACTGGAACGACCGCGTCGAGGCCTGGTGCTCGCTGCCGTCGGGGCAGTACGTCCGGCTCGGCTCCGACCCCGACCGGCGCCCATCCGACGGCGCGATCGCGCCTGAGTTCCTGGAGCTGGTCCGCTACGGGCTGCGCAGGCCGAAGGACGAGCGAGTCCTCCGCAGCTTGCAAGGGGTGGACACGTCGCTGAAGGTGAGCTTGCCGGCCGGTCCAAGCTGGCGCCGCTACGCCGGCGACCAGTACGGGGAGCACGAGGACGGCTCGCCCTGGGACGGCGGCGGCCGGGGTCGGGCGTGGCCGGTGCTGACGGGCGAACGCGCCCGTCATTTCTTCGCCATGGGCCTGCCGGCGGCCGAGCTCGTGCGCTCGCTCGAAGGCTTTGCCGGCCAGGGACTGGCGCTGCCGGAGCAGTTGTGGGACGGACCCGACCTGCCGCATCGACGTCTGCAGTTCGGAAAGCCGAACGGCTCGGCGTGTCCGCTGGGCTGGGCCCACGCCGAATACCTCGAGCTGCTCGTCACGATCGCGCTCGCCGGGTTCCCCGACATCGTGATGCCGGCGCGCCGCCGCTACACGGAAGGCACCCAGCTGGAGCCGCCATACGTCTGGTCGCACAAGCACCAGATCACGCGCATCGCGACGGGGCGGCGACTGCGCGTCCAGCTGCCAAGACCCGGCGCGGTGCACTACACGTTCGACAACTGGCAGTCGTTCGCGGAGGTGGACGCGATCGACACCACGCTCGGGGTGTGGGTGGCGGAGGTCCCGTGCAACCACCTGCCACCCGGCGCGGAGTTCTCATGGACGGCGCACTACATGACGGGTTGGGAGGGGCGGAACTTCTCCCTGACCGTGATGGAGTCTTAAGCCCCTCTCCCTACCGCTCTTCGGGCGGCTCCAGGTCGTCGAGGCGGAGGCCGTTGCTCGTGTCCTCGTCGAACTGGCTGTGTAGCTCTCCGCAGTCGGCGCACCGGTAGTACTCGCCGACGAAGCCCTTGTGCCAAACCGCGTAGCTGACGGCGCCGGGCTCCTCGACCAGGACCTCCTGCTCGAGGCGGTAGATGACCTGCTCCCAACCGCCGGCCTCGATGTCGTCGTCCAGGACGACGACGCAGTAGGGATGCGGCTCGCCCCACATAATCACCACCTCGCCGCGGCGCTCGTCGTCGGTGTTGACGATCGACCATGCTTCGGCCGCGTGACCGCGGCTGCTGCGCACGAGGCGGAGCTGAGCCCAGAAGCGCTCCGCTGACTCGCGCTCGGCCTTGTCGTGCTCGGCCTGCGCCTCCTGGAACGCGCTCCACATGCGCAACAGGTGGTTGCGGAAGCGGTGGTAGGTGGGCAGGAGCTTGGGCTGCTGCTTCGGGGACCCGATGAGCTTCTCGAAAGCGTGCTCGAAGGCCGCCTCCACCCGCTCCTGGCGGTCGGTCACCTCGGGCGACCACCCCTCGTCCTCAGACAGCCGCATGCTCTCGTTGAGGACGACCTCGAAGTCGAGCCAGTCGTCGCCGAACTCCGGAACGAAAACGGCCTCGACCAGGTCCGCGAGCCGGTGCTCCTCGAGAAGGGCGGGGGTGACCTTGCCGCGCGCTTCGGGCCAGCCCTTCCAGCCCATCACGTTGTGGATCCAGTAGTCGAACACGGTGACCGCGTACTGGAGTGCGGCGGGGGAGCTCCAGATCCCGGTGGGCCAGGTCTTCTTGCCGGTCCGCACCTTGTTGTAGAGGGAAATCACCTGCTCTTCGTCGAGGTATTCAGTTTCCATGGCGCCCCCCAACTATAGGAATAACCCCGAAGCGGCCCTGGGTATAGTCCCTGTAGGAATGCCCCAGAACAACAAGCCTTTCACGCCCGACCAGGTTGCGCGCTACGCTCGCCACCTGATACTGCCGGAGGTCGGCGGCGCCGGGCAGCGCAAGCTGCTCAACTCGAGCGTGCTCCTCCTGGGCGCGGGGGGCCTGGGCTCCCCGGCGGCGATGTACCTCGCCGCCGCCGGGATCGGCAAGATCGGGATCGTCGACTTCGACGTCGTCGACACCTCCAACCTCCAGCGCCAGCTGCTGCACGGCCACGATGACATCGGCCGCCCCAAGGTTGAGTCCGCTGCCGAAACCCTGCGCAACCTGAACCCCGACGTCGAGGTCGTGGCGATCAATGAGCACCTCAACTCGGACACCGCGATGCGGATCTTTACGCCCTACGACGTCATCGTCGACGGCACCGACAACTTCCCGACGCGGTACCTGGCCAACGACGCCGCGCATTTCCTGGCCAAGCCGCTGGTGCACGGCAGCATCTTTCGCTTCGAGGGCCGTCTCGCGTTGTTCGACTCGGCGAAGGGCACCGGCTGCTACCGCTGCCTGTTCCCCGAGCCACCGCCTCCGGGCAGCGTGCAGAGCTGCGCCGAGGCAGGCGTCTTCGGCGTGCTGCCCGGGATCATCGGCAGCATGATGGCCTTTGAAACCATCAAGTACCTGCTCGACTTCGGGCGCCCGATGATCGGCCGCTACCTCCTGTTCGAGGGCGAGGACATGTCGTTCCGCGAGCTTCGCCTGAAGCCCAACAAGGCCTGCCCGCTCTGCGGTGATAACCCGACCGTGGACGGGCTGATCGACTACGAGGCGTGGTGCGGCACTCCCGCGATGGAGGCCTCGGAAGCACAGGCCAGCTAATCTCGTGCTGGAGTGATCCAGCTCGATCGCTACGACGCCACACGGTTGAGCTCCGCGCGCGACATGGTGCGCGGCCTGGGCTCTGTACTGGTCGCCTACTCTGGCGGCGTCGACTCGACGCTGCTCTTGAGGCTCGCGATGGACGAGCTCGGCGATCGCGCGGTCGCGGTGCTTGCGAGCTCGCCCGCGTACCCGGAGTCGGAGCAGCGAGAGGCGCGTAGCCTCGCGCACTCGCTGGGGGCGCGGCTGGTCGAGGTCACGACGAGCGAGGTCGAGCTCGAGGCGTACGCACGCAACAATCCGGACCGCTGCTTTCACTGCAAGGAAGAGCTCTTCGACACGCTGGAGCCGGTGCAGCGTGAGCTCGGCCTCGCGCACCTCGCCTATGGGGCCACCGCGGATGACGCCGGCGATCACCGACCCGGTCATGCATCGGCTGTCCGCCGCGGCGTCCGATTCCCGCTGCTCGAAGCGGGCATGGTCAAGTCCGAGATCCGCGCTGCCGCACGCGAGCTGGGACTTCCCAACTGGAACAAGCCGTCTTTCGCGTGCCTCTCCTCGCGCATCCCGCACGGAACGCCGGTCACCGTCGCAGCCTTGCGCCAGATCGAGGCGGCCGAAGCCGCGTTGAAGGCACTTGGTTTCCGGCAGGTGCGCGTGCGCCATCACGACGATGTCGCGCGCATAGAAGTCGATGAGGAGGACATCCCGAGGCTGATCGCCGAACGCGCGCGCGTGACGAGCGCGGTGCGCGAGGCGGGCTACAAGTTCGTGAGCGCGGATCTCGAGGGCTACTCCACCGGCAGCCTGAACCGGGCCTGGAAACCGACATCACCCAGGTCGTCCTGAGCCTCGACGCAGGCACGACGGGCGCCACCGCGGTCGGCGTCGGTCTCGACGGTGAGGTTCGCGGCAAGGGCTACGCCGAGATCACTCAGCACTATCCCCGACCTGGGTGGGTCGAGCATGACCCCAACGAGATCTGGTCGGCTGTCCAGGTCAGCGCTCGCCACGCGTTGCAAGCCGCGAGCGCGAGCGCGCGGGACATCACCGCCATCGGCATCACGAACCAGCGCGAGACGCTGGTGCTCTGGGACCGCAAGACGCTGGAGCCCATCGCGCCGGCCATCGTCTGGCAGGACCGCCGCACCGCCGAGGACTGCCGGCGCCTTCGCCAAGCGGGCCACGAGCAGCGCGTCCGTGAGGTCACCGGCCTGGTGCTCGACCCTTACTTCACCGCCACCAAGCTCGCCTGGGCCCTCAAGAACGTCGATGGAGCAGCGACCGCGGCCGCCGGCACGGTCGACTCCTGGCTGATCGCGCGCCTGTCTGAGGGTCGCGATCACGTGACCGATGCGTCCAACGCGTCGCGCACCCTGCTGTTCGACATCGGGCAGGGCGCCTGGAGCGAGGAGATGGCCGAGCTCTTCGGCGTCTCGCTCGGGAACCTGCCCGAGGTCGCTGACTCCAGCGGCGCGATCTCGAAAGCCACCGGCGAGATCGCGGCTCCCATCGCCGGCATCGCGGGCGATCAGCAGGCCGCGTTGTTCGGACAGGCGTGCACCTCCGTCGGCATGGCCAAGAACACTTACGGCACCGGGTCGTTCGTGCTCATGCAGACCGGCGGGGAGCGGGTTGAATCGAGTACGGGCATGCTGACGACGGTGGCGTGGCGGCGCGGCGGCAAGCTCAGCTACGCGCTCGAAGGCGCGATCTTCATCACCGGTGCGGCGCTGCAGTGGCTTCGCGATGGGCTGGGCATCATCGCTGCGGCGAGCGAGGCGGGGCCGCTCGCTTCGTCGGTGCCAGACGCAAGTGGAGTCTTTCTCGTCCCGGCGTTTGTCGGGCTCGGCGCTCCGCACTGGGATCCTTACGCGAGGGGCACCATCATCGGCATCACGCGGGGCACCAGCCGCGCCCACATCGTGCGCGCGGCCGTCGAGGCGATGGCGTATCAGACGCGCGATGTCATCGAGGCGATGGAGCGCGATACGGGTCGCAAGCTGACGGAGCTGCGGGTCGATGGCGGCGCCGCGGTCATGGATGTGCTCTGCCAGCTGCAGGCCGACCTGCTGGGCATCCCCGTCCGCCGTCCCCGCCAGACGGAGACGACCGCTCTGGGCGCTGCGTTCCTGGCGGGGCTGGGCGCTGGGGTCTGGAAGGAAGGCGACCTGGCCCACCTCTGGAAGCTGGACCGCGAGTTCGAACCGAAGATGTCGCGCGACCAGGCGGACGGCCTGCAGACCGGATGGCGGCGCGCCGTCGAGCGGAGTCGGGACTGGGCAAGACAAGATAATCAGTAGTCCTTGAGCACCGAAGCAGCCCCGCGTCCCACGCGGCATCAAAACCTCTACGCGCACCACCTGTGGCTGCAGCAGCGCTTCTTCGCCGGGCTGCTCCTGGCCGCGGGCATAGTCGCGACCGGCATCGCCGTCTACCAGGGCCAGCTTTTCTCGCCCGCGTTCGCGGTCTGGCTCGTCTACATCCCCACGGGACTTCTGCTAGGCGGCGCGATCCTCCTCTACCGGTGGCGCAGCAGCCTCAAGGTGCTCGACAACGGGGTCGAGATCTCGAGCATGCTCAACCACGTCGTCATCGACTACGACTCGATTCGCTGGGTCAAGGCCATGCCTTTGCGGCAGCACTTCCAGGACCGGCGCAGCCGGATGATCGCGCCGATCATGAAGCAGCACATCGACAAGCCGGCCGTGTTCATCAAGGTGCGCGGCGACGAGTCCGAGCTGGCGGAGATCAAAAAGCGTCTCGGCATCTTCCGGTCGAGGCTCCTTTACGACCAGACGATCGCCATCCCGGTCCCGGATGCGGACACGGTCGTATGGGAGATCAGCGCCCACCTGCCCGACCGTCTCGGCCAGAACCAGGGCGGAGCCAGGCGACGCAAACGCCGGCGGTGATCCGGCCTCGTGGTGTCGGACTCCGGGACGAGCCGCCCATCCCGACACCCGAGAGGAAGTACTTCGACCGAGTCGACCTGATCGCGGTCCTGATCCTGACCGTGGTCGCGTTCGTGATCCGCTTCTTCAGCCCGATCCTGCCCGACTTCTTCGTCCACCCGTTCCAGGGCCCCTGGATCACGAACTGCGTGTCCGGCACCCCCGTCGACGCGCCCGGCGACCTCGGCACGCTCTGCGGACTCGCCTACCCGTTCAACCGGGGCTCCGAGGACGCCAACGGCCAGTTGCAGCCCCCGAACGGGCAGGTGTTCGACGAGATCTACTTTCCGGTCGACGCCTACAAGGACGTCAAAGGGATTGAGCAGTGCCGTTCCACGACGGCGCTTTGTCAGTTCAACTACTTCGACCCCGAGCCGCCGCTGAGCAAGGAGATCATCGGCGCCGGGATGTGGGGTTACGGCTGGTTCCGGGCGCACTTCCAGGGCGCGTCCGGCGACTACATCGACCTCGGTTTCAACACTTTCGGTTGGCGAATCGCCGCCTGCATCTTCGGCGGCCTCTGCATCCCGATGATGTACCTGCTGGCGCGGCGTATGTGGTCGAACCGGCTGTTCGCGATCGCGGCCGCCACGCTTGTGTGCTTCGACGGCATGTTCTTCGTTCAGTCGCGCATCGGCATGATCGACATCTTTCCGATCTTCTTCATCCTGGCCGCGTACTTTCTGTTCTTCGTCCACATCCAGAGCCGCTCATTCAGCATCGGGATGCTGTCGCTGCTCGCGCTCGGCACCGTGCTCGGTATCGGCATCGCCTCGAAGTGGATCGTGCTCGCGGCCTGGGCGACGATCGTGTTCTTCCTGGTGCTCAGGGCCGCCCTCCACGCACTCAAGATCGGATGGGGTCCACCGCTGTTCGCCTCTTCACCCTTGTTCTGGCCTCGCTACCTGTCGATCGGCATCCTCGCCCTGGTGGTGATTCCGCTCTGCATCTACGTGCTGTCGTGGTATCCGTTCTTCGCGCGCGGCCAGTTCCACGACCTGCTCGACCTGATCGCTTACCAGCTCGACGCGTACGTCTATCACGCGTATCGCATCGTCAGCGCGACGCATCCCTATGGATCGCCCGCGTGGTCGTGGCCGTTTCTCGCCCGACCGGTCCTCTACTACGCGGAGTACAACCTTGGCGCGGACCACTTCACCGGCCAGAGCCTGTGGGCTTTGATGTCGAACCTGGGTAACCCGTGGATCTGGTGGACGAGCCTTCCGTGCCTCGCGTCGCTGCCCTACTTCATCGTCCGCCACCGGAGCTTTCTGGCGGCGGTCATCCTGGCCGGCTTCATCACTCAGTACCTGCCGTGGTTTCCGATCACGCGCGTGCTGTTCCTGTACCACATGTTCGGCGGGCTCATCTTCATGATCCTGGCTCTCGCCTTCGTGCTTACATTCCTCGCCGGCAAGCTGCCGCGGCCAGGCGGGGAAGCGCTGGTCGCGTTCCACCTTGCGGTCGCGGTTTTCTTCTTCGGCTATTTCTATCCGGTCTGGACCGCGGTACCCATCTCGACGTCTGCCTGGTTCCTGGGCTCTGGGACACCGCTTTGGGGACCGAAGCTGTGGTTCCTCCACTGCGACTACACCCACCAGCCGGTAGTTGAGCCGCAGCTTTTCTGTTGGTACTAGCCCCCATCGCGTTCCTGGCCGCGAGCGCGGTGGCCGGTTTCGGGATGACATACCTGTCCGGCATCGCGTTCACCCTCGAAGAGCGAATCGTCTTCGGCGCGGTGATCGGTGCGATGGCGGTGTCGGTCACCACCTTCGTGCCCGCGCTGCTGGTCCGCGACATCACGGTGCTCACCGCGCTGCTCGGGCTCGCGGTGAGCGTGGTCGCAGGCGGATGTGGGGTGCTGCTGAGCCGCTCCCAGGTCGCCGCTGACTGGCTGGACGCGCGCCGGCGCTGGCTGGCGCCGCTCACCAGCTCGACCCATCCGTGGCCGCTGCTCCTGGTGTTCGCGATCTGCGGGGCGTGGACGGTCCATCTCATGCACCAGGCGTACGTCTACGCGGCGGACGGCCTCTACGCGGGCTACGTGAACATCTGGGGCGACTGGGCGGCCCATCTCAGCTTTGCCGGATCGTTCGCGTACGCCCACAACTTTCCGCCCGAGTTCCCTGTGGACCCCGGCCACCGACTCGGCTACCCGTTCATGGTCGATTTCCTCGCCGCCGACCTGATCCCCCTTGGCATGCGCCTGACCGAGACGCTCACCGCGACGAGCACGGTGCTGGGCCTCGCCCTGCCCGCGGTCATCTACCTTGCGGCGTTGAGATTCACCGCCGGCAGGGCTGCCGCCTTCATCGCGGTCTTCGTCTTCCTGCTCAGCGGCGGGCTGGGTTTCGTTTACCTGGTCAGCGACCTGCAGCGCTTCGGCCCGGCCGTGCTGGCGCACCTGCCGCACGAGTACACGCTTAACCGCGAGGTCAACCTGCAGTGGCTCAACCCGGTGCTCGCATATCTCGTGCCCCAGCGCTCGACGCTCTTCGGATTCAGCCTGACCTTGATCGTGCTCGTCGTGCTGTGGATCGCGCTCCGCGAGCGCACGGGCTGGCGACCATTTCTTTTCGCGGGGGTGGTGGCGGCGGTGATGCCTGTCTTCCACGTCCATGCGTACGGGACCGTCATCGCGCTCCCCGCGTTCTGGGCGCTCCTCAACCGCCGCGTGGAGTGGCTCGCCTATTTCGGACCCGCGCTTCTCGTCGGGGTTCCGATCCTGGTCTGGATGTTGCCTCCCGACAACACGGCGGTATGCGGGGTCGGAGGGTCGATCGCCATCTTCTGCGTCCAGGTGGGGTGGCTCTCACCCGGGGATCTGCTGCGCGACGGCCCAATCGTGTTCGAGCTGGAGTGGCTTTTGTTCTGGCTGTGGAACACGTCGGTTTTCCTGCCGCTGCTGATCGCGGCGCATGTCATCGTGCGATCGTTTCCAACTCGCCTTCCAAGCTGGTTCGCGCCGATGTGGCTGTGGTTCGCGGTCCCCAACATGATCGTCCTTCAGCCCTGGATCTGGGACAACACCAAGTTCTTCGTGTTCTGGCTGCTGCTGGGCAGCATCCTGGTGGGGGGGCTGCTGGCAAAGATGCTCCGCCACGGCCCGGTGGCGGCGATTGTCGCCGCGGCCATGATCGTGCTGCTCGGCCTTGCCGGCGCCCTCGACCTGGCGCGAGCATCCGACTACAGCGTGAGCGCCTTCCAGTTCACCGACCGGGGAGGGCTGAGGGTCGCGGATTGGGTGCGCCAGAACACCAGCCCGGACGCCGTCTTCGCGGTCGCCGACGAGCACAACAGCCCCATCCCGACGTTGGCGGGGCGGCGGGAGCTGATTGGCTATCCAGGTTGGCTCTGGACCTACGGCCTGGCCGACTACGTGCAGAAGGGGGAGGACGACAAACGCATCCTTCGGGGCGATCCGTCGGCGCTGGACCTGGCTCGGAAGTACGGCGTCGACTACGTGATGATCGGGCCGCAGGAGATACAGCGGGGCGGCAGCCGCGCCTTTTGGGACGAGCACGGGACGAGGGTCTACGACGATGGCGAGTACACCGTCTACCGGATAGATTTTTCCGGTGGCTGACCCGATCCACGATCGCGACGCCGTCGTCGAGGCGCTGCGCCTGGTCACGCGCGAGGCCGAGGAATACCTCGGATCGCTGGACGACTCCCTGGTCCGACCGCGCGGACAGCCCGCCCTCGACGAGTCGATGCCGGATTCAGGGGTGGGTTCGCTGCGCGCGCTCTCCGACCTGATTGCGGCCTCGATGGACGGCGCGGTGCAGTCGAGCGGCCCGCGCTACTTCCATTTCGTCACTGGCGGCGTCACGCCTGCCGCACTTGGCGCCGACTGGCTGGCCTCGATCCTCGACCAGATGGCATTCAACTGGACGAGCTCGCCCTTCGCCTCGCGGCTGGAGCAGGTCGCGACCGGATGGTTGCGCGACCTGTTCGGTCTGCCGCGGGACTGGAGCGCGGTGATCACGACCGGCGCCACCATGGCCAACTTCGTGGGCCTTGCGTCGGCGCGTCGCTGGTGGGGACAGGAGCACGGCATCGACATCGACAACGATGGGATGGCAGGCCTCCCAGCCGTGCCCGTATTCGCGGGCGGCTATCTCCACGCGAGTGCGGTCAAGGCGCTTGGCATGCTTGGCATCGGCCGCCGGCGACCGGAGGTGCTGACACGCGACCCCGCGGGTCGCATCGACCTCGTCGCAGTCGAGGGAGCGCTGAAGACGCTGCGGGGGAGGCCCGCGATCCTCATGGCGACCGCCGGCGACGTGAACACCGGTGACTTCGACCCGGTCCGCGAGATGGCGGAACTCGCGCAGAGATACGCAGCCTGGCTCCACGTCGACGGCGCGTTCGGCCTGTTTGCGGCAGTCAGCCCGAAAACCAGGCACCTGGTCGATGGCATCGAGGGGGCGCACTCGGTCGCGGTCGACGGGCACAAGTGGCTCAACGTCAACTACGACACGGGTTTCGCGTTCGTCCACGACCCCGGCCTGCACGCGGCCGCGTTCTCGTCGAGCGCCGCCTATCTCGGCAAAGAAGCTCTGGCGAGGCCGGTGTTCGGCAACCTCGGACCTGAGATGTCACGGCGGGCGCGGGCGCTCCCGGTGTGGGCGACGCTTCGCGCGTACGGACGCGATGGTTATCGCGAGATGGTGGAGCGCCATCTTGCGTTGGCCCAGCGCGTGGCGCGCCAGGTCGACGACGCGCCCGACCTCGAGCGCCTGGCCGAGGTGCCGTTGAACGTGGTGTGCTTCCGGTTCCGTCCTCCGGGCTTTCCGGAGAGCGAGCTCGACGAGCTGAACCGCCGGTTGGGCGCGATGATCCTCGAGGACGGGCGGGTCTACTTCGGCACCACCGAGTACGCCGGCAAGGTCGCCTTCCGGCCCGCGGTCGTGAACTGGCGGTCACGCGAGGCGGACGTCGACCTCATCGTGAAGGTGGTGCGCGAGCTGGGCGCCCCCTGGTGACTACGGCGCCGGGACGCTGACCTGTGGGCGTTCGGGGCTGGCGGCCTTCGCCGCCGCCGCGCTGTTCGATTCGATGAGCTCTTCGAGCCGGCGCGCGAGGCGCTTCATCTCGCGGTCACCGCGGTCAAGCCGGTTCACGATCTGGAGCAGGATCTCGTCCTGGTGCATGAGGTGGTTCATCAGCGCCTTCAGCTCTTCCTCTGCCTTGACGTTCAGCTCGTAGTCCTGCTGCGCGCGAAGGCGGTCGCGGTCGGCGAGTCGATTCAGCCCCATGAGGACGACTGACACCCAGATCGCAGCTTCGAGGCTGAGGATGAAGTTCAGGAAGAGAAACGGGTAGCGGTCCCAGGGCCGGATCAGGTTGAGCGCGTTCAGGCCGACCCAGACGACCATGATCCCCACCTGGACGAGGACGAAGACCCAGCTGCCAACCAGGCGAGAGAAGTCGTCGGCGACGCGGTCGGCGAAGGTCTGGCGGCGCTCGACCTCGCGGTTGAGATCACGGACTGGTGGGTGGTCGTGCTGATGCTTGATCAGGTCACGGGCGATGTCTTCGATCTCTCGGGCGATGGACATTTGCTGTGGTTTCCTCTGGGGTTGCTGCGGCGCGTTCGGCGTTAGCTGAATAGCTTGGCGTAAAAGGACCCCGTTCGGCTACAGAAAGTAAGGACTTCTACAGTTTGAGTGCACGCCACATGAGGTAGAGCGGGATTCGACCCCAGTGTCCTTCGTCTACATCGACGCGTGGCTCGCGTACAGCCTCGACTGCGAAGCCCGCCCGTTCCAGGGCGCCGAAATAGCCTTCGAGTGGGTAGGCCCAACCTGTGAAATTCATCTGCAGTCCCCCTCGCTCGGCGGCGATGTCGACCCACCGCCGGGGTCCGAGGTAGGCGCCCTCGATGATGAATGGCGCATTGGGCTCGCGCGATTCGAAGCGTCCGGCGTCGGGGATGGGATGCGTCACGCAGGCGCACATCCTGCCGCCGGGCCGGAGGACCCTGGTCGCCTCGCGGATGCTCCCTTCCATGTCGTCGATGTCCATCAGCGAGTTGTAGAAGACCACGAGGTCGAACGACTCGCTCGCGAACGGCAAGCTGGCGGCGTCGCATCGGAGGTAGTGGTTGTCGCGATCCGCCTCACGCGCAAGCTTGATCAGAGTCGGGGCGGCATCCACCGCAAACACACGATGACCGCGCTTGGCGAGGTCTCTGGTGACACGGCCTTCGCCGCACCCGACCTCGAGCGTTCGGCCGCTCGGCGGCGGCACCAGCTCGAAGAACGCCGGCGAGTATTGCCAGTATTCGTCGAAATCAGGTGTGCGTGCCCACACCGCCCAGTTGGAGGCTTGCCGTTCCCAGTGCTCGCGCGACATGAACGCAATCATGCTCACTCAGCGGTAGTCGTGTGACCGCTGCGGCGGCCTCGGGATGCGGGCGAGGGCCTGATGTAGCTCAGCAGTAGTTGATTGGCCTGGCCCATTGACTCAGGGTTCGGCCACGGACAGAGCTGAGTTCTCCGTCAGAAGCCCTTTTCGCCGCGCCACCGGGCGATCCAGCCGGCGTGGTCGGCGACGTGGTCGCTCCGCAGGCCAGCCGATCCATAGCGGCTGGGATCGAGCGCAGCTGGTGGAGCGGAGGCGATCGCATCGAGCAGTTTGCGTCCCGACATTTCGAGCTCCCACCGCGCCTGGGCGGGGGACATCGAAAGCCTGAGCTCATGCCCGGCATCGTTGTAGGCGTCGTCCTGTTGATCGGTCATTCTCCAGGCCGACTCGAAGCCGGCGGAGATCCGCTCCACCTCCGCGGCGCGAAGGTCGTCCCACAAGGCGATATGGGCGAGATGGTCTTTGACCGCCCACCCGTCGATGGTCGGCTCGGACATCTGCGCGTCGGTGAGGCCCTCGATCGCTTCAAGCAGCGTCGCGCGCGCTTCGCGGTAGTGTCGCAAGAGGTCTTCGCGATCTTCGATCATGCCGAGATTATGGTTCTCAGCGGTAGTCGTGTGAGCGCTGGGCCGGTCGCGGGACTCCTCGCAGTGCCTCGATGTGGCTCGCCAGCACGGAGTGCACTCCATCTTGGCGCTGCATGACGCCGTCGATGATCAGGATCGGCTGCCGGTTCGCGACCTGGCGATAGCGCTGGTAGACCTCGGGCTTGATGGTCACGTTGACCTGGCCGAACTCGTCCTCGAGGGTGAAGAAGCGGATCTTGTTCGCGGTCGCGGGGGCCTGGCGCGTGATCACCAGCCCGGCGACCCGGACCTGAGTTTGGTTGGGGATCTTCGCCACCTTGTTGGTCTCGATCGCACCCATGGCGCGGAGGCGGTCGCGGCAGAAGTGGATCAGGTGGTGGCCGGTCGAGAGATCCGAGATCCGGTACTCGAGCTGGTTGGCGTCGAACTCATCGACGTGGGGAAGAGGGGGCGCAGTGCCGGCAAGACCGAGCTCTGTCTGCTTGTCGATCCCGCGGCGGAGGCCTTTGCCGTGCCATCGCTCCTGCCATCCCCAGGCGAGCTCGCGCCTTGGCTGGCCGAAGGCGTCGAAGGCGCCGACCATGACCAGGTTGCGGACCGCACGGGGACCGATCGGCCCACCACGCAGCCGGCCCAGGAAATCGTCGAACGACCTGTATGGACCTTTGGCGTTGCGTTCCTCGACGATCGCCTTGCGACCCTCCTCACCCAGGTCGCGGACATAGTTGAAGCCGATCCGCATCGCGTACTTGCTCGATTCGCCGCGAGTGCCGGCAAATGCGGGATTGGAAGGGTCGGGAAAGGCGCGAATGCCGGCAGTCGCGGGAAATTGAGCGCCAGGGATAGGCAGCACTTCTGGCAAGCAGCGCACATCGGAGCGATTGATGTCGACCGGCAGCGCCTTCAGCCCGTGGCGCTTCATGTCCTCGACCAGCACGCTCGGGTGATAGAAGCCCATCGGCTGGTTGTTCAGCAGACCGCAGCCGAACTCGACCGGGTGGTGCAGCTTCATCCACGCGGTCTCGTATGAGGTGCGCGCGAACGCTGCCGCGTGGGAGCGGCAGAACCCGTAGACGGCAAAGCCCTGCACCGCGGCGAAGAGCTGGTCTGCAACTTCGCGCGGGACGCCGTTGGCGAGGCAGCCGCTGATGAACTCGTCCTCGAGCGATGACATCTCGACGCGGTTGAGGTGGCGGGTCATGGCCCGGCGAAAGCCGTCGGCGCGTCCTGGCTTCATGCCGGCGACGTGCATCGCGATCTCGATGATCTGCTCCTGGTAGAGGATCACCCCGAGGGTGTCCTCGAGGATCGGTTCGAGCAGAGGGTGCGCGTAGGTCACGGGCTCGCGTCCCTGCTTGCGGCGGATGTACGGGTGGACGGCGTTGCCCTGGATGGGCCCAGGCCGGATGATCGCAACCTCGACCACCAGGTCGTTGAAGTCCTTCGGCCTGGTCCGGGGCAGCGTCTGCATCTGCGCCCGTGACTCGATCTGAAACACCCCGATCGTGTCCGCCTCGCCGCACATCTCGTAGACCGTGGGGTCGTTCAGCGCAAGCTGGTCGAGGTCGGGCCGGACCCCGGTCGTGTCCTCGATCAGGTCGAGAGCCTCGGCCACGACTGAGAGCGTACGCAGGCCGAGCATGTCCATCTTGATCAAGCCCAGGTCTTCGACGTCGTCTTTGTTGAACTGGACGACACGCCGCCCTTCCATCGTCGCCGGCTCGACGGGCGCGATGTCGACGAGCGGCTCGCCGGTGACGAGCATGCCGCCGTTGTGGATCGACAGGTGGCGAGGGAACTCGATCACCTCCCGGCACAGGTCGAGGAACTGCTGCCAGCTCTGCGGCCGCATGTCGGGTGGCGGGACGGCGCCGGTCATCGAATCCTCGACGTCCTCGGTGAACCACCGGTCGACGCCTTTGGCCAGGCGGTCCAGCAGCTCGGCCGAGAAGCCGAGCGCCTTGCCGACCTGGCGGATCGCCATCCGTGGCTGGAACGTGACGACGTTACAGACCATGCCCGTCCGCTCCCAGCCGTACTTCTCGTAGATGTATTGGATGACCTGCTCGCGGTGCTCGGTCGAGAAGTCGATGTCGATGTCCGGTGTGCTGGTCATCTCCTCGTGCAGAAAGCGCTCGAAGAGGAGGTTGTGCTCGATGGGGTCGACGCGCGTGATGCCGAGCACGTAGGCGACGATCGAGTCGGCGGCCGAGCCGCGGCCCTGGCCAGGTACACCGTGCTCGCGCGCGAAGCGCATCAGGTCCCAGTTGATGAGGAAGAACTCGGCCAGGCCGGTCTTCTCGATCACCTCGAGCTCGTGCTGCAGGCGGCGCGTGACGGCCGAGGTGATGGGGTGGTAGCGCTCGCGCAGGCCCTCGAAACAGAGCTTGTAGAGAAACGAGAATGGCGTTTCGCCCTCAGGCACGGGGTAGCCGGGGAAGCGGACCTTGCGGAAGTCGAGGTCGAGGTCGCACTGCTGCGCGATCTCCGACGGCGTCGCCAGGGCCTCCTCATGGCCTTTGAAAAGCGCTCGCATCTCTGCGCCGCCCTTGAGGTGGTGCTCGGAGTTTGGGAAGAGATGAGGCCGCGCCTCCTCCAGGGTGGCCCGGTGGCGGATGGCGACCAGCACGTCGTGAAGCCTTCGCCGGGCGGCGACGTGGTAGTGGACCTGGTTGGTGGCCACCATCGGGGCTTCACAACGACGCGCCATGGCCGCGCGGCCTTCGAGCACCCAGTGGTCCTCGGGTCGCAGGTGATGATGCAGCTCGCTGAAGACGTTCTCTCTGCCAAGGGCGTCCTGGAGGTCGCGCATTCGGCGCTCGCTGTCGGTGGAGCTGAGGTAGAAGAGGTCGCCGCGGTGCTGGGCGACCGTGGCCAGGGTCGCTCGGGCCTCGCCCTTTGGCTGGTCGGCGTGGGCGACGCTGAGCAGGCGGCAGAGATTGGAGTAGCCGCGGAGATTGCGGGCGAGGAGGATCAGCTCTTCACCATCGACCTCAAGCGCGCTGCCAATGATCGGCTTGACCCCGAGCTTGCGGCACGCCTGGAGGTGGCGGACAGCGCCGTAGACGCCGCCCCGGTCGGTGATCGCGAGCGCGGGCATCTCGAGCTCGGCAGCCCGCATCGCCATCTCGTAGGGATGTGAGCCGCCGTCGAGAAAGGAGAAGTTGGAGTGGCTGTGGAGCTCGACGTACGGCGTCACCAATACTCGGCGGGCAGCGGGATCCCGAACTTTGCGCACAGGGCGGCGACGTCGGCTCGATCAGTAGCGTCCAGCTCGTAGTCGGAGTGGAATCGGACGAGCCACTCAGGTGTGATGCAAGCGACCTCGCGACCGGCAACCGAACCGGATCCGCTCAGCGCCTCGGCAGGATAGAGCTCGCCCTTCTCAGGCGGGCCATAGATGCCATCGCCTGTCTCGTTGAGGACGATGACGTGGAGATCGACCTCGTGCCCGGCTCCGTCACCGAGGGCAAAGTTCCAGGGCCGAGTGTCCCCGCGGTAAGCCGGCCCATATCCCCTCTCTTTCAGCATCGCGATGGCATCGTCGAGATGGCGCTGCTCGATGACGATGTCGAGGTCCGAGTGCGGCCTTGTCTGTTGG
>DASWDZ010000015.1:0-2997 GCA_036395015.1 Candidatus Dormiibacterota bacterium | reverse complement strand
GGAAGCACCTGGAGTTACCTGGATATCACGGCGCTCGGCCGCCAGGAGGAGTGGGAGGACTCGCCGGAGGGCTATCCGCAGACCCCGCCGTACGGGTGGTGGAACTACCACGACGCGTACGGCAAGACCGCGTAAATCGCGGTGGTGAACCCGGCGCCACCTCCGACGAGGAGCTGGGCGATGTCACGCAAGTGCCGATTGTGTCGCGGCTCCTGTCTGGTCTTCGCGTCGTTCAGTCGCCGACGCAGATCGTTACGAACATCCATGACCGCCGTGTGCAGGTCCTCCTCGCTCGGCGTGGTGACGATCTTCTCGCGCCCGCCGATCCAGCACTCCAGGGTGACCTTCTGGCCGCGGGATTCGCGGTCCTTCACCGATATCTCCAGCGCGGTCGCATCGGCGTGAAACGATGCAAGTCGGGTGTCCAGGGTGCCGGCAGCACTGGACTGGAGGCGGAGGTTGAACGGCAAGCTGAGGGCCGTGCAGGGTTCGGTTCAACAGTCGAACACCGACCAGCAGATGTCGTTGCGCAACCGTTGGTCATCAAGTACGAGCTCGCGGATCGCCTCCGGGAGCTGATCGCGCTGCCACTGGCACTCGAGTCGCCCTGCGGCCTCACTCAAGTCTTCCGGTGCCGCCGCACGTGCAGCCTTGATCGCGTAGGCGGCCGCGCCGAGCTCGTGCGCGGCGACGTGGGCGACGGGCCCCGGCCTGGCCGGCGGCGTACGCGGCATGCCGTGCTGCCCCACGCAGGTCTCTGGCTGCTCCCATCGCATGGCCGCCGGCCGCGCGAGCCTGCATCATCTTGACCTCGCCACGTACCCAGGCCCGGGCATGCTCGATCGCGTGGCGCGGTCGCGGGTCCCCGGGCTGGGCCGACTCGAAGAGGCCAAGGATGTGCTCTGCACACGAGGCAGCCCATAGAGCGAGGAGACGGTGATCGGCATCAGTGAGAGTCCCACCACGGCGGATCGTCACGAAGCGAGGGTCTCGGACCTTCGGGAGGATCATGACTTGCACTCCGTCCTGCGCGCGTCGGCGCGACTCAGTGCGGTGTGCCCTGGCGGCCGGTCAACCGCCTGGCGCAGGGAATGGTCCAGAGTGCTCATCAGCTGGGCGACACGATTGCCGCCGCTTGTCGCGGGCGGATAGCGGCGGAGCATGTCGATGAGCACCGGTGTCGCACGCTGCCGCGATCGTTCCAGCAGGGCATCCCCGATCCCGGGGTCACCGCCCGCCTCCATCTCCCCGATGCGCGCAGCGATCGCGGAGGCTCGCAGGATGTGGCCGACCTGGCTAGCGTGAGCGATGGGGTGCAGGTATGCGGCTGAGGCGGCGTCACCGGCGGATCGCGCGGCCAGTCGCGCGGCTTCGGAGGGGGCGGACCAGGCGGCTCGATGAGCGTCGAGGGAAGTGACCCTCTGCAATGTCGACCTATTGGCACCGTTGATGAACGCCCAGGCCGCGTCGATCGCTGCACGGGGGCGCGGATCATCCGGAACAGCCTGCTCAAAGACCGACAGGACGTCCTCGGCGTGGCGAACCACGTAACGCGCCACGACGCGCAGCTCGTCCATCGTCAGGTCGAAGTCTCCGGACACGGTCTGCGTGCTCTGTGCCATATCCATGAATCGTATCCTTGAATTCTCGATAGAGGCTATCGACTAATCCTTCGCTCACCTGCGTCGGAAACCCTCAATCGGAGGTCACATGCGGCATGTCGGTCGACGGTACGAAGAGCCGGGCAGCGGGCAACCGCCTCGGCGAAATCGACGACGTCGCGCCGCTGGTCGCCTTCCTGTACGGCCCGGAGACGCGCTGGATCACCGCCCAGACGCTGCGGGTCAACCGCGGCATGGCCTGCCCGGCAGCCTGACCGCCGCTCTCCTGACCCCCGACCACCGCCCTTGATCACGTGCGCACATCTGCCGCTGATCGGTGCGGTTGGCCCACCACGCCGGGGTGGATGGGCGCTCCGCGGTCGAGTCAGTCGAGATGGTGGCGGCGGTAGATCGCAAGTCCCGGGGACGCGGCGGCCAGGACGGTCAAGCCGTCCGGGGAGAATCCCCAGGCCCGCAGTTCTTCCGATTCGTCGATGGCGAACGAGAGCCGCGAATCCTGGTCCTCCGGAGCGTGGACCACGACGCCGTTGGCCCCGAGAGTTACTCGCCAGCCGTCGGGGGTCGCCCAAGCGATCCCGCCGCGCCCGAGCCCGCCGGGAAGGGGCGCCCACGCACGTCCCACGGACGCCCCACAAAGATCAAAACGGCATAGCCGATCAGCTATACAGCCTGCTCAGCACGGGTGCGCCGCCAGGGACTCGAACCCCGAACCCGCGGATTAAGAGCGCTTCCATTGCGCCGCAAGGGTTCAGGTGCGTCGAGGCGAGGCTGGACTGGAATGACCACCACGGTTCGCAGCTGCGCACGCATCGACAGGTTTACGCCTGCGGCGGCGTTCGATGTTTCATCGCGCGGGGCGGTGGTGGCTTGCCCGTGCGCCGAGCAGCCCACCGGCCGAGCCGGCGTCGAATCGGCCTGGGCTACGCGACCTCAGGCCTGCGCGCCGCGAGCCGTTCGACGATGCCGAGCTTGAACCGGTCGTGGCGCTCCACGGTCAAGCCCATCGCCTCCACGTGTCGGATCGGCCGGCGACACCAGTACTCAGCGCTGAGCGGGACGCTGACCCGCTCGACGAGCCACCGGACGCCACGGACCAACCACGGCCCGGCCTCGACATGGTCGGTGTCGCGTACAGGTTCCAACGCAGAGTCGGGTACGCCCGAACGTACAGAGCGCTGATCGGCATCGTTGACTGCGTAGGGGTGGCTGGCCCAATAGGGCCACGGGATCACCAGCGGCTCCATCGAAAATCAGTCCTGAGCCCGGGCTATGCCGCTCCTTGGATGGGGTTGAGGGTGACGGTGTAGCCGAGTTGGTTGAGGGCGCGGATGGCTCGGTGTCGGGCGCGGTCGGGGTCGCGTCGCAGGTGGTGATC
>DASWDZ010000014.1:0-14717 GCA_036395015.1 Candidatus Dormiibacterota bacterium | reverse complement strand
CCAACGCACAGCATGGTCGCTGGCTTGAAGTGCAGCAAGACACGAGAGTCGAATGTCGCCACGGTTCCGGAAGGATACCCCCGCCGAGGGCGGCCACGTTATACCTCGAGACGGTGCGCCATCTCGAGGTGCAAGTGCCGTCCCGCGGGGACCGTGCACGTGCGGCTGAGGAGTGCCCTCCTCGCCTAAGAACTGCCGGCCTGTTTGGGCGATCACGCCGTAGAGGACGAAGGTCAACCGGCTTCCAATGCCGGTTCTCATCGAGCCACCTCCCTCCCTGGGCTGTCCACCTCGAACTCGATGTCGCTGCGCCCGAACAGCAAATCCGCAGCCGCTTCGCGTACCTCGCGGGCTGCCTCTTGCGCCGCTGCGCTCTTGTTGATCCGCACCGCCTCCTGCTGCATGTGGAGCGAGCGCCACGTTTCTCAGTCGGCCATCCAGATGATGCGGACTGTCATCTACCGCTCTACGGAAAGGAGAGGACGGCGGGTGGGTTACCTGACCCGATCGCCCCCATCAAGGAGTAAGGGCTGGTCACGTGCTCTTTCGAGCGAGCATGAAGGGTGGCTGAGAATTGACCCTCAACCGCCCTCTCACAAGGGGAAGAAGAGAGGTCACTTCCGCTTCGCTGTCTCTTGGTAAAGATGCGGTTGGAGCGCGTCGGCTATCGCTTTCCCAACCGCAGCCGAATTAGCCAGTGAGGTGCACTCTTCGGCCGCGTGCGCGATCTTCGCTTCGTGCTCGGTCACTGTCAGCGGGCGCTGCGCCTTGACCGGGGAAGCGATGGGAACGTACTCGCTGCGGGGGGCCGGCTTGTACGGCGAGCTGACGTTCACTACGGGGTGCGCCCTGCGCCAATCGTCGGAGAAGAACTGCTGGCAAGCGGGCGAGTTGCAGGTGATCGAGTGGTCGCAGGTTTCGTCACACAGCTCTCCCGCCTTCGCTGGACATGGCAAACCCAACTTGCCGCCGCGACCGAGTGTGTGCTCGTGGCTCGTTCCGTCCCACTGCTCGATGACGACGGAGCGACGGTCACGAGCCAAGAACCAGGTCTGGTTCACCATCTCGATTCCGCCGCGCTGCAACAGCGCCCGGCGAAGGTCTGGAGACCCATCTGCGTTGATGATCTCCAAGAAGTCGTCTTTTCGCCCGAGCTTGAAGCTGAACGCAACCCCGTTAGGTGTCACCCCTTCGACCTGCTCCACCCCTTCGCCGCGTAATGTCAAGCAGGGATTAACGATAAGCTCGGGTAACCGCGTGATTCAAATACAGATGTGGCATCGTGGCTGGGGAGGAAGGATTCGAACCTTCAACCTTCTGATCCAGAGTCAGCTGCGCTACCGTTGCGCCACTCCCCAAGTCCCACTCCAGCGGGCGGCGACCCATTCTAAGGAGCTGGCCTGTCTACTCCTTGCCGGCGCTCTCCGAACGTGAGCTCATGCGGATCGGGAGCGATTCCTGGGTTCCCATCAATTGCCTGAAAACTTCCTCCATGAGCGTTTTCGCTTTATAGAGGTTCACCGCCCAGCCCACACCGAACACGCGGTCGTTGAATAAACGGTCGGAGTTGGTGTTCCAGTACGCGTCGCGGATGCGCTGCCACGTCGGGGGGCGGAAGTCGTAGGGCACCATATCGAAGACGCGACCGTGCCAGGTCCTCTCCGCGGCAGGCTTGGCCAGCTCGGTGGCGACCGCGGCGGCGACCAGCGCTAGTGCGACAAATCGAACGAAGCTACGGATTCCGCGCAAAGTCCCCATACTTCCTTTCGAAGCGTAGTACCAGAGTAACCTTGCACGTTTTCCATTCGTTGTTGCAGGCGGGGTAGATGGCCAGAAGGCTCACATCGACGACGCGTTGGCTTCGCTGGCTCACGCCCGGGCTCCAGATCAAGCGCTGGCTCCTGCTGCTCATGGCCTCGGAGCTCGTACTCGTCCTCGGTGTCGCCTACGCCCTCAAAGAGATCTACCAGACGGCGACCCTACCCCACAGCTTCTACTACATCACCCTCCAGTTCCTGCCCTACTGGGCGCGCGCCATCGTCTTCGGCATCTTCGGTGTCGGCCTGCTTGTCGTGAGCTACCTGAAGCTCACGCAGTCGGTGCTAGGTCCCTTTCTCCCCGGCACGAGCACGAGCAGCGTGGTCGAGGTGATCCACGCGTTCCGCTTGCGGAGCCGCGGCCCGCGCATCGTCGCCATCGGCGGTGGGACGGGACTGAGCTCGCTGCTCCGCGGCCTCAAGAACTACACCTCCAACCTTTCCGCGATCGTCACCGTCGCCGACGACGGCGGATCCTCAGGCAGGCTGCGCGACGAGTATCGAATCCTCCCGCCCGGCGACTTCCGGCAGTGCCTGATCGCTCTCGCCGACGCCGAGCCGCTGATGAAACAGCTCTTCGACCACCGCTTCAAGGAAGGCTCGCTCGACGGACACGCTTTCGGAAACCTCTTCATCATGGCCATGGCCGACGTCACCGGGAACTTCGAGCAGGCGCTGCGCGAGTCCGGCAAGGTGCTGGCGGTCAAGGGCACGATCGTTCCGTCCACCCTGCAGGACGTCACGCTGGTCGCGTCCATCAACGGCAGCAACGTGGAGGGCGAGTCGCAGATCCCCAAGCAGAACTCACCGATCAGCCACGTGTTCCTGAAGCCCGATGGTGTGCAGGTCAACCCCGAAGCCGCGCAGGCGATCCTGAACGCCGAGCTCATCATCGTCGGCCCTGGGTCGCTCTACACCTCGATCCTGCCGAACCTGCTCGTCGAGGGCATGGTCGAGGCGATCAAGGCTTCCGCGGCGCTGAAGCTCTACATCTGCAACCTGGCCGCGCAGCCAGGTGAGACCGACGGTTACGGCGTGCCGGACTACCTGCGCGTGATCCGCGAGCACGTGGGGGCCAACGTCTTCGACTTCGTGCTGGTCAACTCGAATACTCAGCACCCGCCGACCGGCGGTCAGGAGGCGGTCGTCTTCCGGCCCCAGGACATCACTCGTCACCCCGAGGTTCGTTTCATCGCCTCGGACGTGGTCAACGTCCGCAAACCGTCGCACCACGACCCGGAGAAGCTGGCACGGACGATCATGCGGAAGGTGTGGCAGGCCTAGAGGCTTCTCGCCTCTTGCGCCACCAGACAAAGCCCTCGACAAGTCCAGTCGCCGCGAATACGTAGACCAGGCCGTCGAGCGCGTCGATGACGTAATGCTCGCCGAGGTACACGATCGACGCCAGCACCGCAAGCGACCAGAAGATCAGCAGGACCGACAGCCAGCGGTATTTCCGCCACGCATAAACCGCGCCGAGCATCGGGAACGCCGCGTGCAGCGAAGGGAAGGCGGCGAACTGGTTCGGGTTGAGGCTCGTGTACAGCGGCGTGACGATGTAGTACTTGCCCCAGAGCTTGTCGACCGTCTCGTTGAGGATCTTGTGCACCACGTCCGCCGGTGGCACCTTGCTCGCCTGGAACTCCCACCACGGCGGCGCCGAGGGCCAGAAGAGGTACGTGATGAACGCGAGGAAGCACATCAGCAGCAGGGCGGCGATGAAGCGGTGGTAGTGGTCGCGGCTGCGTATCCAGAAGACGAACCCGACGACGATCGGCAGCGGGAAGTGCATGAAGTAGAAGAACATCGCGACCAGGTCCTGGATCCCGATCGCGTTTGGGTTGTAGAAGGCGTGCTGCAGGTCCACCGTGGGCAGAGTGCCCGCAAAGACGGCGCGCTCCATGCCGGACAGGTCATGGGGCGCAAAACCCGTCTTGGCCGCGAAGCCGCGCATCGCCTCGTAGGCGAAGAACAGCAGCAGGAACGGAAACCAGTCGGCGAGGAAGGTTCGGCCGCGACCCATCGCGACCGCGATGACGAGAAGCGCGAGCACCACCCACTCCGGCTCGATGGAGACGCCTCGCCAAAGCATCACCCCGAACAGGATCGAGAGATACAGAAGCGAGCCGACCAGGAGCGCGCCCGGCCGACGTAGGCGGCCGCGGATGTCAGCGAGTACGGACAACCGCCACCGCTGCGATCTCGATCGTCACCGAAAACGGCAATGAGTTGGTGCCCAGCGCCGCCCGCGTGTGCCTGCCCGCCTCGCCCAGGACCTCGACCAGCAGATCGGAGGCGCCGTTTATGACCTTCGGCTGCTCCCCAAAGTCGTCTGCGCAGTGGACGAACCCGATGAGCTGCGTGATCGCCTCCACCCTGTCGAGGCCGATCGCGCCCTCGATCTGAGCGAGCACGCGCAGCCCGCACAATCGCGCCCGCCGCGTCGCCTCCTCGACAGAGACCTCATCCGGGCATCGGCCGGTCAGCATCTGGTCTCCGTCGGCCGAGACCTGCCCCGCAACGTAAAGCAGGGCGCGCTTCTCGTTGATCGGCACGAACCTGGTCTGTACGTACGAAGCCGCGGGTGCAGGTGGCGTTGGAAGCGTGAGGCCCAACTCCCGCAGCCGATCGTGTGGCGTCGTCAAGTTTCGACCGAGTTTAGCGGCCTACCTGTACCGGCCGCGCAGATGCGCGGCGACCGCGGTCAGGACGACCGCGAGCGCGCCGAGCCCAAGTCCGATGTAGGGAAGCTGGGCCGAGCCGATCAGCTGGTCGACCAGCGATGGTTCGCCGGGGCTCGCCTGGCGCGTGCCGCTGACCGCGGGAGTAGCCGTCACCGGGGGACCCTGCGGGGTGCCGCCGGTGTCGTGATAGGCCCAGAGGTTCGCCATGTGAGTGGCTGGTCTGAACGTCGCGACGTAGAGCACCGGCTTCTCGTCGTTGGACACCGCGAGCGCCGACACCGACGCTTCCGGTGGACGAAGCGACGTGAAAGCCTGGCCCGCACTGTCAGTGCGCCAGAGTCCCCCGGCTCCTGATCCCCCACCGTCACTCGCGACGTAGTAGCGGTCGTGATGGTTCGCGATGAAGTTGACCTGCGTGTAGTCGGTGGTGGG
Organism: Candidatus Dormiibacterota bacterium; assembly: GCA_036395015.1. GTDB lineage: Bacteria > Chloroflexota > Dormibacteria > Dormibacterales > Dormibacteraceae > 40CM-4-65-16. Next base: position 9,784 of record DASWDZ010000014.1, on the reverse strand, counting down.
CAGGAGTCCACCGCCGCTGAGCGGGACGAAGGTCGCGCCATTGTCCTTCGACGCGAAGAGGCCGGTGTTCGTGCCGACCACCAGCGGCCTGATGTTGCCTGTCGGAGGAAGCGGCCCCGTGGCCAGCTTGACCGCGATCGTGCCGCTGATCGCGGGAATGAACGGCTTCCACGTCACGCCGTCGTCGAGGGTCTGCAAGAGCGGCAGGCCGCCTGCAGAGAGCTGCGCGTCGCTGCCGGCGACGAGCCTCACCGGTTCGTGGATCGCCTCCACGGCCAGCGCGTTGACGCTGAGGTCGGTGAGCCCCGACTGCCTCCAGGTCAGGCCATCGACGCTCACGTAGACGCCGTGGTCGGTCCCGGCGGCGACGAGCGTGAGCGCGAAGGCGAAGACGCGGACGATGCGACCCTCGAGTCCACGTGTCGCCGACCACGTCGCGCCGCCGTCGCGACTGATCAGCGCTCCCGCGCCTCGCGTCCCCGCGAGGGCGAGGCCTTTCGTGTACGGATTGAAGCTCATGGCGGTGATCGCCGACCTGCTTCCGTAAACAGTCGACCAGGACACGCCGCCGGTGATGCTCCTGTGAATGGAACCTAGAGAATCGCCCGCGAGAACGACCTGGCTGTTCGAGGGGTCCACCGCGAGCGCGAACAGGGCCGCGCGTGGCTGGTTCGGAAGCGGAGTCAGCGCAACCCATGTGGAGTCAGGGAGCGCGCCCGCCAGAGCGCTCGTGGTGGCGATCGCAACCACCCACAGCTCCACGATCGTCGCAAGAAGACGTTGGCCAAGCCGCGACACGAACGTGCGGATTATCACCCAGAGATGCGGTCCCGAACCTTTTGCCTACAATCCGCACGTGCCAGCCGGGGGGTCCCGAGAGCCCAAGGCGAGATCGCCGCGTGCGTGGATCGTGAAGATAGGCTCCGCGCTCGACCGCGCGGCGTTCAGGCCGGCGACTCTTCCCGACGACCTCGTGACGGCGATCGCGCTGCTGCCCGCGGTCGCGGCGGGCCTGATCATCTTCAAAGTCCCTGCGTTCAAGATGCTGGCGATCGCGCTGGCCGCCGGAATCGTGGGGGTGATCGCTGCCCGATTGATCTGGCGCGGCCGCGCTCCTCATCCGGGCGCGAACCTGTTGCTGGCGCCGGTGTTCGGCATCGCGCTTATCGGCGCCGGCGCGGGCCTTCTCATCTCGATCGAGATCGCGGTGCTCGCGGTGGTGCTCGAGGTCCTGCGTACGCGCTACATGCCCGCGATCCGCGCCCAGGCCGGACTGCTCGCCTACGCCGTGATCGCGCTTGCGACCAGGGGCGCGCCGTTTGCGTACATCAACCCTGCGAACGGTGAGCCGTTTGGTGATCCGATCGGGACCTGGTACCAATTCTTCGCGCCCGCATCCGCGCCCATCGACCCCATCCAGCTCTACGTGGGCAATGTTCCGGGTCCGGTGTTCGCCACCTCGTTGCTGGCGATCGCGATTGGCGTGGCGTGGCTCGCTTACGCGCGGCGCGTGAGCCTTGTGGTGCTGTTCGGATTCCTGGTCGGCTCGCTGCTCGCCATCTACACGTTCCGGTGGGACCCGCTGTTTCAGCTCGACAGCGGTCCGACCTGGTTCGTCGCAGGGCTGCTGCTCGCCGACCGCAGGCTGCTGCCGGGATCGTGGGCGGTGAGGCCCGTGCTCGGCTTCGCGGCAGGGCTGTTTGCAGTCGGTCTGCGACGCCCCGCGGAGGGTGCGTGGTTCGGAGGCCACGGGATCGAGGTCGCGTTCTTCACCGTGGCGGCGATCCAGGCGGTGATGGCGGTCGTCGTCATCATCTACTGGTCGTCGTCGATCGCGATGGAGCGCTGGAGGCGAAACCGGCGCCTGCGTCAGCGCGAGGCGAACCTGCGCGTCGTCAAGACCATCTAGGCGAGCACAACCTCGACTCGGGTCGCGTCCACTGCTTTGGCGAGTTCGTCCGCGCGTTTGCGGACTTCCGAGGTCACGGCGGAGGTGAGGCGCTGAAACGGCGTGGCCTCGATGCGCAACTTGCCCCCCTTGGCCGTGGTGTGGGTCCAGGTGCCGGCCACCACGCCGTCGACCAGGACGACCGCGGAGATCCAGCCCGCGGTGCGGCTCACCTTCGGCGCGTGGACGCGGTCGAAGAGGTGATCGCGCGTGGCGTAGCCCATCAGGTACGGATCGAAGAGCGGCAGCAGCTGGACCGACCTGGTGGCTTTTGTCCTTCTCATGTCGTCGAGGTCGGTGGCGAGCGCGTCGACGCGGGCGCCGCCGACTGCGACGGGGACGAGCTCGTCCCTAAGACCCGACCAGGCGGCGTTGCCGACGCCGGGCCAGTTTCCCCACCAGCGTGAGAAGTCCTGTTTGGTGGCGGGGCCGTAGCCGCGGAGGTAGCGACGCGCGGCCTCGACGATGGCTTGCTCCGGGTCGACGTCATGCCAGTCGTGCAGCCACTGCTTTGGGTTGACGAAGGTCACGTTCTGGCCGCGGTTCGGTCCGAAGCAGAGGCGGCCGTTGCGGGCGGCGGGCTTGAGCATGCCGCCCCAACCGGATCGCAGGGCCTGGGTGATGCGCGCCGGCTTGCCCTTGCCCACGATCGCGATGAGCTCCTCACGGCTCAACGGCTTGCCGTCGAGGGCTGCGCCGATGTCGTCGACGAGCTTCCACAGCTCTGGCTCGGTGACCTGGACGAACTTCAGCCAGGCGTTGCTGACCTTGATCCAGCGCCTGCTCATCGCCGCCGTGTAGACGGGCAGGTCGTCGGCGCGGGCGAGGTGGAGCGTGCCCCGCATGAGCCACGTCTTCACCAGGCTGCGGTCGGTCCAGAGTGCCTTGCGCACGTCGGCTGTCGTGCAGTCGACCCGGACCGCGATCTGCATCTCGGCGGCGGACATCAGCTGGGCCTGGGCGCCGCCGATCCCGCCCACCACGTTCGCGAGCTCCTCCCTGGGTGCGCGATGCGTGAGGTGGTGGCGCTGAAGTCGGAAAGCGTGGATCTGCGGCCAGGTCAGCTGGGCCTCGACGCCCGGCTTCGGTTTCAATCGAAGAGTTCGCGGCCGCGGGTCACGAACTGGTCGCGCTTGGGGCCGGTGCCGACCAGCTGGATGGGAGCGCCGATGAGCTCGCCGACGCGCTCGACGTAGTCGCGACAGTTTTGTGGCAGTTCCTCCCAGCACCTCGCGGCCCCGATCTCCTGCTGCCATCCCGGCATCTCCTCATAGATCGGCGTGCAGTGCTTGTAGTGGGAGATGTTGGCGATCGGGTGGTCGTGGCGGGCGCCGCGGAACTCGTAGCCGGTGCAGATCTTGAGCTGGGGTTGGTCGTCGAGGATGTCGAGGCGCATCAGCGCGGCCACGCCGACGCCGTTGAGCTTCACGGCGTAGCGCGCGACCGCGGCGTCGAACCAGCCGATGCGTCGCGGGCGGCCGGTGACGGTGCCGAACTCGTGCCCGCGCTCGCGGATCTGGTCCCCCACCTCGTTGGTCAGCTCTGACGGGAAGGGGCCGTAGCCCACGCGGCTCGTGTAGGCCTTGAAGACGCCGATGGTCAGGTCGACCCTGGTCGGCGGGATACCGCTGCCGGTCAGCGCGCCGCCGGCGGTGGGGTTGGAGCTCGTGACGTAGGGGTAGGTGCCGAAGTCGAGGTCGAGCATGGTGGCCTGGGCACCCTCCAGGAGGATCTTCTTGTTGGTGTCCAGGGCGTCCTGGATGATCGGGAAGGTGTCCTTGATGTAGTTGTCGAGCTCCCTCGCGTAGTGGAGGTACTCGTCGAGCATCGACTCCCACTCGTAGGCGCTCTTGCCGTAGAGCCTTTCGAGGATCGGGTTCTTGACCTGGTCGACGACGAAGGCCAGCTTCTTGCGCATGAAGGCTTCCTTCTGGAGGTCGCCGATGCGGAAGCCGATCCTTCGGATCTTGTCCGCATACGCGGGGCCGATGCCGCGCCAGGTCGTGCCGAGGCGGTCGTCGCCTCGCGCCTCTTCTTCCAGCTGGTCGAAGAGCGGGTGGTAGCGCATGACCATGTGCGCGCGCTCGCTGACGATGAGGTTCTTGGGGTCGATGCCTCGCTCTTTGAGCTGGGAGATCTCTTTGAGGAGGACGATCGGGTCGACGACCACGCCGTTGCCGATGATGCAGGTGCAGTGGGGGTAGAGGATGCCGCTCGGGATGAGCTGGAACTTGAACTCGCCGTGCTCGGTGATGACGGTGTGGCCGGCGTTGTTCCCGCCCTGGGAGCGGATGACCATGTCGGCCTTCGCGGCGAGATAGTCGATGACCTTGCCTTTGCCCTCGTCCCCCCACTGGCCGCCGACCAGGATGATGACCACGGGGGCTATTCTGTGCCGGGCTCGGGTCGCCTCGTCTCGAGGTTGTAGAAGCGGGTGTGGTCGCGGCGGAACTTGAGCTCGATCGTGCCGGTCGGGCCGTTGCGGTGTTTGGCGACGTGGACCTCGGCGATGCCCGGCTTCTCGTCGGATTTGTAGTACTCCGGTCGGAACAAGAACATGACTACGTCCGCATCTTGCTCTATGCTGTTGTGAAGAATTATGTTGGAGGCAACGAAATTGTGAAGACCTCCAACGGTCATGTCAAAGACCTCGTCCTCGCCGTCCGGTGAAATCTCCGCTATCCGATCCCAGTAGACGTCGCTTGTCGCGAGCAACTCCATGTCGGGGGATCCGACTGCCAGGGCGACGCGCCGGGTTCGTGCCCGGCTGAGGTTCTGGCCGAAGATACCTGAACCCATGTAGGACATTCCCAGTCGGCCTTTCATCGTGCGCTGAGTCATGGCCGCTGCCGCCATCGCAGGGCGCGCGTACAACGCCCAAACGGCGGAGGGGACGACGTCTCGATTCGTTTTGCCCTCCCGGGTTTGCAGGTAGTCCAGTACAAGCGCCCCGTGCGTGATCTTCTCCTGGCCCAGCACACCGACAATGGAAAGGAACGCGAGCATCTCGGTCTGCCCGGACAGCGTGACGTGAAACTGGTCGCGGCCCTTCATGCCCTGACTGTGCCGGCTGAGCCTGGCATTGATCCCAATACGGAGCAGCAGCGACTGGACATCATGTGCCAGGGCTTCGCTGCTGGACGCGTAGTAGATGGAGGCGTAGTGGTCGCGAGTCAACCGCACGCAGCCATCCGTCGCCCATAAATGCCGTAAGAAGCAAGCAACACCAAGCGCCGACTGCTCGAAGACCCTGCGCGGAACGCGCTTTTCGTACGAACGAAGGCCGAAAGCGCCCAGCTCCTCAAGCCAAACTCGAACCGGATTGCGCACACCATGAGTGAGGTGTCGTGTCGGCGGCAGATAGACCTGAATCCATGTCCGCTCCGAGTGAATCCGCGGTCGGATTGCATCACCAAAGACTTCCTTCGCGAGACGGACAACCTCTTCGGCCAGGGTCGGATCTTTCGTCGTGTACTGGATCGCGTGCGTAGGTAGAGTGCAGCCGTCGCCGATCAGGTGACCAAGCAAACCGAGTTCGGCCCGGGACATCGTGTCTTTGTCGGGACCTTGAAGGATTCGAGGCAGTGCGATGTGTTGCCCGATCTTCAACTCGTCGAGCCGCCGCCAGCCTTCCATGGTCAGGAACTTGTGGTTCGCCGTTGCCCGCGCGGAGCGCCCGAGCTGGGTAGTCAATTTGAGCACCGGCTTGGTGCCGGTAGCGAAAACGTTGGTGACTCGCTTGCATTCCATGCGCCACCAGCCTTGGTCGAGCGCGAGGACGCGAAAGCCGGTCTTGCCAACGAGGTCCTTGATGGCGACGTATGTTCCGGAGTCGGGAAGATAGACGGGCGTGTCACCGGCAAGACAGCCTGACTCGCGAAGGTCGCTGAGGATCGGGCGCTTGTCTGGACGCTGTTCCGGCGCGCGGCTCAACTGCGAAACCGCGACGACCGGTATGCGGAGCTCACGAGCCAACCCCTTAAGGGCCCGCGAAATTGCGGAGACTTCTTGCACGCGATTGTCTTCTCCACGCGACCGCCCATGCATCAACTGGAGATAGTCCAGAAGAATCATGTCGATGTTGTGGCGCATCTTGGCCTGGCGCGCTTTCAGCTGAAGAGTCAACTCGTCCATAACTGGCGTGTCGTCGATGTAGATCGACGCTTCACCGAGTGGACCTAACGCATTCGACACCCTGTCGAACTCGGCTTCGCTCAAGAGGCCGCGATGCATCCGCTGGGCGTCGATCTGCGCTTGCTCGGTGAGCAATCGCTCCGTCAATTGCTCTTTTGACATCTCGAGGCTGAAGATTGCGATCGATTTGTGAGCTTCCAGTGCAGCATGCAAACCGATGTTGAGAAGCCAGCTGGTTTTCCCCATGCTCGGCCTACCCGCGACGATGATCAGGTCGCTGTCCTTGAAGCCGCTAGTCATCCGATCGAGGTCATGGAAACCTGATGGAATTCCAACAACACCTTGACCGCTCTCCATCTGGAGTGAGATGCGCTCCATCGCGGGTCCGAGCAGGTCATACAGCCGAGCCAGCTCGCGCTGATCCCGATCGTCCGCGACGCCGAAGACCAGTGACTGCGCCTGGTTGATCGCGTCCTCGGCCTCGATCGAGTCGTCGTACCCGTAGCCCGCGATGTTGCCGCCGGCGCTGATCAGCCGCCGCTTGTACGCCTTCTCCTTGACGATCCGGCCGTAGTACTCGATGTTCGCGGCGGTCGGCACCGCCGACTGCATCGACGCGAGTTGGGCGCGGCCGCCGACGCGATCCAGAAGCCCCATCGACTGCAGCTGCGAGGCCAGGGTGACGTTGTCGATCGGCTCGCCACCCGCGAACAGATCAAGAGCAGCGCGATAGATCTGGCCGTTGTTCTCGCGATAGAAGTCCTCGGGGTGCAGGAACTGCAGCACCTTGGCGATCGAAAGCGGGTCGAGGAGGATCGATCCGAGGATCGACATCTCCGCGTCGAGGTCGTGCGGTGGTATCCGCCCTGCGGCGAGTTGAAGCGTGGTCGCCATGCCGGGTCCTGCTAGCGGTCCTGCGTGACGATCACGTTGACGTGGGCGCTCACGTCGCGGTGCAGCTTGAGCGCGACCTGGTGCTCGCCCAGCGTCTTGATCGGCTCCTTCATCTCGATCTTGTGCCGATCGATCTCCACGCGGTGCTGAGCCTTCAGCGCCGCGGCGATGTCCTGGTTGGTGATCGAGCCAAACGCCTTGTCTTCGGCGCCGACCTTCAAACGCACGACGACCGTCTTGTTGTCGATCTCGTCAGCCACGGTCTGCGCCTCGCTGCGGTCCTTGGTCTCCCTCTTGACCGCGGCCTCGCGCAGCCGCTTGGCCTCCGCCTCGGCCCCCCTGCCCGCCGCGACCGCAAGCTTGCGGGGCAGCAGGAAGTTGCGGCCGTAGCCATCGGCGACCTCTTTCACATCGCCGGCGTGGCCGACGTTCTCGACGTCCTTTGTCAGCAAGACCCGCACTTCACCCGACCTCCGAGATGGATTCATATTCGTCGCGGTGGCGGACTCGCGAACCTACTCGATCAACAACACGGCCGATTCCATGGCGGGCGGCGCTCACGGTGTCCCGGACATCACGATCCCAGACGCTCTGCTTCGCTTTCAACGCGGCCTCGTGCTCGCGCCGGATGTCCACCGGGCAGGCTGCGATGAACGTCTCTACCGCCAGGATGCCCAGGGCGAGGATGTCCAGCTCGCCCAGCACGGGAATCCACTTGGGAAAGTTCAACGGGCTGGCGATGAGCCCCAGCGCGGCGAGAAGCACCACCTTGGGCGCCTTCGGCACACGGTCGTCGCGCAGCAAGCAATAGGCGAGCTTGCCGTGCTTCGGCACATCGAACACGACCGTTTTTGCTTGCGAAATCAGTGAGGGCATGGGCTCAAGCCGACACAGCCTAACAGGGGAACTGGTGCCTCAGACAAGCCCCTAAACAGTAGCCTTTGCCACTTTTTCGGAACGCCTGACCGCGATCAGGCAGGCTATCCACAGGGCAAGGATTCCCACCACACCGAACTCCGCGAGCACCCTCAGCACCAGTACATCCGTATACCCCGTTACCAACAGGGCCTGCAACAGCTTGTGCACAGGTCCGATCAGCAACCATGAAATTCCTACCAGGACGAGAACGCTCCAGTCGCGACGTCGTACCGACCATGCGATGAGCACGACCATCGGAAGCAGCAGCAGCACGAGGTGCGTACCCCATGAGTAAGAAGCGATGAGCGGAGTCGCCGCCACGATCGCGGCCGCCTCCAGCGCGCGACCCGTCTTCGAGCGCGCCGGCGACCGGAGGACTACGAACGTGACGGCAAGCACCGCCAGCGCAAGCAGCAGCGTCAGCACGCGCGCAGCGGCGGGGCTGCCGCGCGTCGCAAAGAAGGTATCGGGATCGAAGATCCGAGCGAAAGTGCCGCCGGGCGAGTGGTTTTCGAAGAACCCGGTACCCGCGCTGACCGCCGGCAGCACCTTCACCAGGTACTCGAACAGGTACTGAGGCGCGCCCGCCAACCACAGCACGAGCCCGCTCGCCACCGCGGCGCCTAGCATCGCCCAGCGCCGAGCCCACATCACCAGCAGCGCCACCGGCCCCTGGATGAGCTTGATCGCGACCTCGGCGCCCAGTGCGAGACCACCCCACCATCGATCCTCGATCCAGGCCAGAAGCCAGACGCCCGAGAGTCCGAGCAGGACCAGGTTGACCTGTCCCTCGGCCACGTTGCCAACGACCGGCTCGAAGGCAAGCGCAACGAGGACGAGCAGCACGGTGAGCTGCCAGTCGTCGACCTTCAACGCCCTCAAAGCGGTCCACAGGAACAGCGCGAGCGAGACATTCAGAACGATGACCGCGCCCACCGTGATCGCGCGGCTGTCGACGCCGACCAACGGCTGCAGCATCCACGCGAGCAGCGGCGGCATCACGTACTGCGGGCCGGTCGGCTCGGAGCAGCCCATCGTCGCGCACAGGTCGTAGGGGTCCAGGCCGGAGGCGACGCGCCCCGCGGCGCGCATGTAGCTCTCCTGGAAGTCACCGAGATAGCCGCCGAAGAAGATCGGCTGGATCACGGCCTGCCACAGGTAGGTCGCGGTGATTGGAATCCCCGCCACCGCGAGAAGCAGGGTGCGAAACCGCCGGTTGGACAGCGCCGGCCGGCGGCGCGAGGCCGGCGCGGCCAGCTCTCCGATCACGACGGCGAATTATCGAACCAGGGACCGGCCCCTCCGGCCGGCTTAGCCGGCCACCTCCCCACTGCGTGGGAAGGAGTTGGCACAAAAAAACGAGGCGGCGCCTGCAGCGGACACCGCCTCGACCCGGAGGCCACCGGGTGACACGCTTCTGGTTTTCTGCACCGCTTTACGGCCGTTGCCTACTTTTGGAGGCTGACCTTTGCGTGGACTGTCGGTGGACCCGGACGGAGAACGAATCGAATCCAAACTTGCGACGATTCGACGACATTGTCAAGGGGTTTCTTTTTCGCAGGTACTACATCTGCGGTATCGACAAACGCCTTTGTTTAGGCCAGCGACTCATAGGGCAGCGCAGAAGCAAAAGGCTCGTAGAGAAGGAGCACCTTCTCGATCGGCAGCACGTCGCGCATGAAGACAGCTCCGGCCGCGACCCCGGCGAAGCCGACGATGCCGAGACCGTCGTGCGGCGCCGCCTGCTCTGCGGCGTCCTGCATCGCGCGAAAGCTATGCGTGCGCCCACTCTGGTTGGCCATGTTGATCACCTCTTTCCAGGCTGAGGTGTAGTTCGCCGCCGGGTCCAGGCCGGCCGGCAGCCTGACCACCCCGACCGCTCCCGGCGCG
>DASWDZ010000013.1:0-5018 GCA_036395015.1 Candidatus Dormiibacterota bacterium | reverse complement strand
TCCGGCCGGCCTTGTCCGCGGCAATTGACTGAAAAGTCAACAGCCTTCCGCCGGTGCCGGCTGGCACATGCGATGCAACACTTACCAGCAGAGTCCCGAGTCGTCCGGAACACGCAAGACCTACTGACAGGGAGGCGTCCATGGTCGTCATATATCTCTTGGTCGCGATGCTGGGCGCGGCGGCGGCGTTTTTCGCTCTCCAGAACCCGCAGCCCGTGGTACTGAACTTTCTCCACTGGCAAAGCGGCAGGCTCGCGCTGTCCCTGCTGATGCTGTTCTCGGCCCTCGCGGGCGTCCTGCTCGCGGCGCTGAGCGGCCTCGCCCAGCAGGTTCAGCTGCGCCGCAGGATCCACTACCTCGAGCGTGTCCTCGTCGAGGGCTCCGCCGTGCCGAAGCAGCCACCTGCCGTGGGTGTCGAGGCGGCGCCGGCCGGGGTGGACTACCCTCGGCCGAGGATCTGAGGTTTTCTCTGCGGCGCTCAGCGTTCGTGCCTGGCGCGCTGGGCCTGGGGGAGGGCGTCGTGGACGAGCGCATCCTTCTCGGGCCGGGACAGCGTCTTGAGACGGCGTTCTTCCTGGAGGGCGCGGCGCCAGGTGCGGACACGCCGCGCCCACGCCAGCGTGACGGGCAGGCGCGAGCGCGTGTAGCGCGAGGCGGGGCCGCGGGCGTGCTCGGCGAGCCGGCGCGAGCGGTCCTTCGCGATGCCCGTGTAGAGTGAGCCGTCGCGGCAGCGCAGGAGGTAGTCCGAGAACAGGCGCATGGAGCGCAGCACCTGCGGCTGCGTCAGGTCGCCGAACCAGAAGCTCGCGTTGAAGTGGTTGATGTGCATCGCGTCCTGGAGCCGCCGGATCTGGGGGATAGTCAACATCAAGGCCATGCGAGGCGAGTCGCGCCACCCTCCGTGCCTCCTCGGCGCCCGTGAACGTGACGTCGGTTCGCACTCTCGAACGCCGCCCGCCCCAGGAACCGGAGGCACAGCGCACATCCCCCCCCGGCGCCGGCCAACGTGGACATCCGCGCGAGCGGGTCGGGCGTCTGGACACCCAAGCTACGGAGGGCGCCAACCGCCACGCCGCGCTGACGCTCGCCGGGCGAGTAAGCCTGATTCACCCGGCGGGTCGCGCTTACGTGAGTCTGTAGAAGCGCATGGCGCCGCCGGCTAGGATCTCGCGCTTCGTCTCCGCCGACAGTTCCTTGCGCTTGGCGATCAGCTCCGGGGCGCCGGGGAAGAAGCCGTCGGGGTGCGGGTAGTCGGTGGCCCACAGGATCTTGTGCGGACCGATGTAGTCCGCCAGCACGGAGAGACTGCCCTCGACGGGCTCGAATGAGATCCAGCAGTTGCGCTCGAACAGCTCGCTCGGGCGCGTGGAGAGCGCCGAATCGTTGAACCCCTGGTCGTCGAAGTGCCGGTCCATCCGGTCCAGCCACGGCGCGATCCATCCGCCGCCGGATTCGAGAAAACCAATGCGGACCCGCGGGAAGCGGTCGCAGACGCCGCCCCAGATCACGCTCATCGCCGCCAGCATCATCTCCATCGTGTGCGAGATGATGTGGCGGGCTCCGCGCGTCTCGAACCGGTCGACGCCGACCTGGGGCATGCCGCCGCTGGCCCCTTCGTGCAGGCCGATGGCGAAGTCCAGCTCCTGCACCTCCGCCCAGAAGGGCGCATAGGCGGGGTGGTGCAGCATCCGGCCCTTGTACGGGTTGGGGCGGAGAAATCCGCCACGCATGCCGAGCTCCCTGCGGGCGTAGCGCATCTCCCCGATCGCCAGCTCGACCGACTGCATGGGGAGCATGGCCACCCCGAAGAGGCGATCGGGATACGGCCGGCAGTAGTCAGCGAGCCAGCGGTTGTAGGCGCGGCACACGGCGGCCGCGAGCTGGGGGTCCTCGATCGCGCCGGAGAACAAGCCGAGGCTCGGATAGAGAAAGGCAGCGTCGATGCCGTCGAGATCGAGGTCCACGATCCGCGCGTGAGGGTCGAAGCCGCCCTTTCGGCCCTCGACGTACTTCATGGTGGCATCGGACACGGCGCCCTGCCGGGCTCCGATCGCTCCGAGAAGGCCGAGGCCCTTGGGACTCCCCAGCACCTTGCCCTCCACGCGCAGGCGCTCCTTGCCGTCGGAGTCGACGAACAGCCGCGGCGCGCGGTCACGGTACGCAGGATCGATGTATCGATCCCACAGGTCCACCGGCTCGAGCACGTGCCCATCGGCGTCGATGACGTTGTAGGTGCGACCCATCGCCATTCTCCTTTCGCCTGGCGAGGTCGTCGACTCCACCGGCTCGACGACCCCCTCGTCTCCGCCACGCAGCTACCGGAGTGCGGAGCCTCCTGAGCATAGCGCCATCGGCGCCACGCTGGCCAGAGGCCGTATCGCGAGGTCCAAGTTGTTACCGAGCTAATGTCGTCGCGCCATGAACTACCGGCCTCAGAGGTCCGAGCAGGGAGACCTCGTGGCAGGCCCGTAGGTATGGAGGATGGGTGGGCTCCATCAGCGCCGCATCGATCACGTGTGGATCTCGACCACATCGCCCTCCGCCAGCACGTGGTCCCGCTGCACTGTCTGGCCGTCGAAGATACGCGGTCGCCAGGTGCGCGCGAACTTCATGACGGCGAGGAGGTCCTTGTGGATCCGGAGCGCGAGGTCGCCGACGGTGGCGCCGCGCGGAAGCGTGAACGGGGCTGTCTTGTCGGGCGGTCTGCCTGGCTGCTTGGTGTAGACGCGGATGACGTCGAGCGTCTGGAAGGTGCGGCGCCGCAGGTCCTCGAGGCCGGCGCCGGTGGCGGCCGAGACGGCGAGCACCGGCCAGCGGCGGTCGAGCCATTCGTCGAGGATGTCGATGGCTTCGGACGCTCCCGTCTTGTCGAGGCCGGTCACCACCAGGAGCGCCTTCTTCCAAACGCGGCCGGGCCGGTGCTCCCCGGTCGGATTCGTCCCCACCGGGTGGACACTGATGTTGCGCGTGTCGAGGACGCGCAGCACGAGCTCCAGTTGGTCGATCGGGTTCAAGACGTCGAGAACGATCCACAGGATGTCGGCGGGCCGGACCAGATCGAAGACCCACGGCTCGACGTGCTCCTCGGACAGCGGCGGCAGGTCAACCAGCTGGATCGCGATGTCCTCGAATGGCATCATGCCCGGCGTCGGCTCACGCGTGGTGAACGGATAGGCGGCGATCTCGGGAGTCGCGTTGGTAAGCAGGGCGACGAGGGACGACTTGCCGGTGTTCGCGGGCCCCACCAGCGCCACCTGGCCCGCGCCCTCGCGGGAGACGTGGTGGGCGAAACTCGCACGGGCGACCTTTTTCTCCGGCTGCCGGCGCAGCTTGGCGATCCTGGCCCGCAACTGCGCCTGGAGGCCGTCCGTGCCTTTGTGCTTCGGCATGATGCGAAGCATCTCCTCCAGGCACTCGATCTTCTGCTCGGCGGTCCTGGCGGCGCGGTACCGCTCCTCGGCGTGGTGGTAGTCCGGCGGCAGGTTGGCAGGCATCGCTGTGGTCCCCGCCTGAGGCTGACCTCAACTTGCCAGAGTCCGGGGCCGGGTTCAAGAATCTGGGCGGCGTTCAGTCGGATCGGCCGACGCGATCGCGGCTCCTCAGAGCTTCTGTCCGCGCCCGGCGTCCATGAGCGCCTTCTGCTGGCCGCCGTCGATCTCGATCATGAGCTGTAGGTCCATCGCTCACCTCGTGGTGTCGGAGTTATAGCACGAAGACAACGGTGATGCACGGCCGTCGAGCCGCCGTGCTTGCAATCCACTCGGCGCTCACGAGCCGAGAAGACGCTGGCCGAGGTTCTTGCGTGCCTGGGCGAGCCGCTCCCGCATGTCGGCCGCCACCTCGGGTCGCTCGGTGCTCGCGAACAGGTCGGCCTCGACTTCAAGGGTGCCCGCAACTTTGTCCACTGCCTGGGGCGAGAGGTGAGACTCGATACCGAATGCCGGCAGGGGCACGTCGAACCGCGCCACGACGTGCAGTAGGTCCCCGGGGAGCCGACCGGCCGTCTTCTCGCTTCTCTCGAACCAGGTGACCTCCGCCCGCACGGGGACGCTGTTCGCGGCCCCGCGCAGCTCGAGGATGCCCTCGCCCTCCATCTTGAGCGTCTGGCCGTGTTTGAGGGCGGTGCCGGCGCCGGAAGCGTGCACCCGGCCGAGGGTGAACCGGATCACCGGGTACTTTGAGGCGTCGAGCCAGCGGTCACTCCGCATGACGTCGTTCATCAGCAGGATGCCGGTATCGAGAGAGTCGACGGGAATCTGGAACATCACGCGAGGGCGGTCGGTGACCTCGTTCGGATCGAGCTCGATCTCGCCGGTGACGTCGTTCGTCCGCACGAGAATGGTCTCGAGCGGCGCGCGGGACCGCACCAGGATGCCGTTGCGGGCGATCGGATCGTCGACGAAGAATGTCGTTCGTGCCATCGCGGAAGTCTCCTGTGGGGTGTGTTACCGGCCGTCCAGCGCGTGCCGGACGCGCGGCAGGACCTCGCGCGCCATTCGCACCATGTAACCGCGCTCGGGATCGTCTGCAGTCGACCGCGGATCTACCGAGCTTCCGAATGGCCATTTCCGCTCATGATCTGATCTCCTCAGCGCGGAGCAGTCGTGTGGGTCAAGAAGGTACCACGGAACCACCGGTACCGCAGCAGGCGAGGGTCGGACCGACTCACGTCAACCCGCCATCGACGGCGAGGACCTGCCCGGTGATGCAACTCGCGTCGTCGGACGCGAGGAAGGCGATGGCGTTGGCGACTTCTTGCGCGGCAAGGCGTGCGCCGCGTCCTTCCGACGGATGGGACATACCGGTGAGCGAGCGACGGCGATACGATCGCTCCGCTGAGGCCGTAGGTATTGGATCGGGGACCCGGTCTAGTGCGTTTGCCCTATTGCTGTTTACACGCTCGCTCCCCTATCTTCACTAGGGGGGACAATGACGATCTCGCTCGCTCCATCGTTATCAGCCATGAGCCCGAGCGCGACCACGCCCAGGCCCGTCCTGCTGTCGGGGAACGAGGCGAT
>DASWDZ010000012.1:0-2554 GCA_036395015.1 Candidatus Dormiibacterota bacterium | reverse complement strand
CAGCTCGACCAGCAAGCGCCCGAGCCGGATGGCCTGCTCGCACAGCTCGTGGCGCACGAGCCGCTCGCCGAAGCTCGCGGCATAGCCCTCGTTGAACACGAGATACAGCACCACCATCACCGCATCGAGCCGCTCGGCGAGCGCGGCGTCGGGTGGTACTTCATAGGGGATGCCCGCGGCGCGGATCTTGGCCTTGGCGCGCACGAGCCGTTGCGCCATGGTCGGCGCGGGCACCAGGAATGCGCGCGCGATCTCCTCGGTCGAAAGACCCCCGAGCGTGCGCAGGGTGAGGGCCACTTGCGCCTCGGTGGCGAGCGCCGGATGGCAGCACGTGAAGAGCAACCGCAGCCGGTCCTCGGGCACGGACGCCTCCTCCTCGGCCGACAACTCGAGGTGATGCGCGATCTCTTCCTGCTTCTGTGCCAGGCGCGCGCGCTGGCGCAGCCGGTCGATCGCCTTGTGGCGCGCGGTCGAGACCAGCCAGGCCGCCGGATTCCCGGGCGTGCCGGTCATCGGCCACTGCTCGAGCGCCGCCGCGAACGCTTCCTGGAGCGCCTCCTCGGCTATATCGAAGTCGCCGAGCAGGCGGATGAGCGTGGCCAGGATCCGCCCGTACTCCGTGCTAAAGACGTCCTCGATGCCCATGACCGCCTGGTGGAAAAGCTACTCCACCGGGCGGCCGCGTGCACGCGACCGGCTATTGCGGCGGCCCCGCCCTGATGGGCCGCACCTCGATCGAGTGGCCCCCGCGCAGCAACGGGTTGCGGGCGGCGACCGAGAGCGCCTCGTCGAGGTTCTTGACCTCGATGATGCTGTAGCCGCCCAGCTGCTCCTTGGTCTCGGCGAACGGGCCGTCGGTCGTGATCGTCTTGCCGTTCTTCAGCCGCAGGGTGGTGGCGGTGCTGGTCAGGTGCAGCGGATCGCCCGCCTGGAAGACTCCGTCCTTACGGAGGCCCTCGCTGTACTCGACCGCTTGGTGGTAGATCGCCTCCCTTTCCTTCTGAGACATCTCTCCCCACAGCTTCTCGTCCCTGTACATGAGAAGCATGTAGCGCATGCCGGGTGTCCTTTTCCGCGGCCGGCCCTAGCCGCCTGCCATGGCCCCCACGACCAGAAACGGCTCGATCCCCGTCGCGACCGCGTCGGGCAGCGGGGCATCGGGCAGCTCGTGGGACAGATCCTCCTCGCAGGCAAAGAACCTCACGAACGGGCGGCGCTGCTGCGTGACCTGGTCGCGGATCGTCCCGCGCAGCATGGGATAGCAGGCCTCGAGCGCGTCGAGGACCGAGCGCTGGGTGGCGCGCCCCTCGACGTCGACCTTCACTTCGCCGTTGACGTGCGCCAGCGTCCGCAGATGTGCCGGGAGCACGACTCGGATCATGGCAGCGTCTGGACCTCGACGGACACCACCGACGGAAGATCTCGCACGATGGGCACCCAGCTGTCCCCGGCGTCGGCCGATGCGTACACCTGCCCGCCGGTGGTGCCGAAGTACACGCCGCATGGATCCAGCGAGTCGACGGCCATCGCGTCGCGCAACACGTTGACGTAGCAGTCGCGTTGCGGCAGACCTCTCGTGAGCGCCTCCCACTCGTTTCCGCCCGTCCGGCTGCGGTACACGCGCAGCTTGCCCTCCGGCAGGTAGTGCTCGGAGTCGCTCTTGATCGGCACGACGTAGATGGTGTCCGGCTCATGCGCGTGCACGTCGATCGGAAATCCAAAATCGGTCGGCAGATTCCCGCTGACCTCCCGCCACGACTCGCCGGCGTCGTCGCTGCGCATGACGTCCCAGTGCTTCTGCATGAACAGCACGTCCGGGCGCGACGGGTGCAGCGCGATGCGGTGAACGCAGTGGCCGACCTCGGCCGTCGGGTCGGGGATCTGCTCGGACCTCAGGCCGCGGTTCATCGGTCGCCACGTCTGGCCGTCGTCGTCGCTCCGGAACACGCCCGCCGCCGAGATGGCGATGAAGATCCGTCCGGGATGGCTCGGATCCAGGAGGATCGTGTGCAGGCACATCCCCCCGGCCCCCGGCTGCCAGAGCGGCGCCGATTTGTGCCCGCGCAGTCCGGGAAGCTCTTGCCACGTCTGTCCGCCGTCGACCGAGCGGAACAAGGCGGCGTCCTGAATTCCGGCGTAGACCGTGTCCGGATCGGTCAGCGAGGGCTCGAGATGCCAGACGCGCGCGAACTCCCAGGGCCGCGACGTCCCGTCGTACCACAGGTGAGTGCCGATGGCGCCCTCGTACACGAACTTGTTGCCCACCGCCTCCCACGTCTTGCCACCGTCGTTCGAGCGCTGGATCACCTGTCCGAACCAGCTCGAGGACTGCGACGCATAGAGCCGATTCGGATCGGCGGGAGATGCCTTGAGGTGGTAGATCTCCCAGCCCCCGAAGTGGGGCCCGGTGATATCCCACTGTTTACGGTTTGCGTCCGACGTCAGGACGAATGCGCCCTTGCGTGTACCAACCAGGACCCGGACTCCGCTCATCCCTTTCCTCCTTCTCGAGCCCCATGGGGCTCCACCTCTCGCCGTATAGTCGAACGGGACC
>DASWDZ010000011.1:0-9792 GCA_036395015.1 Candidatus Dormiibacterota bacterium | reverse complement strand
GACGCCGGTGGGGCCGAGGAACAGGAAGTTGCCGATGGGACGGCCGGGCTCCGACAGGCCCGCGCGGGAGCGGCGGATGGCGTGGGCCACGGTCTCGACGGCCTCGTCCTGGCCGACCACCCGGCGGTGCAGCTCGTCCTCAAGCCGCAACAGCTTGGCCATCTCGCCCTGCATCAGCCGCGTCACCGGGATGCCGGTCCACGCCGACACCACCTCGGCGACGTCCTCGTCGTCGACCTCCTCCTTGAGCATCTTGCGGTCGGACTGGAGCGCGGCCAGGCGCTCGTTGGCCGCGGTCAGCTCGCGCTCCAGGCCGGGCAGCACGCCATAGCGCAGCTCGGCGGCGCGGCTGAGATCGCCATCGCGCTCCGCCCGCTCGGCGAGCCCGCGGGTCTCCTCGATGCGCGCCTTGGTGCCGCGGATCGCCGAGATGGCCTCCTTCTCGGCCTCCCAGTGGGCCTTCATGCCGGTGAGGCTCTCGCGCAGGCCCGCCAGCTCCTCCTCGAGCTTGGCGAGACGCTCGTGCGCGGCCTCGTCGGTCTCCTTGCGCAGCGCGGCCCGCTCGATCGGAGTCCCGAGGCCACAGTCAACGAGTCGACCAAGAAGTCCAAGAAATCGAAGTAGAAGACGGTGCGTCCCCCCAGGGCGGCTCCCGTAGGTCTCGACACGGGAGCCGCCCGAGTTTGTTCTTGTTCGTACGCGGTCACAGCGTGCACGAGTTTCGTCCGTCAGCGGTTCCGTGAGCCACGGCCCGCCTGCGCCATTGCAGCGGCGCAAGGGCGGGCAGCAGGCTGCGTCACACCAGAAATGCTCAGTGTCGATGGCCGATGATTGCCGCTGCGAGTCTGGCCGTGTCGGTGAGGTCTGGCAGGACGATCTCGGGTCCGGCGCTCTGTAGTTCTGCAATGCCGCTTCGGCCGGATGCGACCGCGATGATCACAGCTCCGCCTTCGCGCGCGGTTGCGATGTCACTCGGCGTGTCGCCGATGAGGATGGTAGTGATCTCGTCGAAGGCGAGGCGATACTTCTGGTTGGCCCGCCGACGGGCGATCTCGACGAGGTTGGCGCGGATGGGGTCGTCGGAGCCGTAGGCGCCGATCTCGAAGTCGAGGTAGGGGTCCAGGCCGAAGGCGGCGAGCTTGATGATGGCGACGGGCTTGATGTTGCCGGTCAGGACCGACTGGATGATTCCGGGAGTGCGGTGAAGCGCTTGGAGTGCTTGGAGCGCGCCGGGTAGTGCGTGTCCGCGCTGTTGGAGGAGGGGGAGTTTGACGCGGTGGCCGGCGGCGAGTGCATCGGCGAACTTGGCGAAGAGTTGATCGGATGGTTCGATGCCATGGATGGCGAGGGTGTCACGGAAGATTTCTGGTTCTGTGCGGCCGGTGGGGTCGGCCTGGCGCTGCAAGGGCTGTCCGGTGGTCTGCTCGAACGCTTCGCGGTAGATCTGTCGGCCGATTCCTTCGGTGCTGATGAGCGTGTGGTCGACGTCCCATAGGACCAGCCGTGCGGCACTCGTCAACGTGGCACTCCAAGGGGCGATCTGTCGGGCGTCGGTCGTTCCATGCGCATGCGCCCTATGACCGACCGGTGACCAGTGGCTGCGCAAGCGACCGGTCGGCGCGTATGCGTCGCGCACCGCAAACGGTACACTTCCTGGCACTCGGTGCACTTGGTCGTTCCGGCGATTCTGGCGTTGGTGGGGAGGTGAAGCGTGTCGCCCGACATCCCGATTGGCGAGCGGGTCCGGTTCTTTCGTGAAGCTCAGCACAAGAAGCAGACGGTGGTTGCCGGGCTGGCTGGGATCACGGTCGATTACCTGTCGCAGATCGAGCGCGGGCTGAAGACGCCGACGATCCCGGTGCTGCACGCGATCGCCCGCATCCTCAGCGTCCCAACTTCCGAGCTGTTGGGCGAGCCGCCCTCCGAGTCCGAGGGCCACGGCCATTCGTCGACGACGGCGATCCATGGTGCCTTGCTCGGCTACCAACTCCGGGAGGAGGGGGCCGAGCTTCCCAGCCTTGGCGAGCTTCGACGGCGGGTCGACGCCGCCTGGAAGGTGTGGCAGTCGTCGCCAACCCGGTACACCGAAGCCGGCGAGTTGCTTCCAGCCCTGGTCCTCGACACCGAGCAGGCGATCCGCGCGCACAACGGCACCGGCCAGGCCGAGGATCGGCGGGAGGCGTTCCGGGTTGCGGCCGACCTGTACTTCTTGCTGCGTACCTTCTGCAAGCGCATCGGCCGGATCGACTTGTCCCTGCTGGCGGCCGACCGCGCGATGCGGGCCGCCGAATCGGCAGACGATCCTCTTCGGATCGCGGCAGCGAAGTGGAATCTCGGGCACGTCCTGTTGGCGGAGGGTGAGGCGCAGGCCGCCGAGGAGGTCGCGGTCAAGGCGGCCGACGCGCTGGAGCCGCACCTCGACGACTCCGATACGAGGTTCGTCGCCATGTACGGCGCCCTGCACTTGGTCGCGGTCGCGGCCACTGTTCGTCGCGGTGACGCCTGGTCCGCCCGGGCTCGGCTCCGCGAGAAGGCAGAGCCCGCCGCCGAGCGGGTCGGCGAAGGCAACGTCTTCTGGACGGTGTTCGGCCCGACGAACGTTCGGTTGCACGCCGTCAGCCTGGAGATGGAGGCGGGGGAGGCCACCGAGGCGCTTCGTCTGGCAGACGGCGTCGACTCCTCGCGCTCACCCTCGATCGAGCGTCGGCTGACCTTCCAGCTTGAGGTCGCCCGCTGCTACGAGCAGCGGCGGGATGATCCGGCCGTGCTGTTGCACCTGCTCGGCGCCGAGCACGAGGCCTCCGAGGACCTGCGGTACAACGTGCTGGCCCGTGATCTGGTTCGCGGTCTCGTCAAGCGGGCGCGTCCGTCGTATGCGGCCGAGGCGCGGGGCCTGGCCGTCCGGATCGGGCTGCTCTCGGCGTGAACCCGAGCCAGTAGTCGACCCGAACTGACAGTACGTCCACTAAGCGCATTCGGCTCGTAAGCTCCAGCTTGCCCCGAACGTTCAAGGGGCCTTGGCCGCGCTTTCACCCTTCAGCTCATGAGCGCAGAGCCAACCGAGCGTCCCCACGCTCGAACCAAAGGCCCTGAACCCCAGCGAGGTAGGTGGTGAAGTCGATGATGGGAACGTGGGCTGGCGTGGCCGTCCTCGGGCTCGTGATGGTGGCGGCCGTTGCCTTGGACCTGTGGTCCGCGGGGAGCAAGGCGGGCAACGACGAGCTGCGGCTTGACGCGGACTCGACGCTTCTCTGGGTCGTGCGGCTGATGGGCGGGACGCCGAAATGGAGGTAGCCCGCGCCTCCCTGACGGTCGCGCGGCGATCCCGTTCGCCGGAGCCTCGCGTGCTGCTGGAGCAGGCCGCCCGCTCGATCCGTAGTCGCCCGGAAGCCGCGCCGGGCGAGCTGGCGTTGGAGCTGGACGCGGCGGCGTCGTTGCTCGTGGCGTTGCAGCAGGCCAGCCGCTCGTGCGGAGTCCAAGCGCCGCAGCACGTGAGCCCGCGGCGGCTGCGGCACTGGGCGCTGATGCTGAGCAGCCAGCCCGACACCCCCAGGCTTGGCAGCGGCACGAGATAGCGGGCGTGGGCCGTGCCGGTCTGCCGGCCCACCCCCATGAGCGGTCGGCGGCGGGATGAGCCGCACTCGAGGGAGGTCGCCGGTGCCTCGGCTCCCTGCCGCCGACCCCAACCCGTCGGCATTTGACAAGGAGTGAACGGTCATCATGCGCAGGATCACCCTCGGCCTCGCCGCGGGCAGGCCAGCCGTGAGACGCGCGGTCGCACGCCTGACCGGCACGCGCGGGCTCGTCGCCGGGCCGGGTAGCCTCGCCGCGCAGATCGCCGGCCTCGCCGACGCGCTGGTCGAGGTCCTGGACCAGGCCGCCACCCGTGGCCTGGTGGTCCCGCCCGCCATCACCAACGGCGTCCACGAGCTGCGGGGCTGGGCGTTCCGCGTCAACCAGGGCACCGCCAGCCGCCCTGCAGCCGTCGATGCTACCCGCCTGCTCGCCTATCTGCGCGGCCTGCCGGACCAGCAACTGCTGGCGTTGCTCGCCGACCTGCCATGGACGCGTCTGGACACGCTGTTGGACGCCGTCAACCTCCATCAGCCACCCTCGCCATCGGGGAGGCCACCAACATGACCGACCGCACCACCCTCGTCAGCGTCGGAGACGCTGACTGCCGACCATCACCCCACACCAGCCCGACGCCCACCGAACAACCGATCAGCCGACCCCTGATGGAGGCTGCCCGCAGCCTCACCACGCTCGACCCCACCCTGCTGCCGGAGTTCGCCGCCGTCGCGGTCATGGTTGACGCGCACGCCACCGCTCTGGAGGTGACGCTTCGCCGCTTCAACACGTTGGAGGGCCGGCTCGGCCGTGCGATGCGACGGTTGCAACAGCGTGGGTGCGCGCCAACCGAGGAGGAGTTCGCCGCGCTGCTGGACTACATCGGCTCCTCGGACGTGCGTGTGCGCGTCGAGGACCTCGTTGAGGTCTTCCCACCCTGAACACCTGTCCACAAGGGACGGCAACCCGCCGTCACAGCACCACCCCACGAAATCGATGAGCAGCGTGGGGACCCAGGCAGGGCCCAGGTGGCCGGGCCCGGTCGGGGCTTGGCTGCGCAGCGCGTCGGAGCCGCCCGCCTTCCGGCGGGCATGCACACGCTCACGGCCAAGCCTGGCAGGCGACCTCGGCCTAGGAACGCCGACTGGGAACAGCTCGGTCGCTCGCAGCCGGCGGGCCTGGAGCCGATCACGGGCTCGTTGTGCCGCAGGGGGCAAGGGACGGTTTGGCATGCCCGATCCTCAGCCGCCGAACAGCACCACGCCAACTCCGCCACGACCCGTCAAGCCGACACCCAAGATCCTCTTCGTACTGCTCTTTGCGCTACTCGTCGTACCGACCGTACGTAACGAGACGATTGGTTCAGCGAGCCGGAGCGTCGCAAACTCGGTAGAAGCGTCAACCGGACAAGAAGCCGGCTCAACGGGTGAGATGAGGTCGCGCAAGTGGTTCGATATAGTCAAGTCTGTCGCACAGCCAGGTAGTGACAACTATCGCAGCATATGTCATACTCCACATCTGTGACTTAGAGTGCCGGGGGTGAGGATGGCCTCGCATCGTCCGTGCTGGCTACTAGCTCTCCTCGATGCTTCGCTCATGAATGCGCGACGGTCCTTACACCGGTCTGACCGTATCTACATTTGACGGGGGAAGACTGGTGGGAGTCGACAACACTCCAGCGGCATTCTCGATGGGATTGCGGACGCTGTTTGCCCTAGTGCTTGTAGGTCTTGGCTTCTCCAGCGGCTGGTTCAGGAGTGCGGGTGGCGATACCGCCGAGGGCGTGCTTCGGTCGGTTGCCGTCGCGATCGGCTTCGTGTGGTTGGTCAGCCTGGCCCGTCGCCAGATCCATCACCATGTCAAGCAATTGGCGCAAACTGACCGCTCGGCGCGTGATACGGATGTCCCCTTTGAGCCAGACGTCGCGTGGCTCATCAAGCGCCGTCGCGATACGGCTGACGACGTGAACTCCATGCTGGATAAGGGCGATGCGGACACGATACCCGCGTTCGTCGAGCTACTCATCAACCCAGCGAAGTACAGAGCCCGGACCGTAGAGACGATCTCGCTGGAGGGTCGAGTCATCAGGCAGCGCGTCTCCGTTGAATATGCGCTTCCAGATTGGCCCAGCTCATCAAATGATTCGATGATCCACGTGCCCATTCCCGTTCTGACGCCTCTCAAGGGGGAGTTGATCGATGGATTCAACCTCTTCGGCGCAGACGGAAACTCCTTAGCGGATCTGTCATACGAGGAGACCGTCAAGCTGATGTCCGTCGCTTTGCGACTGCTGATGCTCGTGGCCTGCCTCCCCAAAGAGCAGCCTCTCGACAACGGGGTGGAGCTGAGCCCCAAGGCGACGGAAGCGGAGCTGGCCTTGTTGCAGGCGATTTCCAGGCGCGGTCGTATTGCGCCGCAGGATGCGGCTCGCGTAGTCAGCAGGGGTCTTGACTTACTGTCAGACGATATTTCGGACGAAGAAGGTATTGAGCAGCTTAAGAAATTCGTCACAGCCTTGGCAACAGCTTATCCAATCGTTGCGTTCGTGCCAGTGGAGCAGTCCACAAGGCGTATCCTGGTCAAGTACGAGCGCACCCTGATTCCGAAGACATCGATCGGGAGCATTCGAGGATCCTTCAAGAGGAGGGAGTACACGGAGTCGATCAGAGCGACCACTGATCGGCTGCGACTGCTCCTGGGACTGCGTCCTTATCAGGTAGGCATTCCGTTGGCCCTGCCGTTGACTACCCAGAGTCATCACCTCTCGATCATAGGCCCGGCCGATCAGTATCTGGGAGAGCAACGGCTCCGTTGTCGTAAGTGCCTGGAGCTGCTCTCCCGGACTTGGCGGGCCACCTCCGAGTCCTTGGAGGGGTGCAACCACGAGGCTTCCACCGTCAATCAAGACCACTACTATAGGCTTCGGCGAAGGTGTGGCCAGAATTATGCCCATGTCTACATGCGAGGGTATGCCAATTCGGGGTTGCGCAATCTAGAGGTCTTGGTGAATTTTGGAGAGACGCCCACCGGAGCGCTCGCTCGTGCTGTAGTGGCCTCTGGCGCGGCGGTGATCTTGATCGCGGTTATTGGGCGGCTCGTCTATGAGGCCCGCGGATCGCTTAGTAGCGACGTGCCCGCGTTGATTCTGGCGTTTCCAGCGATCGCGGCATCATGGTTCGGATTCTCCTCTGACAGTGAGTCTCTCCTACGTTCCTCGTTGGCAAGCAGACTCGCGTTGCTTACCAGTGGCCTCCTTTCGTTTTTATCGGCCGTGCTTTATCTCTCCCAGCCTCACGGTACTGAAGTCACCCCCCTTGGCGATCCATCGGGCCGATCGTTTAGCGTCCTTGGCGTACCGGCCCTATCCTGGTGGGCCGCACTTCTATGTCTTGCAATCATCAACCTCCTGTACATCGGCTATCGATTTCTATTGGTATCGACCTACTATCGCACACTCTTGGAGAGGGACGCGGAAGGGGACTTCTATGTGCGCGGCTAGAAATAGAAGGGGGCGGTCACCAACTCGGGAGGAGGGAACGGCTCCTTACGAGGGTGCGGTATACGTAGTCCCGGCAATCGAGTATGTCGACACCTCACCGCCTCTCGAGACGAGTCTCTTCGACGATCCTGAGCGGCTTCGGACTCTGATGAGGCTCACCGTGAAGACGATCCTCTCAGGAACTCAAGAGGACGAGAGACTTATACAGGCCGCTGAGAAGTCGGCGGCTCAAGGCAATGGCCATCGGGAAAATAGCGCTTCGCCCTGATTGTCCCCTTCGCACGAGGAATCTCCCGATCCCTCTCCAACCCGAGATTTTAGACCGGTGCTGAAGTCCCAGGCTGGAGGGTTGATTTCCGAGACCCGGCAATGAACCGGATGTCCGAAGATGCCGCCGGACGTCAAGCAGCCGCCGTCACATTGTCATCGACACAGGAAGAGCCAATGCCTCGAGGCCCCTTCGAATGAGGCTTCGGGCGTCCAGTATTCGCGGTGAATAGTCGAGACCCGGGCGGTAGTCATCGTCGCCGTCGCTTCGTCGGGCTGGTGAGTTCGTCGAACAGGCGACGCGTGGTGTCGTCGGGGTCGACGTCGAGCTCGTCGAGGCGCGTGGTGAGGCGCTGGAAGACGCGGCGAAGTTCGTCGGTGCGGCCGATGGCAGCGTTCAGGCGCATGAGGCGCCGGTACAGCTCCTCGGCGTAGGGGTCCCATGTAACGGCTTGCTCCACGACCCCGAGGGCGGCGCGGGTGTCGCCGTCGCCTTCGTGGAGGTCGGCGAGTTTGACCGCGGCGTCGAGGGCGCGGCGTCGAAGGTCCACGCGGAGCGGCTCCGCCCATCCGTACCGCTCGCCTTCGGCCAGGTCCCCGTGGTAGGCCTCCACCACCTGCTGGAGCGCGGCGGTCCGTGCTGCGGGCTCGCCGGCGTCGGCGGCAGCGGTGAGCGCGGTCTGGAAGCGCCAGAGGTCGGCGTCGACCAGGTCGAGCTGGACCTGATAGCGACCGGCGGCGTAGCTGACGACGACGGCTTTCTCGATTCCGGTTGCGTTGCGCAGTGTCGTCCGGAGGTTGCCCAATGCGGTGCGCAGGCGTTCCAAGCCGCGGGGCGGTGGAGCGTCCGGCCAGAGGGCCTCGGCGGCGACCTCTACGTCGATACCTTCTGGGTAGGTGAGCAGCAGCGCCAGGAACTCGCGGGCGGCGCCGCGTAGGCCCTTGCGGACCTCCACCCCGTTCGCCTCGATCCGCATCGGACCGAGGAGACGGACCCGTACCGGTCGAGGCGCGTCGCTGACCAGCGCCAGCATCGCCGATCGATCAAAGGCCAAGGGTTCGGGGACTTCGGTTTCGGCCGCGTCGTCGGTGAGGGGCACCGGTGGTTCCCCGTGGCTGGCCGCCACGATCGCCAGGGCTTCCCGTCCCTGATCAGGGTGGAGCATCATCATGCGCGCGTCGTGCAACTCGCGGAGCGGATCGGCCTCGTCCGGAGCGAGTGTCACTGTTCCATCGGTATCGACCTTGAGCGCGCCGATTCCGGTAGCGTCGCCGATGATCACGGCACCGATTCCAAAACGCTGGCCGGAGTCCAACAGCGCCGACAGGCGACCGCCGAGAACCGCAGGCGGGGTGCTGGCGACCAGGAATAGTAGCGGGAGCGGTTCGCTTGGATGCTCCCTCCGGAACTGGTCGATGGTGCTGGTGTCGGCGTCGTCGAGGAGCCGGGCGCGGTAGAGCGCTTCAACCTCCACCCGCCGCAACGCGGTGTCGAGGTCGGCGACGACCTCCAGGCCAGAGATGGTGGCAACTCCTGGCAGGAGCGTATGGGCCAGATCGGCGCCGGCGACCACAACCTCCACCTCTGCCTCGGGACTGCGCGCGAGTGCGGTGACGATGATGGCTCGAGCGGCGGCCACGGCCCCTGGGCCGTTGAGCGCGAAGCCGCCGGTGGCCGGAAGGTTCAGCGTCAGTTCCTCGCCGTCACGATGGCCGACCGTGATGACGCCAAACGCGGTGGGCGTGGTCTGTGGTGGTGCCGGCCGCTTTTTCGCGACATCTGGCCGAAGCTCGTCCTGGTCATCGGCCGAGTCGTCGTCTGACCGGGTCGCGGCGCGTGCGGCACGGACCAGGCGGTCGACGGTGTCGGTAACGAGCGGATCGTGGTGGGTCAAGCCCGGCGCGGGATCGGTCGGCCGCCAGCGGCGTCGGCGATGTAGCCGAGCGGCTGCGAGCGCCGCGCTGATCGCCAGCGCCAGCGACAGCCCGACAACTCCGCCGAGCGGAAGCTGGACGAGTGGGCTCGGGGAGCGCCGACCTTGGTGCTCCTGCGAACTGGTCGTCGCTGGCTGTTCGCGGTTGGGATCGTGGCGAAGTGGCGCGGAGGTCGTCGGAGGTGTTGTTGGCTGCGGCGCAACGGGCTCTCGCTGGCTGGGTTCGGTGGTGCTTGGTTGGGCGCCGCCGTCAGGTCCGACACCGTCAGCAGGCGCCTCAGGTGGAGGAGCGGCGACGTGGGCGTCGCTGGGAAGCAGCAAGATCCAGCCGGGCCGCAGCAGATCCTCGTTGACGAGCTGGTCTCCGTCAGCCTGGGGTCGTCCTAGTGTCCTGCGCCGGAGATTCGTTGACAATATGCAGCGAGCGAATCGAGGATCTCGTCGGCGGTCTTGGTCCACACAAACGGCCGTGGGTCCTCGTTCCAGGTCTCGATCCACGTCCGGATGTCAGCCTCCAGGGCC
>DASWDZ010000010.1:0-1992 GCA_036395015.1 Candidatus Dormiibacterota bacterium | reverse complement strand
CCGGCGGCAGCCCGAGCACACCTCGGACCACTCTTTCGGCGAGCAGGACGTCGAAACGTGTTTGCCCCGAGAGGTGGATCATGAGCCCGTCCAGCGCGCCGAGAAAGGCGGCTGCCAGCAACCGAGGCCGCGGCCCTGGCGGGATTGCTCCGCTCCGACGACCCGCGCTGATGAGCCGGGTGCAGTCGGCGACGATCCGACGCCCGACGCTCTCGACCGCGCGCCCAACCGGATGCTCCTGCCCGCTGAATTCGACCGCGAGGTTCATCATGACGCGGGCAACGTCGCGGCGGCAGTAGACGGCATGGCCTCGCGCCAGCGCCACGAGCGCGCCGACCGGGTCGGTGTCATCAGCGAGCAGATGGCCCACCTCGGCAAACCAGGTCTCCTCGACCCACCCCACGACCGCCAGCGCCAGATCCTCTTTGTTGGCGAACAGGTGATACAGCGCTCCGCGGGTATAGCCGGCCTCGCGTGCGACTCGCTCGAGCACCAGGTTGGCGTACCCGTCTCGAGACAGTCCCCGCGCCGCTGCCTCCAACAAGGCGCCACGAGTCCGCGCGCGCCGAGCGGCCTGGGTTAGCCGACCGGGCCCCGATGCCGCTACCGTCGTCATTTTGCATCACATACATACATGTGTGTAGGTTACAGGATGGGCACGCATGCAGCTAGTCGTACGGGACCGGCCGGTTAGTCAGGACAGAGGCATATGAACGTCGGATTGGTAATCGCCGGGTCGCTGTGTCTCGTGCTCGCGGGCGGTCACACGCTGACTGGTCGGCTGGTGCTCGACCGCCTCCCTCGCAACTTCCAACCCACACGGTTCGGCGACGGCGCGTACACGCGCGGGCTCCTCGTGTTCACATGGCACGCGCTCAGTCTGATGCTGACCACCACGGGCGTGGTCCTGATCGCGCTCGCTCAGCGCGAGCCCGCCGACGAGCGCGGCACGGTCGTCTTCCTGGTCGGCGCGGCCTATGCCGCCGCGGCACTGCTGCTTGCTTGGATGACCCGCAAGAGGCCATCCGATCTGCTCCGGATTCCGGTGTGGGCGCCCTTCATCGTCGTCATCGTCCTGTGCTGGCTGAACACCTAGGAGGCACCCTCATGACCGAACCGACTCAGTGGCGTACGGCCGGGGATGCACGAGTGAAAGCTGACGCAGTGCCGACCGTCGTTCAACAACGCAACGTCCCCGAGGCGATCCGCTCCCTCAGCACTCTGGAGAGCCCCGACTATGTCGACCTCTTCATCGCGACTGCGAATGGGGCTACGGACAAGACGCCGGAGCAGTGGGCCCGTGCCACGGTCGAAGGCGTGCACCCTTGGGCGCGCTTCGTCGCCTGGCGGGTGCTCTGCGGCCTGCGTCTCGAGCCGCGGCCGTCGCCGGACTACCTTGCCGGGTGGCGGATCGCCGATCGCGGCGACAGCTGGATCAGGATGGAGGCGAGCTCATGGTTCATGACCGCCCAAATCGTTTTCCACGTCGATGAAGGGCACGTGTCCTTCGCCACGTTCGTCTGCTACCACAAGCCGATGGCGGCACTCGTGTGGCCGGCGGTCTCCATCATCCATCGCCGAGCGGTGCCCGACCTGCTGCGTTACGCGGTGAAGCGCATCAACCGAAGCCGATGCTGAATGGATGGCCACGTGAGGCTGCCGAGCTCCGCTCATGAAGCGCATCCTTGGGTAATCGCGCAGATCGCCCCCGATTTCAGACTGCTCGATGCCTGGGCGCTGCCGATACAAGGCGGTCCCGACGAATTCGACTCCTTCCTCGAGCGCATGGCCTCCTTCGATCTCGCTCACTCGGAGTCAGCGGCCGGTCGCGTGCTCTTTAGGGTGCGATTTCGCCTAGTACTCCAGCCGTAGATCGTGATCTTCATGGTTGCCAGGCGGCCTGTCGTCGGTAATGGCAGGTACGGGCGCGGGCCTGATGTCGGCGTCGCCACAGCGACCAGCGCAGCCGGTGGGCGCGATCACCGACCGGCT
>DASWDZ010000009.1:0-35852 GCA_036395015.1 Candidatus Dormiibacterota bacterium | reverse complement strand
GCCGCAAGGTCGGCGGTCTCCACCGGCTTGATGAGGTAAGCCGCGGCGCCGAGATCTTCGGCCAACGATCGGGACGCCGGATCGGCGGCCCCGGTGACGACAATGGGGCGCGTGGCGCGAAGCGTCGCCAGTTCACCCGCGTCGAGTGACGATGAGAGCCCGAGGTCGAGTACGACGATCTCGCGCGGCCGCAGCGTGCGCATCCGGCTCGCGAACTCCGCCTCGTAACCCAACCGTCGCAGGCTTCGGGCCGTCAGCTCCCCGAGGCGTTCGTCATCGTCCAGGACCAGGACCGAGACGATCGAGAACGCGGCCGCCTCGACCTTCTCCAGGAGCGCCAGCGCCTCACCCAGGTCACCCATCAGCCGGTCCGCCGGGGGCGACTCGCCGTCAGCCTGAGCAACCTCGAGCTCGGCACGAGCCCGAGCCAGTGTCGACCGCAGGCGGTGCAGCGCGGCTGCCAGCTCAGTCCTGGACGACGAACCGGTAGCCAATTCCGCGGACCGTCTGGATCCAGTCCGGCTCCTTGAGCTCGCGACGAACCTGGTGAACCGCCTGTTCCAGGGCGTGCTCGAAGCCCATGTATGAGCTGCCCCACACGCGCTCCAGCAGCTCTGAGCGCGGCACGACCTCGCCGGCGCGATTGGCAAGGAGCTGCAGCATCATCAGCGGGCGCCGCTCCAGCTTGAGCCGGCGCTCCCCGAGGCGTGCTTCGCCGCGCGACGCGTTGATGTGCAGCCGGCCACGCACCACCGCTCCCGGCCCCGCCGAACGCTCACGCAACGCGCCGCGGACCCGCGCCAGCATGACCTGGCGGTCGGTGCCCTTGAGGATGTAGTCGGTCGCACCGCGCTCGATCCCGACCACCTGGTCGGCCGGCGAGTGACGCGCTCCGGTGACGATGATCACTGGGAACGGGACGCGCTCCCCGCCCGAGCGGAGCGAGTCGAGCACCTCAGGCGCCTCCATGTCCGGCATGTCGTAGTCCAGCAACATCAGGTCAGGGGTGTCCAGACGCACGCGCTCCAGGGCCTCGGTGCCGCTCGCCGCCACGTCGACTGTGTAACCGGCTCTGCGCAGTAACTCCGCGGTCAACTCCGCAGTTCGCGGTTCGTCATCGACCACGAGCAACCTGGCGGTCACGCCTCCGTCCCCGCCCGCAAAGTAACAGGTTCAGGGTTTCTTGAGGAAACGCTGAACCACCGGTGAGGTCAGAGTCTGGGACTCCACATAACCTGCCGGCATGGGCCAGCTTCCAGACCTTCAGCAAGCCAGGCGCCGGCTGGGACTGGCCCTCAGTGTCATCCGCCACGACCGCTGGGTTCTTGGCTTTCTGCGTGGCGGGCGCCTGCAGCCGATCGCCGCGTCAGAGATCTCTCGCCGATTCCTGCAGACGCATGCGCTGATGCCGCTGTCGCGGCGCGCGCTCTATGAGCGCAAGCCCGTGGTCATCAACTCCGTGATCGAGAGGGACGACGCCGACAGCGAGTACGACTGGGAGCTGGACTGGCCGGCGATCCTCTATGCCCCGGTCGGCGAGCTCGGCCGCCGGCCGATCGGCCTGTTGATCGTCGGGTGCCGCCGCGTCCACTGGTACACAGAAGAGGATGTCGCCCACGCGCATACCCTGGGATTGAGCCTGGCGCCCATGGTGGCGGCTCTACGCGGCCCCCTCAGCCGGTTCAATGACAGCGAGACTGCAGTCGCGCACCTGTTGAGCCACGGCTTTTCCATACAAGAGATCGCGCGCGCGATGAAGACGGACGACAGTCAGGCCAGAGAGTGGATGGACGGCGTCACGCGAAAACTCAACACCGTCAGCGCCGACGACCTGATGCTTCCCGCGATTCAGATGAAGCGGATGACCTGGTAGTCGGTCGGCTCCTAGTTGGGGCCGAACAGGAACACCGTGGTGCCCCGGCCCTCGGTGCTCACCACCTCCAACCGGCCCCCGATGCCCGCTGCCCGTTCGCGCATCCCCACCAGTCCGTAGCCGGCCCTCGGGTCGCCGAACCCGCGACCCTCGTCCGAGACTTCGATCAGAAAGGGCCGAGCGCCAAAGCCCATCCTCACCCTGCAGATCCTCGAGCCTGAATGCTTGCGCACGTTGGTCAGCGCCTCGCGCACGACCTGCGCCACCACCTCGCGGTGCTGCGCTGACAGCAGCTCCTCGGTCCCGCTGCTCGATAGCTCGACGCGGATGCCATAGAGGCGGGCAAATTCTTCAGCCTGCCGCCGGAGGTCGCCGACAAGCCCGTTCGGGCCGATCGCGGCCGGCCGCAGGTCGGCCAGCGACTCGCGCACGCGCTTGAGGGATCCCTCGAGGATTTCGAAGATGTTGTGCAACATCTCGTCCGGATGGCCCCTGTGGTTCTCCATGTAAACCTTGAACAGGGAGATCGCTCCAGCCAGCTCGGCCGCCACACCGTCGTGCAGCTCGCGCGCGATTCGCGCGCGTTCGCGCGCCACCGCGTCTTCGACTGCCTGCTGGGCAAACGACTCGCCGCGGGCCTGAGCCTTCATCGCGCGGCCGACCAGCGACGCGCAAACGATTGCAGCAGCGCGATCGCCAGCGGGTGCTGGATCCAGCGGAACAGTCGGGCGTAAGGCTCCCACAGGACCTCCGTGTCCGCCATCGTCGCCCGCAGCCGGTCGAGGTCGGCCTGCAGCCTCACCCGCTCGGATGACAGCCGCTCGTTGAGGGTTCGCGAGTGCTGGGCGATGCGCAGGCCCCACAGGGCGCCGAACGCGCCTTCGATGACGATCACCACGACGCCGAACACCAGTAGCCAGATCCCGACCCAGCCGAGGTCCGCGTCGCTCACTCCTTGCCGTCGGCCTCCTCGATCCCGGCCACCGGGGCTATGGCCACGACCTGGTCGTCCGGGGCCAGCCGCATGACGATCACGCCCTGCGTCTGCCTGCCGATCCGGGATATCGCGCCCACCTGCGTGCGCAGGACCATCCCGCTCGCGCTGATCACCAGGACCTCCTCCTCGGGGTCATGCGCCACGCGGAGCGCGCTCAGCCTGCCCACCCGGTCGGTGACCTTGAGCGTGAAAACGCCCTGGCCAGCGCGGTGCTTGATTGGATATTCGGCGAGGGGAGTGCGCTTGCCGTAGCCGCGCTGTGTGATCACCAGGAGATCTCCGCCCTCGACGACGGTCGCCATGCCCGCCACCGCGTCGCCCTTGCTGAGCTTGATGCCGATCACGCCCTGGGTGTCGCGACCCATGGCGCGCACCTCCGTCTCGGCGAATCGGATCGCTTTGCCTTGCTCGGTGGCGATGATCACCTCGTCCGAGCCACTGGTCGGCGTCACCCAATCCAGCTCGTCGCCTTCCTGCAGGTTGATCGCGATCAGCCCGTTGCGTCGCACGTTGGCGTACTCCGCCATCGCCGTCTTCTTGATGTAACCATTCTTGGTCACCATCAGCATGTAGTGCGCCTCGCTCTCGGTCTCCGGACGCACAAACACGGCCGTGATGCGTTCGTTGGATCCGATGTCGATCAGGTTGTTGATCGGCACGCCCTTCGCCTGCCGCTCGCGCTCTGGCACCTCGTGCACGCGCAGCTGGAAGACGCGTCCGCTCTGGGTGAAGAACAGCATCGAGGCGTGGGTGTGCGTGGTCAGGAGGTGCAGTGCGTAGTCCTCCTCGCGAGTGCCACTCGGAGCGTCTGAACCGGCGGTCGGCTTCGCGCCTATCAGGCCAACTCCACCACGCTTCTGCGCGCGGAACACTCGCAGCGGCTGCCGCTTGACGTAGCCGCGGTGCGTGAGCGTGACGACCACATCTTCCTTGGGCACCAGGTCCTCGGCCGAAAGCTCGGTGGCCTCCTGGTCGGTGATCTCGGTCCGCCGGTCGTCCCCATATTTCTTGACGACCTCGTCCATCTCGTCCTTGATCAGAAGACGCACCTTCTGGTCGCTGGCCAGGACGCTCTCGAGGTAGGCGATCGTCTTGATCACCTGCTCGTACTCCTCGTCGACCTTGCCGCGCTCGAGGCGGGTCAGCCGGCCCAGGGTCAGGGCCAGGACCGCCTTGGCCTGGCGCTCGCTGAGGCCGAACTTCGTCTGCAGCTGGGTCGCCGCGGCGTCCTGGTCGGAGGCGGCACGGATCGTCTTGATCACCTCGTCCAGGTGGTCGAGGCAGATCTTGAGACCCTCGAGGATGTGGGCGCGTTCCTGAGCCCGCTCGAGGTCGAACCGGGTACGCCTCAGGATCACGTTTCGGCGGTGGTCGATGAAGAGCTGGAGGGCCTGCTTGAGGCTCAGCACCACAGGCCGGCTGTCGACGATGGCGAGCATGATCACACCGAACGTCGTCTGCAGCGTCGTGTGTTTGTAGAGATTGTTCAGCACCGTGAACACCTTTGCCTCTCGCTTGAGCTCGATCACGATGCGCATCCCGTTCCGGTCGGATTCGTCACGCAGGTCGGCGATCCCCTCGAGCTTGCGCTCGGCGACAAGCTCGGCGATCTTCGCCACCAGCGAGGCCTTGTTGACTGCGTAAGGCAGCTCGTAGACGATGATCCGCTCGCGCCCATTGGCCGCCTGCTCGAGCGAATGGCGTGCCCTGACAATGATTCGGCCATGGCCGGTCGAGTACGCGGCCTTGATCCCCGCCGTCCCCATGACCACGCCGCCGGTCGGAAAGTCGGGCCCCTTGACAAACGTGAGCAGATCCTCGGCCGTGGCGTCGGAATTCTCGATCATGTGTTTCACCGCGCCCGCAACCTCGCGCAGGTTGTGTGGAGGGATGTTCGTGGTCATGCCGACTGCGATGCCTGACGCGCCGTTGATGAGGAGGTTGGGGATCCGTGCGGGCAGGACCGACGGCTCCTCCTCGGAGTTGTCGTAGTTCGGCGTCATGTCGACCGTCTGCTTGTCGATGTCCGCCATCAGCTCGCCCGTGATCGCGGACAGGCGCGCCTCGGTGTAGCGCATCGCCGCGGGCGGGTCGCCGTCGACGCTGCCGAAATTTCCCTGCCCGTCGATGAGCGGGTTGCGCAGCGAGAACGGCTGTCCCATGCGCACCAGCGCGTCGTAGACGGCCACCTCGCCATGTGGGTGGTAGAGCTTGAGGACGTCACCGACGAAGGCAGCGCACTTGCGCGTCTTGGTGCCGCTCGTGGCGCCGGCGCGGTTCATCGCGTAGAGGATCCGACGCTGCACCGGCTTCAGCCCGTCACGCACGTCGGGCAGGGCCCGGCTGATGATGACGGACATCGCGTACTCCATGTAGGAGGTCTGCATCTCCTCCTGGAGGTTTCGCATTAGCACGGTGCCAACAGAGTCGTCTGCCAAGCTCTACTCCTCGTACTTGCCGAGAACCACGACGGCGTTGTGCCCTCCGAATCCAAATCCGTTTGAGATCGCGATCCGCACGTCCTTGCGGCGCGCCGTGTTCGGCACATAGTCGAGGTCGCAGTCGGGGTCCGGGTTCTCGTAGTTGATCGTGGGATGGATCATGCCGCGGTTGATGGTCAGCAGCGTCGCGATCGCTTCCACCGCGCCCGCCGCCCCCAGGAGGTGCCCGATCATCGATTTGGTGCTGCTGATGGCGACCTTGTACGCGTGGTCGCCCAGGGCGATCTTCAGGGCCTTCGTCTCGCCCGCGTCGTTGAGCTGCGTCGAGGTGCCGTGGGCGTTGACGTAGTCGACATCGGGCGGATCGAGGCCCGCATCCTTCAGGGCCAGAGAAATCGCTTTTGCAGGAGCCTCGCCGGTCTCGTCGGGCGCGACCTGGTGGAACGCGTCGTTGGTCGTCGCGTAGCCCAGGACCTCACCGTAGATGCGCGCGCCGCGGCTGATCGCGTGCTCGAGGGATTCGAGGATGAGGGTGCCTGCACCCTCGCCAGGCACAAACCCGTCGCGGTCGCGGTCGAAAGGCCGGCTCGCCTTCTCGGGCGCGTCGTTGCGCGTGGACAGCGCACGGATGGCGTTGAACGACGCTATGCCGACCTCGCACAGCGAAGCCTCGGTTCCACCGGCAAGCATCACGTCGGCGTCGCCATGCTGGATCGTCCGTGTTGCGTCGCCCAGGCTTTGCGTCGATGCCGCGCACGCCGTGGTGACCGTGGTGTTCGGCCCGCGGAGATGGAACTGCATCGCGACCGACGCGCCCGCCATGTTGGGGATGATCATCGGCGCGTACAGCGGATTCAGTCTGCCCTTGCCGAGGAACGTGGCCGCGCCCTGGGTCATGTCGTCAAAGGCGCCGATCCCAGTTCCCATCGCCACGCCGACTCGGAAGTCGTCCTCTTTGCTGAGGTCGAGGCCCGAATCCGCCAGCGCCATGCCTGACGCGGCCACCGCCATCTGCGAGAACCGCGCCATCCGCTGCGCGGCCTTGCGCTCGAGGTAGTCCTGCGGGTCGAACGTGTTGACCTGGCAGCCAAACTTCGTCGCCAGGCGCTCACTCGGAAAGCGCTCGAACGGGCTGGCGCCGCTCCGACCCTCGATCAGGGCGTGCCAGTATTCCTCGAGATCCTTTCCGATCGGGTTGACGGTACCCATTCCGGTCACAACGACGCGGGTCTGGCCGTCCTTCACGCCTTCCCCACCTCCGCCCGAATCTTACCGACGAGCTTGTTCTCGACAGCATCACGGGTGACCCGAATCGCGTTCTTGATCGCGCGCGCATCGGAGCGGCCGTGCGCGACGACCGCGACCCCGTCGATGCCGAGCAGCGGAGCGCCACCAAACTCACGCCAGTCGATGCGGTCGCGGATCTCGCGCACTCGGGGTCGTATCAGAATTCCACCGAGCTTCCCGGTCATCGTCTTCGGGATCTCATCGCGCAGGCTGCGAAACAGAAATTCCGCGGTCGCCTCGGCCATCTTGATCGCCACGTTGCCGACAAAACCGTCTGCCACGACGACGTCCGCACGCGCGGCATAGATGTCCTTCGGCTCGATGTTGCCGACGAAGCCGGGCAGTGAGTCCTTCAGGAGTTTGGTCGTCTCGCGCACGCGCTCGTCGCCCTTGCCTTCTTCCTCGCCGTTGCTGAGCAGCGCGACGCGTGGCGCCGAGCGACCCAGCATCTCGCGCGCGTAGACGGCGCCCATCACCGCGAACTGCGCCATGTACTCGGGCTTGGAGTCCACGTTCGCGCCGACGTCGAGGAAGTAGGCGAAGCCGTCCTGGGTGGGCACGATCGATCCGAGCGCGGGCCGCTCGACGCCTTTGATCCGGCCCTGGATCAGGAGCGCGGCGGCCATGACCGCGCCTGAGTTGCCGGCCGAGGTCCAGCCATCCGCGCGTCCGGCCTTGCACAGTCGGGCGCACACCGACATCGACGAGTCGGGCTTGTTGCGCACGGCCTGCGCCGGGTGCTCGTCCATGGCGACGACCTGCGTGCACGGAACGAGCTGCAGCCGCGGGTGACTGTCCAGCAGGGGCTGCACGGAGGCCGGGATGCCCACCAGCGAGATGTCCACTCCGTACTCGTTCGCCGCCATCGCCGCGCCTGTGACGATCTCCTCGGGTGCGTGGTCGCCGCCCATGGCGTCGACCGCGATTCGCATGACGAACCGTCCCTAAATGTCGAGGTTGCGGACGCTCTTGGCGTGTGCCTGGATGAACTTCTTCCTAGGCTCGACGTCAGGACCCATCAACCTCTCGAACGTGTCGTTGACCGCGGCCGTGTCCTCGACCATCACTTTGAGGAGCACACGCGTCGCGGGATTCATGGTCGTCTCCCACAGCTCTTCCGCGTTCATCTCGCCAAGACCCTTCATGCGCGCGGCCTCCGCACCCTTGCCGAGTGTGCGCAGAGCCTTGTCGCGGTCCGCCTCCGACTGGCACCAGATGACCTTCATGTTCTTGCCAGTGCCCTTGGACACCTTGAACAGCGGAGGCTGCGCCATGTAGAGGTAGCCCTTGTCGATCACCTGCGGGAAGTAGCGGAAGAAGAAGGTGAGGAGCAGGGTGCGGATGTGGCTGCCGTGGACGTCGGCGTCGGTCATGGTCACGATCCGGTGGTAGCGGATCTTCTCGATGTTGAAGTTGTCGCCGACCCCGGCTCCCATGGCGGTGATCAGGTTGCGAATCTCGTCTGAGGTCAGGACCTTGTCGAGTCGGGCCTTCTCGACATTGAGGATCTTCCCGCGCAGCGGCAGGATCGCCTGCGTACGGCGATCTCGACCGCCCTTGGCGGTACCGCCCGCGGAGTCTCCCTCGACGATGTAGAGCTCGGACAGCGAAGGGTCGCGCTCCGAGCAGTCGGCGAGCTTGCCCGGCAGCGTGCTCGACTCGAGCAGGCTCTTGCGCTGCACCAGGTCGCGAGCCTTGCGTGCAGCTTCACGCGCGCGCGCCGCGGTAAGCGACTTCTCGATGATGCGCCGGCCTTCCGAAGGGTTTTCCTCCAGGTACTGGGTCAGGCCCTCGGTGATGGCGAGCGAAACGTGCCCTTGCACCTCCGCGTTGCCGAGCTTGGCCTTGGTCTGGCCCTCGAACTGCGGCTCCAGGACCTTGACGCTGATCACGGCGGTCAGTCCCTCGCGGACGTCCTCACCGGTGAGGTTCGGATCCGACTCTTTCAGGATCCCGGACTTGCGGGCGTATCGGTTCAGCACGTTTGTCAGCGCCGACCGGAACCCCGTGACGTGGGTCCCACCCTCGGTGGTGTGGATGGTGTTTGCGAAGGCGACGACGTTCTCGACGAAGGTCTCGTTGTACTGAAGGGCGATCTCGACCTGCGTTCCCTCGATCTCGCGCTCGACGTAGAACGCAGGCACGTTGACCACGGCCTTGTCACGGTTCAGGGCGCGGACGAAGGCCACGATCCCGCCCTCGAAATAGAAGGTGTTGGTGACACCGACCGCCTCGTCGGTAAGCGCGATCTCGAGGCGCTTGTTGAGGTAGGCCATCTCGCGCAGCCGGTGCAGGATGACCTCGCGGTCGAACCTGGTCTCCGGGAAGATCTGCGGGTCGGGCCAGAACCGGACGATCGTGCCGGTGTGGTCGGTCCTGCCGACCGGCTTGACGGCGCTCTTCGGCACGCCGCGCGCGTACTCCTGGTGGTAGACCTTGCCGCCGCGATGCACCCACACCTGGAGCCGTTCGCTCAGGAAATTGACGGCGGACACGCCGACTCCGTGCAGGCCGGACGAAACCTTGTAGCCGCCACCGCCAAACTTTCCGCCGGCGTTGAGGCGGGTCATCACCAGCTCCAGCGCCGACAACCCTTCCTTCCTGTGCACGTCGACAGGGATCCCGCGACCGTCGTCGTCGACCTGGAGGCTACCGTCGGCGAAGAGGGTGACGATGATCCGGTCGGCGTGGCCGGCAAGGGCCTCGTCCACCGCGTTGTCGACCACCTCGTTGACCAGGTGGTGAAGCCCGCTCGAGCTGGTGGAGCCGATGTACATGCTCGGACGCCGCCGCACATGCTCCCGGCCTTCGAGGACCTGGATCTGCTCGGCGGTGTACGCCACGTCCGCGCCTAGTGGGTGAGGCCTCCGAGAACGCTCCGGAAGGGGTTTCCTAACCGCCATTACCGGGGTTTCGGCCCTCCCAGCGCGAAGAAAATTGCGAGATCAACTGGGCAGAACTTCAGATCTCAAATTCTACCGGATTTTGAATACGAAAATGGGCCCCGGAGGCCTCTTGACAGGCCGTTTACTCGGGCCTTTTTTCGGGCGCCTTCCAGCGCAAGACCGGATCCTCGCTCTGGCCCTGCAGGTAGGCGTTGATCCGGCGTGCCGCGGCGACCTCGTCGAGGCGACCGACCGGGAGCTTTTTCGGCTCCTCGTGGAGGCTTTGAGGGTCGGACCTGGCCTGGGCGACGATCTCTTTGACGGCCCCCGCGAAGGCGTCCAGGGTCGCCTTGCTCTCTGTCTCGGTCGGCTCGACCATGATCGCCTCGGAGACCACGAGCGGGAAGTAAACCGTGGGTGCGTAGAACTCCCTGTCGAGGAGGGCCTTGGCGATGTCCAGCGCTCGCACGCCTCCGTTGGTGGACAGGTTGTGCGCGCTGGCCACGAACTCGTGCATGCACGGGCCCTCGTGCGGCATCTGGAGGTCGTTCTCCAGCAGCTTGCGCAGGTAGTTGGCCGAGAGCACCGCGTCCTCTGACGCCTGGCTGAGGCCGTCGCCACCCATGGCCAGGATGTACGTGTACGCGCGCACGAGCATCCCGAAGTTGCCGTAGAAGCTGCGCACCCGGCCGATCGACTGCGGGCGCTTGTAGTCGAGCTTGAGGTGGCCGTTCGTCCGCTCGACCGTCGGCGCCGGCAGGAAGGGCACGAGGTCGGCCTTGACTCCGACCGGACCCGCGCCCGGTCCGCCCCCGCCGTGGGGCGTGGTGAAGGTCTTGTGGAGGTTCATGTGCACCGCGTCAAAGCCCATGTCGCCCGGCCGGCAGATGCCCATCAAGGCGTTCAAGTTGGCGCCGTCGTAGTACAGGAGTGCACCGGTGGCGTGCACCATCTCGGCAATATCCAGTATCTCCCGCTCGAACAGCCCCAAGGTGTTGGGGTTTGTGAGCATCAGCGCAGCGGTCCGCGGGGAGAGCCTGGACTCCAGGTCGGCCAGGCTGATGCGGCCGTCGGGGCCGGACTTGACCTCCCTGACCTGGAAACCGCTGAGGGCCGCGCTGGCAGGGTTGGTGCCGTGCGCCGAGTCTGGGACCAGGACCTCGGTCCGGTTCTCCTTCCGCGAGTGGTGGAAGGCCGCGATCATGCGCAGCGCCGTCCACTCGCCGTGGGCGCCCGCGGCCGGCTGCAGCGTCACCCGCTCGACCCCAACGATTGCGCACAGGGCCTGCTCGAGGCGCCACATGAGCTCGAGGGCGCCCTGCACCGAGTCCTCGTCCTGGTAAGGGTGCAGGCCGGCAAAGCCCGGAAGCGCCGCCGCGGCCTCGTTGGCCACCGGGTTGTACTTCATGGTGCAGCTGCCGAGCGGGTAGAAGTTCTCACTGATCGAGTAGTTCAGCGAGGCCATCCGGCTGTAGTGGCGCATGATCTCGGGCTCGCTCAGGCGAGGCAGTCCGGGCGGCCTGGAGCGCAGGAGCTGCTGCGGGAGGATGTCAGCCGGGCCGCGACCGCCGACGTCCGGGTCGGGCAGCCGCGGCGGGTCGACCGCCGGACGGCTGAGCTCGAAGCTCAGCGGCTCCGTCATGACTCGAGCACCGCCACGAGCTCGTCGATCGCGCGAGCGTCGTTGACCTCGGTGCACGTGAAGGTCAGCACGCCCCTCAGCTCGCGGTACCAGCGGTGGACGTCGAGTCCACCCAGGATCCCTTTCCGCGCGAGCTTGCGCAGCACGGCCGGCGCCTTCGGCACGCGAACAGGGAACTCGTTGAGGAACTGCCGGTCCGGGAACGCGAGCTCCCAGCCGGGCAGCTCGGCCAGGCGTTCGGCGAGCGAGTGGGCACGGCGGAAACTGACGTCAGCGACCTGGCGCAGACCGTACGGGCCCATGTAGGTCAGGTACACGGCCGCGGCGAGCGCGCACAGGCTGTGGTTGGTGCAGATGTTGGAGGTCGCCTTCTCGCGGCGAATGTGCTGCTCGCGAGCGGCCAGGGCGAGGACGAAACCCCGCCGGCCCTGGGCATCGTGCGCGGTGCCGACGAGGCGTCCCGGAAGCTTTCGCACCAGCTCCTTGTGGCAGGCGATGAATCCAACGTGTGGGCCGCCGAAGCTCGGCGGCAGCCCGAGCTGCTGGCCTTCACCGACGGCGATGTCGGCGCCGTACTCGCCCGGAGGCGCCAGGATGGCGAGGCTGATCGGGTCGACGCAGGCGATGGCCAGGGCGCCGGCGTTGTGCGCGGCCTGGGTCAAACCCGGCGCGTCGACGAGCAGGCCGAGGAAGTCGGGCTGCTGAAAGATCACGGCGGCCGTCTTCTTGGTGGGCTCGCCGCCCTTGCGGACCTTGATGCCGCGACCCTCGCCGAAGACGCGCAGCACCTGCACGTACTCTGGGTGGACGTATCCGGCGACGAGGACCTCGTTCCGTCCCGTGTGGACGTAGGCCATCATCGCCGCCTCGGCGACCGCGGTCGCCCCGTCGTAGAGCGAGGCGTTGGCGACGTCGAGCGCGGTCAGCTCGGCGATGAGCGTCTGGAACTCGAAGATCGCCTGCAGCGTGCCCTGGCTCGCCTCCGCCTGGTACGGCGTGTACGCGGTGTAAAACTCGGGCTTCGAGGTGACCGCAGCCACCGCTGCCGGGATGAAGCGGCGGTAGATGCCTCCGCCTCGAAATGTCAGGCGGTCGGGATAGACGCGGTTGCGGTTCGCCAGCGCCGAGACCTGGGACATGGTCTCGAGCTCGGACAGCCCCGCCGCCAGCTGCAGCGAGTCGAGTCGGAGGGTTTGCGGGATGTCGACGAGCAGGTCCTCCATCGATCGCACACCGATGGTCTCCAGCATCGCGGTGCGATCCTCGGGAGAGTGGACCAGGTACGGCAAGCTAGTGCGCGGAGGCCTCGGTCACTTTTTTGTATTCGGCCTCCTCGAGCAGATCATCCGGCAGGTCGCCGGCGAGGTCGAGCTTGAGGATCCAGCCTTCACCGTAAGGATCGGAGTTGATCAGCTCGGGCTTCGATGCGAGCTTATCGTTCACCTCACTGATGCGGCCCGCGACCGGCGAATAGAGGTCGCTGGCCGCCTTGACCGACTCGATGACGCCGAACGTCTCCCGAGCGCCCAGCTTGCGCCCAGGGCTCGGCAGCTCGAGGAAAACGACGTCGCCGAGCTGCGACTGCGCGAAGTCGGTGATGCCGACGGTGGCGTGCTTGCCGTCAACCGTGACCCACTCATGCGTCTTGGTGTAACGCCGTTCAGCCATGGCGACTCTCCTTCTTCTCTCTGAGTGAGCGGGCCGAGCCTCGATAGAAAGGTAGCTTGACGATTTCGGCCGGGGCGTCCCTTCCCCGGACCTCGACCACAGCCCTGTCTCCGACCTGCAATGATCCCGCCTCGACCATCGCCAGCGCGATCGGGTGACCCAGAAAGAAGGAGTGGGTGCCGCTGGTGATGACTCCCACCTCAGCTCCCTGAGCGCTCACGGCTGCGCCGTGGCGGGCGATGTCGCCGGGCTGCATCTTCAGTCCCACCAACCTGCGGCCAGGTCCTTGCGCCTTGACTTTCTGCAAGGCCTGCCGGCCGATGAAGTCGCCCTTGTCCAGCTTCACCGTCCAGCCGAGCCCGGCCTCGTAGGGGTTGACGCTCTCGTCCATATCGTTGCCCCACAGCCGGAGCGCCGCCTCGAGCCGCGTCGCATCCCGTGCCCCGAGGCCCGCCGGAAGCACGCCTTGCGTACGCCCGTGGTCGAGGATGGCGTCCCAGACCTGGCCAATGCGGCCGCTGTCGACGAAGAGCTCGAACCCATCCTCACCCGTGTACCCGGTCCGTGAGATCAGGGCCGGAACACCGGCGACCTCACCCTGACGGAACCCGAAGTAAGGCAGTTCGTCGAGACCATGCGAGGGCAGCAAGTCCTGGGCCCGAGGTCCCTGGAACGCGATCAGTGCCAGCTCGAAGGTGCGGTCGTCGACCTCCACGCCGGCCGGAGCGTGGCCGCGAAACCATTCCAGGTCCTTCTCGCGGTTCGAAGCGTTGACCACCACGAAGAACCCTTCCTCGCCTCGATACACCACGAGGTCATCGACGATGCCACCCTGCTCGGTGCAGAGCAGGTTGTACTGCGCCTGGCCCGTCTGGAGCTGGGCGACGTCGTTGGTGACGAGCCCCTGGAGGAACTGCGAGGTGGCCTCCCCCCTGAGGCGGAACCGACCCATGTGGGAGACATCGAACAAACCGGCGGCCTTGCGGACCGCCAGGTGCTCGTCACGGATCGACGTGTACTGCTGCGGCATCTCCCAACCACCGAAGTCGACCATGCGGCCACCAAGTGCGAGATGTCGGTCGTAGAGCGGCGTGCGGTTCGTGTCTCTACTCGCCGTCGACCGTGTCGTCGATGTCGACCGCGTCCGGGTCGATGAAAGCGAGCAGCTCTTCGTCGTGGCGACGACGCGCGTCCGCGACCACCTGCGCGACATAGCGCGTCCGGTCGACAGTCCACTCGAGCTTCTCGGCGATCTCGGCCTCGGTCGCCGGCCGGAGCAGCGTCTTGTGCAGCGAGACCTCGGTGCGCTCGTAGTCGGTGGCGGCGGCGACGAGCTGTTCTGCGTCGCGCACGGAGGCTCCTTCCGCGGCGATGGCGGCATCCATCTGCTCGCCGACTCGCTGCTTGGCGAAAGCGCCGAAGTCCCCTCCGTCTTGGGGGAACGAGCGAACAGCCTCCACGAGGCCGAGCGATCCCTCCTGCACGAGGTCAGGGACCGACAGCCCCTTCTCCTGGCGCGCCTCGGCCAGCCGGATCACCATGGCCAGGTTCGCCGCGACCAGCCTCTCGCGGCTCGCCCGGTCGCCGGACGCCGACCTCTGCAACAGCGTTTCCTGTTCCCCCGCGCGCAGCGGCGGTGTGGTCCGCACCTGCCGGCGAAGGTCGCGCATGACGGCTTCATCGCCGTCGGGATGAACCGGTTCCGCCTCCATCGTTGACCGATTCTACGCCCGGCCCAAATGCCTCCCGGGCGCTCGCGATGTTCCACGTTTTACATCTGCGGCGTGACGCTTGCCATACTCGGTCCATGCGCGCGCGGCAGGCGCTTCGCCTGGGCTGGCTGGTCTTGGGAGCAGCCGCCCTCGTGCCTCTCACCGCGTCCGCCCAGGCGCCGCGCGTGGAGCAGGCGGACCTCAACGGAGAGATCAACACGATCACGGCCTCCTATATCGAGACCGCGGTCAACCGCGCCGAGGCTGACAAGGCGGACGCCCTGCTCGTCGTCCTCAACACCCCAGGCGGCATCTCGAACTCGATGGACGACATCGTGACGAGCCTCATCAACTCCAGGGTTCCAGTGATCGTCTATGTGTACCCATCGGGCGCTCGGGCCGCGTCCGCCGGGTTGTTCGTCGCCGAGGCGGCGGACGTGCTGGCGATGGCGCCCGGAACCAATATCGGATCTGCCCACCCCATCCAGGCCACCGGCGAGGACCTCACCGGCGACCTGGGCGCCAAAGTCCTCAACGACGCGGTCACCCGAGTGCGCAACCTCGCTTCGATGCACGGCCGCAACGCCGACTGGGCCGAAGACGCGGTGCGCAAGAGCGTGAACATCAACGCCGAGGAAGCAGTTCGCCTGCACGTCGCCGACCTCGAAGCAACCTCGATCGAATCCCTCCTCAGCCAGGTCGACGGCCGCTCCGTCCCGCGCGGCAGCACGAGCCTGGTCCTCCACACCGCCGGCGCGACCATCAACGACTATCCCATGCCTTTCTGGCAGGTCTTCCTCAGCTTTCTCATCGACCCCACCATCGCG
This sequence comes from Candidatus Dormiibacterota bacterium, assembly GCA_036395015.1. Lineage (GTDB taxonomy): Bacteria > Chloroflexota > Dormibacteria > Dormibacterales > Dormibacteraceae > 40CM-4-65-16. The sequence goes on along the minus strand of DASWDZ010000009.1, from coordinate 20,520 downwards.
GCCCTGCTGATCCTGGTCGCCGGCTACGGGATCATCACCGAGATGTCGAATCCGGGCCTGATCCTGCCCGGCGTCATCGGCGGCATCGCGGCCGTGCTGGCGATCGTGTCCCTCGCCAATCTGCCGGTCAACGTCGCGGGCGCGCTGATGATGCTCCTCGCGCTGGTTCTCTTCGTGGCCGACATCTTCGCGCCCACGCACGGTTTCCTCTCCGTCGGCGGCGTCTTCGCGCTGGTGCTGGGCATGGCCTTCCTCGTCACGACAGGCCCGATCGGCCTGGGCGTGAACCCGTTCGCTTCGCTCGGCGCCGGGCTGGTCACGCTTTCGTTCTTCGTCTTCTTCATCCGCAAGATCCTCCTGGCCAGACGCCAGCCGGTCTTTGCGGGAAGCGAGAGCATGGTGGGTGCGCTGGGCGAGGTCCGCGAGGCGATCGCGCCCGAGGGTCTAGTCTTTGTCCAGGGCGCGTTGTGGAAGGCGAGCGCCTCGTCCCCGATCCCGGCTGGATCGACGGTCCGGGTCGTCGGACGCAATGGCCTTCAGCTGCAAGTGGCGCCGGAAAACGGTCAGGCGAAGGAGAAGGGGTAATTGGATTTCGGGACCGTCTCGATCATCGTCGTGGTCCTGGTCGTCGCGCTCATCGCAATCTTTTCCAGCCTGCGCATCGCCAACGAGTATGAGCGCGGTGTGGTCTTCCGGCTCGGCCGCCTGATCCCGCTCAAGGGGCCAGGCCTCTTCTTCATCATCCCGTTCGGCGTCGACCGCCTGGTCAAGATCGACCTCCGCACGATCACGCTTGAGGTACCGCCGCAAGAGATCATCACGAACGACAACGTGACCGCCAAGGTGAATGCGGTCATCTACTTCCAGGTCGTCGACGCCAGGCGCGCGGTGACGCAGGTCCTCAACTACATCAACGCCACATCCCAGATCTCCCAGACCACGCTTCGTGCGGCCCTGGGCCAGAGCACTCTGGACGAGCTCCTCGCCAACCGGGAGAAGATCAACCAGAACCTGCAGAAAATCATCGACGAGCAGACGGAGCCGTGGGGCATCAAGGTCGCCGTGGTCGAAATCAAAGACGTGGAGCTGCCGAGCACCATGCAGCGGGCGATGGCCAAGCAGGCCGAGGCCGAGCGCGAGAAGCGGGCGAAGATCATCAACGCCGACGGCGAGTTCCAGGCCGCGCAGACGCTGGCCAACGCGGCCCAGGTGATCTCGTCCCAGTCGGGTGCGCTGCAGCTGCGATTTCTGCAGACCATGGTCGAGATCGGTTCCGAGAAGAACACGACCGTGATCCTGCCTTTGCCGATCGAGCTGATCCGGCCGCTGATCGAGAGGTCGCAGCCCGCGGACGGCGCTCCGCCGGCACCCCGCCCAGAGAAAGGCTCGAAGACCGGCTGACCGCGCACCTGCCGCTCGACATCGCCACCCTGGTGGTCGAGCTCACGCCCCTGCCCCTGGTCATCACCGCCAACGCTGCCGTCGGCAAACCCTGGGCCAACCACGCGGCCGAGATCCTCGGCGGTGTCGCGGGCGGGCTTGTGTTTTTGATGGGCGTGGCCGACCTGGTGGGCGCGCCGGTGCTGGCACCCGCACCCAACCTGGAGCTGCACCGGGCGCTCGACTTCACGGTCATGGCGACGGGCCTGCTCGCGGCCGTGGTCGCGGCGCGGCCGGTGCGAAGAAGGCTGGCCGGCGTGCTCCCGATCGACGCCGAGAGTCCCGTGCATGCCCTGGCGCTCACCCTCGCCGTGATCCTGTTCGGGATCGACGCCGCGGTGATCTCGTTCACGGACGCCCTGGCCGGCGCGACATCACAGCCCGCGCTGACGGTCGCCGACCTGTTCCTCGACGAGATCCCCTTCCTCGTCCTGGCACTGGCCGGCGTCGGACTCTTCATCCGGCGATCGCTTGGCCCGAGCCTGGGCCGGCTTGGGATCTTGGTTCCGGCCTGGTGGCACTTGGCGCTCGCCCTCGCGGCGGCGGGCGCGCTATTCGCATTCACCCAGGGGACGGATTACTTGAGCCACGTCTGGACGCCCGAGGTGGCGAGTCGGGTCGACAGCACAACTCAGCATGTTTTCGGACAGCTCGGCACGCCGCTGGGCATCGCAGCGGTCGCGTTGCTGCCCGGGATCTGCGAAGAGATCCTCTTCCGCGGGGCGCTGCAACCGCGGATCGGCCTGCTTGCGACCGCCCTCCTTTTCACCTCGGTCCACACCCAGTACGGCCTGTCATTCGACACCCTCGCCGTGCTCGGAAGTGCGCTCGGCCTCGGCCTGGTGAGGAAGTACACGAACACCACCAGTTCCTGCGCGTGTCACATCGGCTACAACCTGTTGGCGGGAGTCGGCGTCGGCACCGCCACGCTGAACCCGGCTTTCATCGTCGAGCTGGTCCTGATCGCGGCGTCCGCATACGGGCTCTGGAGCCAGCGCCGGCGGATTCCTTAACGAGGCGACTGGCCAGTTTCCGATTCGAAGGATAAAATTCTACCATGGCCCCAGATGTAGGCGCAGCCAACGAGGCCAGGCCCAACATGTTGACCACCACCGCTCCGCCGGTGGTCGCCATCGTCAACCAGAAGGGCGGGGTGGGCAAGACGACGACGGCCATCAACCTGGCCGCCGCGATGGCCGAGATCGGTCATGCGACCTTGCTGGTCGACCTCGATCCCCAGGCCAACTCGACCTCGGGCCTGGGCCTGGACCCGGCGCGTGCGCGCCTGAACGCGTATCACCTCCTGGCGGGCGAGGCCGGCATCGAGCAGGTGGTGCAGCCGACGAGCCTGAGTGGCCTGTTCTTGATTCCGTCCCACATCGACCTCGCGGGCGCCGAGATCGAGCTGGCGGCGATGCCGGACCGCGAGTCGCTGCTGCGCGACGCGATGGTCTCGACACCCCCTGGCGTGGAGATCGTCCTCATCGACTGCCCGCCGTCGCTCGGACTGCTGACCCTCAACGCACTCGTGGCGGCGACGAGCATGCTGATCCCGACGCAGTCCGAGTATTTCGCGCTCGAGGGCCTGCGCCACCTGATGTACACGCATCAGCTCGTCCGCTCCCGCCTCAACCCGAAGCTGGCCATCGCCGGGATCTTGTTGACGCAATTTGACGCACGCACCACGCTCGCCTGGGACGTCCTCGAGGCGGTCAGGCGATCGCATCCGCACCACCTCTTGGCCACGGTGATCCCGCGCAACGTGCGCATCAGCGAAGCCCCGAGCCACGGCAAGTCAGTGATCGAGTACGACCCCACATGTCGAGGCGCGATGGCATATCGCGCGCTCGCAAAGGAGCTGCTAGAAGGATGAGCCAACCACGCCCACGCGGTCTCGGACGCGGCCTCGACGCATTGATCCCGATGTCGAGCCAGGGCGACGTGCTGGTGCCGCAGATGATCGCAGTCGACCAGATCCGCCCATCGCATCAGCAAGTGCGCTCGCGCTTCGACGCAGAGCCGCTCGGCGAGCTTGCCGAATCGATACGGCTGCACGGCGTCCTGCAGCCGTTGCTCGTGCGGCGACTGGCCGACGGCTACGAGCTCATCGCCGGCGAGCGGCGGTGGCGCGCCGCGCGTCTTGCGGGGCTGCACTCCGTGCCTGCGGTCGTGCGTGGCGACGCCGGCGACGATGAGCAGCTGGTCCTGGGCCTGATCGAGAATCTCCAGCGCACCGACCTCGATCCCATCGAGGAGGCGCGCGGCCTGCGACGGCTGCTCGAAGGGTTCAACCTCACGCACGAAGAGGTCGCCCACCGCCTGGGCAGGCACCGCGTTTCGGTCACCCAGTCGCTGCGTCTGTTGTCAGGATGCGCGGCGGTCCAGTCGGCGGTGGCTTCCGGCGTGATCACAGCCGGCCACGCTCGGGCGCTCATCGCGCTGGAGAGCCAGGCGGCGCAGGAGCATGGACTGAAGGTCGTGATCGCGAAGCATCTCTCGGTGCGGCAGACCGAGAACTGGGTCAGGACCTATCGACCGCGACGACGCCGCCATACCGACTCCTCGGTCGAACTGCGCGCCATCGCGGCGGACATCGAATCAAGCCTCGGCGTGCCGGTGACGCTCACGGGAAGTCTGAATCGCGGCAAGCTGGAGCTTCGTTACTCGAGTCGAGAAGAGCTCGAACGGGTCTGCGCTAAGCTCGTCTCCTAAACGCATGGCGGCCCAACAGGAACGAGCGGCTGGCGCCGCCTCCAATGAGCGGTCCGCGGCCTCGTCGCTCCTGCGTGAGATTGCCGAGGTCGTCGTGCTGGCCGTCATCCTCTACTTCGGCATCAGCTTTGCCGTGCAGGCGGTCCACGTCGAGGGTCTGTCCATGTTCGCCACTCTCGACAACGACGACTACCTGATCGCGAACAAGATCGACTATCGGTTTCACCCGCCGCAGCGCGGCGACATCGTCATCCTGCGACCTCCGACCAACAACTCGACCGACTTCATCAAGCGGATCATCGCGTTGCCCGGGGAGAGGCTTCTGATCCGCGATGGCGTCGTCTACATCAACGGCCACCGGCTCGAGGAGCCATACCTGCCCGACGCCTGGACTCAACAGACCAACGCCGGCAAATGGAGCGCGGGCAACGGGGCCGTCATCCCTCCGAACCAGTATTTCGTGATGGGCGACAACCGCAACCGGTCGCAGGACTCGCGCTTCTTCGGTCCCATCGATCGCGACCGGATCGACGGCAAAGCCTGGTTTCGGATCTGGCCACTGGACCACTTCGGAAACATCTACGCGAAGATGCCGGTCCTGCTCGAGAGCGGCGCCGTCCTCGCCGGTCCGGCGTCTGCAGCTGCCTAGGAGAAAAGGCTAAGCCCCGACCGCGAGCCGGAACGCGCTGTCGCGGGCGAAGGGACCGATGACCGCCATCTGAATCGGATCCGCCAGCACCTGCTCGGCAACTCGCTTGACGTCGACGGCGGTCACGGAATCGACGAGCGCGATCTCTTCCTCGATCGTCTTGATGCGGCCGAGGAGGAGCTCCTGGTAGGTCAGCCAGAAGGCGACGCCGTTGGTCGTTTCGAGCTCCAGGCGAAGGCGACCCTTGGTGTATTCCTTGGCGCGGACGAGCTCATCCGCGGCGACTTCGTGCTCGCCCAGGCTTCGCAGCTCAACCATCGCTGCGTTGACGGCGTCGACGGCCTTGGTGGGCTCGACGCCGATGTACACGCCCAGGTAGCCGGTGTCGCGGTGCTTCTGTGTGAAGCTGTGGACGTCGTAAGCGAGGCCGAGCCGCTCTCGGATGTTAAGGAACAGGCGCGAGCTCATGCCCTCACCGAGCACCGTGTTGAACAGATCGAGCGCGTAGCGGTCGGGATGGAGGTAGCTGAAGGCGCGGGCGCCCAGGCAGATGTGCGCCTGCTCGGTTTCGCGTCTCCGGACCATGACGTGAGATGAATCCAACGAAGGCGGTGGGGAAGGGCTGACGGCGCCGTCCAGGTCGCCTCGGGGCGAGAGCGCGGAGGTGACCATGCGCAGCGTCTCCGTCTCCTCGAGTGAACCCGCGACGCCGACCACAAGGTTGGGCAGGCGATATCGCGCATCCGCGAACTCGAGGATGTCCTCGCGGGTCAAGGCCGACACCGACTCTTCGGTGCCGGCGATGTCGCGACCCAGCGGATGCCCCGGCCAGATGAGCTCTTCGAAGAGGTTCTGCACGTAGTCCTGCGGCTGGTCCTGGTACATGCGCAGCTCATCCAGGATCACCGCCCGCTCGCGCTCGACGTCGGCCTCGTCCAGCTTGGAGTTCGAGACGATGTCGAAGAGAACGTCCAGGCCGAGCGACATGTGCTCGGCGGGAACGCGCGCCCAGTAGGCTGTCAGCTCCTTGTCCGTCGACGCGTTGACAAAGCCGCCCACGCCCTCGATCGCGTCGGCGATCTCCTTCGAGGTTGGTCGCCTTTTCGTGCCCTTGAAAAAGAGGTGCTCGATGAAGTGGGACACGCCGGCGAGCCGGTCATCCTCCAGCCGCGAGCCGCCTTCGAACATCAAGACAACGCTCGTGGAGTGACGCTCCGGCATCGATTCGATCACCAGGCGCGCCCCGCCGGGCAGCGAGTGGACCCTGTGCGGGGAGCCCATGGGATCGCAAAGTATAGGTGGGCTAGGTAGAACTGCCCTCTCGTAAGGCGCCGAGAGCCGCGTACAGGGTCATGGCCACGAAGTCGGCCGGCATGCCGTCCGAGACGGCGTCGAGGGCCTCGCCCAGGTAGCGCCGGACGTTGGGCACCTCATCGACCTGGCTCAGCTCCAGGCAGTCCCGGATCGCCTCCGCGATCTCGGTCGGGGTGATCTCCTCGTCACCCGCCTCGTCGGCGACCGAGTTCACCAGCGCGATCGCCTTCCGGATCCGCTCCGCGGCCCGGCCGGCCATCCGTCCTCCGTTATTCGTCGGTCGGCTTGCGAGGTCCAACGACGACCCGACGCTCGGGCTCCTCGCCGATGCTCGAGCTGGTCACATCGGGATCTCCCTCGAGGGCAAGGTGGATCGCGCGCCGCTCGAAGGGCTGCATCGCATCGAGCGTGATCGCGTCGCCGGTCATCTTGACCTGGCGCGCGGCCCGCATGGCAATCTCGCGCACCGTGTGCTCGCGCCGCTGTCGGTAGCGCTCGACGTCGACGATGACGCGCTCGCCCTCCGCAAGGTGCTTGCCGACCATGACGTTGGTGACCGCCTGCAAGGCGCGGAGCGTCTCGCCCCGCCACCCGATCAACGCGCCAAGGTCCCGGCCGCTGATGTCGAGGGTGATCGGGTCCGCGCCCGGGCGGACGCTGACCTGCGCACGCACGCCCATGTGCTTCAGCAAGCCCTCGACCAGACCTCTCGCCGCCTCGGCTTTGCCGTTCGCAGCGACCGGCGCGCCCGTGGGCGTCGCGGGCGCGTTTTCGTCGATCACGGTGACCTCGACGACCGTCTCCTCGGGGGTCTCGCTCAGGATCTTGACGTCGACGTGCCGGCGGCTCTCCTGCAGCTCGATCAGCGCCGCGTCGACCGCCTCGTCGAGAGTGCGGCCCCGGCCTTCAGCGGATTTCACGTCCGATCACTCCTTGCCTGCTTCTTCGGCCTTCTGGGTTTGTTGCTCGGGCCGTTGGGCGGCCCCTTCCTGGACTTGGTGGGCGGACCGCCGGGCGGGCCCTTGTCGGTCGTCGTCGGCGCCCCTCCCGCGACCGCCTTGAAACGAGCCGGCAGAATGCTTCCCCACCCGACGACGAAACTCTGCTGAATGATACTGACGAGGTTCCCGACGAACCAGTAGAGGCCCAGGCCCGCGGGGACCTGCAGCGCGAAGTAGCCGATCATCAGCGGCGAGACCCACAACATCGTCCGCTGGATCTGCTGGGTCTGCTGCTCCTGCTCGGTCGGGTTTGGCGACGGCGGCATCTGCAGCATCCGCGACTGTACGAGGGTCGTGATCGCCGCCAGCAACGGGAACACGAGGTACGCAAACGCTGGGATTCCAAGCCCGGCGATGTCGAAGAGCGTGTGATGGATCGGGCTGTCATTCAGATTCGGCACGAACAGGAAGTGCGCGATCACGTTTGTGCTCTTCGCGAAGTTGATGAAAACGAAGTAGAGGGCACTCAGGATCGGTAGCTGGATCAAGAGCGGTAGACACCCATACAGCATCCCGAACGGGTTCACGCCGTGCTCCTGCATGAGCTTCATCCGCTCGGCGTTCAGCCGCTGCGGGTCCTTCTTGTACTTCTTGGCGAGCTCGGCCATCTGGGGCGCGAGCTTTCGCTGCTCGACCATCGTCTTGCGTTGCGTCACCAGCTGGAACTGCTGGAACGGCGCCAGGAGCAGGCGGATGAGGATCGTCAGGATGATGATGGCCACCCCATACGGCCCGATCACGTCGAGGGCAGCGATGCCGACGACGTGCGAGTAGACGAACTTCAGCGACGTTTCGAGCGTCACCCCGAAAACGTTCCACCACAGCGCGTGGATCGGCTTGAAGATGTCGAAGACCGAATCTAGAAAGATGGTGCTCGTCTCCTGTCAGGGCACCGGATCGTAGCCGCCCGCCGCGAAGGGGTGGCAGCGTGCGATGCGCGCGGCGCCCATCCAGCCGCCCTTGAGCCAGCCATACCGTTCGATGGCCTCGTACGTGTAGTGCGAGCAAGACGGGTAGTACCGACACGCAGGCGGCAGGATCCTGGCGAGCGTGAGCTGGTAACCGCGGATCAACAGCAGGAAAAGCTTCGTCATGGAGTCAACTTGGCGAGCCTGAGCGCAGCCAGCGAAGCCTCCGCCCTCAGGTCGGCGAACGACACCTCGAGCGCCGCAGGGCGGGCGATCAGGACCACGTCATATCGTATTCCCACCTGACTGAGGGGCGAATCAACGCCCCCAAACTGCTCCCGCGCCAGCTCGCGAAGGCGCCTGCGGGCCCGATTACGCTCGACCGAGCCCTTGATCGCGCGGCTCACGGTGACGCCGATTCGGGTCCTGGGGCCGGCGCTCGGCACGGCGAAGCCGACCAGGGTCCGACCGGAGTGAAACCGGCGGCCGCCGACCGCTGACTGGAAGTTCGAACGCCGGCGTAGCCGCGAGTCTCGCTGGATCTAGGCCAGCCGCTCTCGGCCCTTGCGGCGACGGTTGCGAAGCACTCGTGCTCCGCCTCGCGAGCTCATCCGGCGGAGGAATCCGTGGACGCGCCGGCGGTAACGTTTCTTGGGTTGATAGGTGCGTTTGATCGCGCCAGTGTACCGGAGGCCCATCTCGATACTTGTGACACCGGACCTATCACTTCATCACGCGCGCTATGTGCCTTGCGGTATCCACAGGTCGGTGTTATAGTCCGCGGCCGGAAGCAGGCAATCCAGCGCACTAACTTCACTCCAGTACGAACTCCGGCACTTCGTCTAACTAGTTCTTACAAGTAAGCAACACTTAGTCGCACAGCACCGCTTCCATATTTCGGGAATGACCGGATAGGGGATTTCAGACAGGTGAGCGCCGTCAGCCTGTGGAAATCCGGTCCGCTCTTTTCCACAGGCACCAAGGGAGGCGGAGCTCATGCTCGAAGAGCTTCGGTCGAATCCGCGTCCCGCGGCAGCGCGATCACAAGAGATGCTGCCCGGGCGTGGACGTGGGCCGGGACGGCGGACTGGTTGACTCCATTTTGTCCACAGCTTTTGCAGATGGGGGCCGGTTGCGCTCCACAGGGGTGCTCAATCCAATCCACAGGGCGTGGGTCGGGCAAGTAAAGGAGGAGGTGGGTTGAACCAGGACCAGATCTGGTCACAGGTCCAGGAGGAGCTGCGCTTTCAGCTGGCCAAACGGACCTATGACATGTGGCTCAAGAACACGTCGGTGGTCTCAGCGGACGGCGGCACATTCCGGATCGGGGTGCCGAGCAAGCTGGCCAAGGACTGGCTCGAGGATCGCTTCTCCGGGCTCATCCAGGAGACATTGCAGGCGGTGACCGGCGCCGAGGTCGATATCAATTTTGTGATCGCTCCTTCCCAGCACCGGCCTGCACACGCGATGTACGACGACGACGATGCCAACGGCTCGGACAACGGTCACGAGAACCCCTCGGAGACCGCTGCTGAGGTAAGCGTCGTCGCGCCCTCCGAGCTCAACGCTCGTTTTCGGTTCTCGTCATTCGTCGTCGGACACAACTCGCAGTTCGCGCACGCCGCCGCGAAAGCGGTCGCTGAGGCGCCCGGTGACAGCTACAACCCTCTCTTCCTTTATGGAGGCGTGGGATTGGGCAAGACGCACCTGATGCACGCGATCGGTCACGAAGTCCACGACCGGTTCCCCCGCAAGCGCGTCGTCTATCTGACCTCGGAGCAGTTCACAAACGAGGTGATCAGCTCCATCGCCACCGCGCGAATGGGCGAGTTTCGGCACAAGTACCGCACGGTCGACGTCCTCCTCATCGACGACGTGCAGTTCCTGGCCGGCAAGGACCGCACCAAGGAGGAGTTCTTCCACACCTTCAATGCGCTCCACGAGATCAACAAGCAGATCGTCATCTCCTCGGACCGTCCGCCGAAAGAGATCCCCACGCTCGAAGACCGCCTGCGCTCGAGGTTCGAGTGGGGCCTCATCGCCGACATTCAGCCGCCCGATTTCGAGACCCGCCTGGCCATCCTCCACTCCAAGCTCCGCAACAACCAGAGCCTCATCCCGGAGGAGGTCCTGAGCTTCATCGCCCACAAGGTGCAGCGGAACATCCGCGAGCTCGAGGGTGCGCTGACCAGGGTCCAGGCCTTCGCGGCCGTCCATCAGAGGCAGATCGACGAGGAGGAGGCGGCGCGACTGCTGTCGGACATCATCCCGGCCGGGACGAGGAAGCCCATCAACGTGGAGCGCATCCAGTCCCTGGTCGCCGACTACTACAACGTCACGCTCGACGACATGAAGGGCAAGAGGCGAGACAAGCACATCGTCTTTCCGCGCCAGGTGGCGATGTACCTGGTCCGCGAGGAGACACCTTCGTCTTTGCCCGCGATCGGCAAAGCCTTTGGCGGTCGCGATCACACCACCGCGCTCCACTCCATCGAGAAGATCGCCAACGAGTTGAAGGAAGACGAACGCCTGCGCTACGAAGTGCAGTCCATCCGCGAAAAGCTCTACGTGCAGTGAGGATGTCCACATCTTTTGCGAACAGGCTTGGGATGAAGATTGAATGGACCCCGGGAGGTCATTTCCTCCCCACTCCCTCAACAGGCAAGGCCAGTAGGTGGTCTGGTTCCCAAGACCTTATCCACCGTCTCTTTCAATCTGTAAATGATCTCGACATCCACAGTCCGCACAGCGCTTACTGTTATCGGTTACGAATGATTTCAATTGAGAGAAACTCTTTCAACGGGGGACAACTGTCTTGAATGCCAAAGTTCTCACTGCTCAGATGAAGGTGACCTGCAGGCCAGCAGTCCTTGGCCAGGCTCTCCAGGTCGTGTCGCGGGCCATCTCGAGCCGGACGACCCTGCCCATCCTGAACAACATCCTGATCGAGACCACCGCCGACGGCCTGGCCCTGACCGCGACCAACCTGGAGATCGGCATTCGCAAAGTCGTCCCCGCCGAGGTTGCGTCCGAAGGCTCAACCACCGCGCCGGCGCGGTTGCTCACCGACTTCGTGGGCACGCTGCCGGATGACGAGCTGGAGATGACGCTCGACGGAGCAACCCAGTCGCTCAACCTTCGCTGTGCCCGTTTCGACACGCACATCAAGTGCATCGAGGCGGACGAGTTCCCGCCGGGACCGCGTCCGGACGAGGGAGACCGCCTCGAGGTGGCGCTGGACGACCTGGTCGGCGCGGTCGAGCAGACCCAGATGGCGGCCTCGACAGACGAGGCGCGGCCAGTGCTGACCGGCGTGCTGGTGCAGGTCCAGGGTGGTGGCCTCACGCTCGCCGCGACGGATGGTCACCGGCTGGCCGTGCGCAAGCTGGCCGCCGCGGGACCGACCGACCTGGAGGCGAGCCTCATCGTCCCCGCCCGGGCGCTGGCCGAGCTGTCCCGCGTGCTGAAAGGCGAGCCAGGGAGGGTCGAGGTGATCATCTCCAAGGCCCGCAACCAAGTGTTCTTCCGCGCCGGAAGCTCGGAGCTGACCTCGAGGCTTATCGACGGAAAGTATCCAAACTACTCACAGGTTATCCCCAGCAAGAGCTCGACCAAGGTCCGGGTCGCCACGAACGAGCTCATCCAGACCGTGCGGGCGGTTTCACTCTTCGCCCGCGACAGCGCGAACGTGATCCGCGTCAAGGCGCAGTCAGGCGCCCTGATCCTGTCCGCCACCACGAACGAGGTGGGGGACAGCAAAGCAGAGATGAACGCCGACGTCGATGGATCTGACATCCAGATCGCGTTCAACGCCCGCTACGTCCTGGACGCCCTGGGAGTGATTGGGGAGGATGAGGTCGAGCTGCTTTTCGACGGACCTCTCAGCCCGGGGCTGATGCGACCGCCGGGCAAGGAACACTATCTCTACGTGATCATGCCTGTGCGGGTGGCCATGTCCTGAAGTCGCACAGGCAAGTGCGGCTTCGCCGGCTCCGACTCAAGAACCATCGCAACTACGCGCAGCTGGACCTGGCGCCAGGCGCCGGCGTCAACGTGTTCATTGGACCGAACGGGCACGGCAAGACAAACCTGCTCGAGGCCGTTGCCATGCTCGCGCTGTCGTCCTCGCCAAGAGCGCGGCGCGACTCCGAGCTGGTGGGCCCGGTGGCGCCTGGATCTCGCATCGAGGCCGAGGTCGAGAGCGGCGGCACCAGGCGGGAGCTGGCGATCACCCTGGGTCTCGAGGGCGACCGCGCACGTCGCACGATCGAGGTCGATGGGGTGCGCCGCCGGGCATTCGACCTGCCCGGCAACTTCCGCGCCACCCTCTTCTGGCCGGACGACCTCGGGCTGGTGAAGGGCGGGCCGGAGCTGCGGCGCAGGTTCCTCAACCAGATGCTCGTCCAGGTGGAGCCTGGGTACGCGAGGGCACTGGCGGGGTTGCGCCGCGTGCTCGAGCAACGGAACAGCCTGCTGAAGCACATCGCTGCGGGCGAGGGTGGCGAGGACACGCTCCAGGCCTGGAATCTCGAGCTCGTCCATATCGGCACCGAGGTCGCGGCGGCCCGGGCTCGCGCGGTACGCGAGCTGGAGCCTGACGCGGCCCGCTGCCACGCGGAGATCGCCGCCGGCGAGCGTCTGCAAATCGACTACGTCGGGCCTCCGGAAAACCTGGCCGAAGCTGTGAATAACTCACTTGCCGAAGACCTCAAGCGCGGCACCACCAGCGTCGGCCCGCACCGCGATGACGTTCGAGTCATTCTCGACGGCCGGGATGCTCGGTCTTTCGCCTCCCAGGGCCAGCAGCGGACAGCGGTCGTCAGCCTCAAGCTTGCCGAGGCGGCGCTCATCGAGCGGCGCACAACTGAACGGCCCGTGCTCTTGCTGGACGACGTTCTGTCGGAGCTCGACAGCGACCGCAGGGCGGCGCTGCTCCGTGAGATTGCCTCGGGCGGGCAGGTCATCGTCACCTCAGTCGAGGCCGGGCCGTTTCCCCCCGATCTCCTCGCCAACGCCATGGTATGGACCGTCACCGAGGGGAAGATCCAGCCCTGTGGATAAGTTGGGCAATATCCTGCCGAAGATCCTCCGCCGCCAGCCAGGTGGCGCCCGCCTCATGGGCTTGCAGACCGCCGCTGCGTTTCGCGTCCTGATCGGCCCCGATGTGGCCCGGCTGTGCGACGAGGTCGAGCTGCGCTCGGGCACGCTGCTGGTGACCACCTCGAGCCCGGCCCTCGCGCACCAGCTGAGGCTCGACGCGGAGACGATCATCGCCCGGCTCAACCGGCCGGAGAGCGGCCGCAGGGTGCGCACCCTGCGCGTGCGAATCGGACGGTCGACGCCGATATGAGACTCGGACGCGAGCAGCAGCTCGCGGCGGTGCTTGGCCCCGGACCTGTCCGCGTCCTGGCGGGCGCGGGCACCGGCAAGACGGCCGTCATCGCAGAGAGGTACCGGCGCCTTGTCGCAGCCGGCGTTTCGCCCGAGCAGATCCTGGTCATGACCTTCACCGAACGCGCCGCCAACGAGATGCGCGAGCGGATCGAAGACCTGATCAACGCGCCCGCGCCCTTCGTCGGCACGTTCCATTCGATCGCGCTCGGCTGGCTGCGTGAGGACGGCCGCGCAGTGGGTGTGCCGGCTGGATTTCGGATCGTGGCCGGGGCGGACCGGTGGATCCTCGCCCGCGAACTGATGTGGAAGCTCGGCGACGCCGCCCTGACGGGTGACGAGCGGCCGGACGACCTCGTCACGCCCGTCCTGCAGATGCTCGAGCGACTGAAGCAAGAGCTCGTTCCTCTCGAGCGTCTCGAGAGATGGGCGACAACGACCGAGGACGCCGAGCGCGCCGACCTCATGCGCGCGTGCGTCCGCCTGTTCCGGGCCTATGAGCGCGAGTGTCGAAGACTGCGGCTGCTCGACTTCGACGACCTGCTCCTGCTGTCGGTGAGGATGCTCGAGAAGAACCCCGATGTGCTGAAGCGCTACGCCATGCGCTTCCCCCACGTGCTGGTCGACGAGTACCAGGACTTGAACCTCGCCCAGGAGCGGTTCGTCGAGCTGGTGGCCGCTGGGCACGATCCCTATGTCGTCGGTGACGACGACCAGTCGATCTACCGGTTCCGAGGAGCGTCGCGCGCCAGCCTGGACCGGTTCGTGGACGCATTTCCGGAGACCCGGACGGTCACCCTGGGCGTGAACCGCCGCAGCTCGCGGCGCATCGTGGCGGCCGCCGCGGCGTTGATCGGCCACAACTCCGAGCGCCTGCCCAAGCGACTGCGCTCGAACGCGAGCGGACCCGCCGTCGAGATCTGGCGCTGTCCCGATGGCCGGTCGGAGGCGTCGGCGATCGCGGTTGAGGCGCGCCGCCTGGCCGAAGGAGGAATCGGCCTGTCCGCGATCGCGGTCCTGTGCCGCACCAATGCCATCGCGCGGCCTATCGCCAGGGCCCTGGCCGGCGAAGGCCTGCCGCATGTGGTCGTCGGCGGTCATGGGTTCCACGAGCGGCCGGAGATCAAGGACCTGATCGCGATGCTCCGCGTGCTCCGTGATCCAGGCGACCTGGTCGCCCTCGCCCGGCCGGCCGCCGCGCAGCACCGGGAGGTCCTCGGGCAACTGGCCCCTAAGGCCGGACAGCTCGACGTCCGCGATCTGTTCTTCGAGCTGATGGAGCGGACCGGCTACCTAGTCCTGGATCCGGGCGCGGCGCCGAACGTGAGCCGCTTCGCCGAGAACATCGCCGGGTTCTGCGAGACGTCGGCCGACCGCTCGCTCGACGCCTTCATGCGCCACCTCGAGCTCGTCCTGCTGTCCGGTGAGGACGAGGAGCCGGCTGCTGTCGAGATCGGTGACGCGATCCAGGTGATGACGATCCACCAGTCGAAAGGCCTTGAGTTCGAGGCCGTCTTCGTGCCATCACTGGTCGAGGGCCGGCTGCCGCAGTCCGGCCGGTCGCCGCGCTTTGAGCTGCCGCCGTCGGTCCTCGAGCCGTTGGTCCGTGGTCGCGAAGACGTGATGGCGGAGGAGCGCCGGCTGCTCTACGTGGCCATGACCCGCGCACGCAAGTTGCTGTTCCTCACATGCGCCTCGCACTACGAGGGTGGCCGCCGGTGGCGGGAATCTCGATTCCTCGACGAGGTTCGGAAGGCCGGCGCCCGCGCCGTGGGCGTGAAGGAGATTGCTCCTTCGACGGCCAAGGCTGCCCAGGCGGTGTCGACCAACGGTCACGCGGGTGAGGTCCAACTCTCGTACAGCGCGATCGCCACCTATCGCGAGTGCCCGCGCCAGTACTGGTACCGCTACGTTCAGCGCTTGCCGGTCGTGCAGAGCGCAGAGGCGGTGCAGGGGGTGATCCTCCATGAGGTCCTGCGCAGGGCGGGCGAGCTCCGCAAGCAGGGCAAACCGATCACGAGCGCGAGGTTGAGGTCCATCCACGACGCCGTGTGGCAGGTGACCCAGTTCCCGGATCCGAGGCGAGCTCCGGTGTTCAAGCGCAACGGCGCGCGAGAGCTCGAGGCCTACCGCGCGCGCGGCGGCTTCGAGGTGGTCCCGGCGTTCGTCGAGCAGCCCTTCGACGTCGCCGTCGACGGATGGAAGCTGCGCGGCGTGATCGACCGCATCGACCCCAGCGGCGATGGCTGGCGGATCATCGATTACAAGAGCGGACGCCCAGTCGCGCGGAAGCGCCGCGACCTCCAGGTCGCGCTCTACGCGCTAGCCGCCGCCTCCACCCTCAACCTCGAGCGCCTGGAGCTCGAAGTTGTTTACCTCGCGTCAGGCGAGTCGATTCGCATCGAGAAGGTCGACAGTCTCATGCGCGAGGCCGAGCTCGACGCGTCGGAGGTCGCCGATGCCATCAAAGCGGGATCGTTCGAGGCGCGCCCGGAGCGCCGGCGCTGCCGGCTGTGCCCCTACAGGCTCGCCTGCTCCGAAGCCCTGTAGCGGGCCGCGAGGAGCAGGCACTCGCGGGCGATGTCCGACGACGCATAGGGATGCGCGAGTTCATCGGCGCGGCGCGACATCTCTCGCCAGGTCGGTCCGCCCTCGGCGAGCACGCGCACCTCGTCGCGGAGGTCCTCGACCTTGGGCGTGAAGGCTCCGATCCCGGACTCGACGACAAAGTCCACGTTCGGCGTCTCCTGCCCGGGTAAGAACCCGGTGATCACGAGCGGGAGGCCCGTGGCCAGGGCCTCGGCGATGGCTCCCGGTCCAGCCTTGGTGACGACCACATCGCAGGCGCGCATCAGCTCTGGCATGTAGTCAACGAAGCCGAGCACCAGCATCGGCGTGGACGTCTCCATCTCGAGAAGCCGGCGCCTGAGTTTCTCGTTGCGGCCGCAGACCACGATCAGCTGCCACGAGTGCGCATCCTCTGTGAGGATCCGCACCTGGGCGCCGAGATGTCCGACGCCAGCCTCGCCACCGATGACGAGGACGGTGAAACGGTGCTCGTCGATTCCGAAGCGGCGGCGGAGCGCTTGCTTCTCGCCTGGTGCGGGAGGGCGAAACCGAAGGTCGACCGGCAGCCCCAGCAGCTTCACCCTGTCCGCGGGCACACGCCGGCGGAGCGCCACCTTGCGGGCGCCCTCCGTCGGCGCGACGACGAGGTCGGCCTGGCTGAACGTCCAGCCGCGATGAAAATCGACGAGGTCGGTGATCACCGTCATCAGTGCGCGCGGACGGCCGCTTTTCCGGATGGCCTGATGAGCGACGTGGTTGAGGAGTGGATGGACCGAGAGCACCACGTCGGGATCGTGCTGGCGCAACAGCTGCGCCGTCACGCGTCGCACCGGGGGCCCGAAGACCGCGCGGATGGCGGCGAACGTCGGCCGGGTGTTGCTCGTGTGGTAGACGGCTCCCCAGGCTGCGCGCGAGCGCCGGATCACGGGCGAGTACAGGGACGCGAGTCGCCGCACGACAACAGGGCCCTGCCCAATCAAGGGGTCGGCGACGGTGACGGCACAGCTCGGGTCGAGAAGCTTCAGCGCCTCAGTGAGGGCACGGGCAGCCGCGCGATGTCCGCCGCCGGTGTCGCTGAACAGGATGAGGATGCGCGGCGAGCCGCCGACCGGTGTCGGATAGAGGAAGGGGGCTTCGGTTACTTGCGTCGCGCCGCGGCGCGGCGCGCGATCCAGCGCATGTTGTAGCTGGACAGCAGATACGTGACGAAGACCATCGCGATGATGCCGATGCTCACCCACAGGATCGTCCGCTTGGCGAGCTCACCCGGAGACAGCGGAGGTTCGCCCTCTCGATTTTTCTGAATGATGAACGCGGCCAGGTCCTTTACGTCCTGGTCCGTGAGCTTGTCATTCCCTCCCTTGGGCGGCATGGCAGTCCCGGACGCCGGCTTGCGGCCATTTGTGATGGTGTCGATCAGAAACGCCGGACTCAAGGCGTCCGTCACTCCCGGGAGCTGCACGATCGGATTCAGCGCCGGACCGACGCCGCCTTCGAGGCCACTACCGTGGCATTGGGCGCAGCCAGACGTGGCGTACAACGTCTCGCCTTTGCTCGGGTCGCCTGGAAGCGTCTGGGCGCCGGTCGCGGCGGAGCCGCCGCCGGCGGTGGGTGACGGCGAGCTGTCGGCCATTGTCGACATCGCGGTAAGGACGAAGAAGGCCGGAACGCCGACCGCCAGCAGCAGGCCACGTGTCACCCGCATCGAGGCCAAATCATATCTTGGGTAGTTCAGGCCAGGTTTTGGGGAATACCGCAGTGCGGGTCAGGTTCTAGTGGTTATGGGTTCTTGCTCGCCGGTCTCCGGTTCCGGTTTCTGCTGCGTCACCCGACGCTGGCTCGACGCGAGATCGGCGTACCGTGGCTGACGCCGCCCCAATGATGTCCGGCCGCGCCGCACGCCGGATCGCGGTCATCTCCATGCACACCTCGCCGACCGCCTCACTGGGCCAGAACGGCAACGGCGGGCTCAACGTGTACGTCCGCGAGGTCGCCACCGCCTTCAGCGAGCGCGGAATCGCCACCGACATCTTCACCCGGCGCCAGTCGCCCGATGACCCGGAGCTCGAGGTCCTCGCCCCCCTCTCTCGCGTCATCTATCTGCCCGCCGGACGCGGACTCGACAAGTACACGCTCTATAACCAGACGCCGGCCTTCGCCGCGAGGATCGCGGAATTCGCCGAGCGCGAGGGCGTGTCCTACGACATGCTGTTCTCGCACTACTGGCTGTCGGGCGAGGTCGCCTGCATTCTTCGCCCGCGCCTGGCGGGCGGCTGGGCGCACATCGCGCACACGCTGGGACTGGTCAAGAACCTGGCCCTCGCCGACGGCGTTCGCCCCGAACCCGCGCTGCGGATCCGGGTCGAAGGCGAGATCGCCCAGCAGGCGGACCTGCTGATCGCCTCCACCGCGGAGGAGAGCACCGAGCTCGTCACCGCGTACCACGCCGACCCCGGCCGCGTGCACGTGATCCCTCCTGGCGTTGACCTTTCGATGTTCCATCCGATCGACCGCGACGAAGCCCGGCGCAAGATCGGCTACGGGCCCGGACGTCTCGTTCTATTCGTGGGCCGGCTCGAGCGCCTGAAAGGCGTCGAGGTTGCGATCCGCGCGCTGGCGCTCCTGCGGGACCGACGCCACGACGATGTGCGTCTGTTGGTCCTGGGCGAAGACAGCAGGGAGGGCGACGAAAGCGAGAAGGAGCGGTTGAAGGCCGTGGCGCTCGAGCTGGGCGTTCGCGACCGGGTCGACTTCCTCGGTTCCGTCGCTCACCACGAACTGCCCTTCTTCTACTCGGCGGCCGACGTCTGCGTCATGCCTTCGTACAGCGAATCGTTCGGGCTGGTCGGCCTCGAGGCTCAGGCTTCTGGCAGGCCGGTGGTCGGCTCCGACGTCACCGGGCTGCGGTCAGTCGTACGCGACGAGGTGAGTGGTTACCTGATCGCAGGCCACGATCCCGCGACCTATGCCGAGCGGATTGGCCGCCTGCTTGACAACCCCGAGCTCGCGCAGCAGATGGGTCGCCGCGGCATGCTGCTAGCGCAGCGGTTCTCGTGGAAGCGCACCGCGGACCGGCTCGAGGCGCTGTTCGATGGGGTGATCGAGCGCACTCAGGTCCGCGTCCACGCAAGCGCGCGGCAGGAGTAGGGAAAGACTTCCGGTTCGGGCCCGGTCAACGCCGTCGGGCGGGTCCCGTCTGCGTTCATGAGCCAGACCTGATCGCCGCTCAAGAACGCTATCTGGTGCCCGTCCGGTGAGGCCACTGGTGAGCTGACCTCGATCGAGGGATCAGAGGGTAGGCCCGCCGCCGGGTTCAGCGAGGCGGGCGGCGAAACGACGTTGATCACGAAAGCTTTCTGCAGCGTCATGGTGAGAGTTGTCACCTCCGCCGCGAACACGAGATGTGTCGAGTCCGGCAGCCAGGCCGGCCGGCCGATCTCGCCACTCGTGAGCGTGGTCGTGGCCGCCGCTCCGGTGAGGGCGCGGACGCGCAGCGTCACCGTGTTGATGTCGTGCCGCAAGTACGCGATCCGCCGCCCGGCGGGGTCCCAGGTCGCACCGCTCAGCGGAGCCGAGTCAAGGACCAGCTGATAGCTGGTGCGCAATCCGACGTCGTAACCCCAGATCTCGTTCGCGTTGGAGGTGCGATGGATGAAAGCCAGACGCAGGCCGTTTGGCGCCACGCTCGCCTCCGCCACGTCGGTCGCGATGACGTCATCGCCGCCGTCCGGTCGCTGCCGGTGCAGGACACCCGAGTCGTCGATGTAGACGTATCCCCTGCCGGACGCCAGCGCGGCGGCCCAGGGACCTTTGAACGTCAGGTTGATGTGACCGCCGCCCGGCGTGAACTGGTGCCACGTCTCGTCCTGGCCCTGGACCAGGATCGACTCGCCTGCGGGGGACCAGGTGAACGATTGCACGGGGGTGGCCGCAAACAGCTTCCGGGGGAAACCCTCCTCGTTGACGATCCACAGGTCGCCGGCGGAGCCGTCGGGTCGGGCTGTGGAGAAGGCGATCCAGTGCTGAAGCGGCTGCACCGGACCCGTCGTGAACCTGATGGTTTGCGCGCGGCCGAGCTGGTTGCCGTTGATGTCCGTCGCACCGACGTTGATGAGCAGCTGGTAGTCGGTGTTCGGCTTTAGGAGCTCAGACGGCGCGATGGTCGCGCGCTTGCTGTCTGACTGGTCGAGGCGGATCTCGAAGGGGATGCTGGGACTGATGCCGACTGCCTCCTTCAACCTCGTCGGATCCATGGCGCGACTGAAGTCGAGGCGCAAGTAGGAGGCGGGATCGACGCCGGTGTCCCGGTCGCGCGGCATCGACCCGGCGAGGCTGGGCGGGCCTTGGGTGACGAACGACCAGTGGTGCCGGAGCGTGTAGGTGTTGCCGGCGAGGTCGCGGTAGCCGGGTTCGAGGATGACCTCGTAGTTCGTGCTCGTGTACAGGGTGACGTGGTCGAAGACGAGGTGGCGGCCGTCGATCCAGCGCACCGAGCCGATCGTCGGCGGGTTGAGGCGGAGCCGCGACGCGACGGAGG
>DASWDZ010000008.1:0-4796 GCA_036395015.1 Candidatus Dormiibacterota bacterium | reverse complement strand
TTGGCAGCACTTATCACCGAGGGTGCGGCAAGGCGCTTGGCGTAGAGCTTGCCAAGCGCCTCCCGACTTCGATTGCCTATCAGGTCTGCGAGCTGATCACCGGGGCGACCATCTGCACCCCGTTTGGTGCGAGGACCGAGGTGACGTCGACCAGCACTCCGGCCGAGATCGCGTCCTGCACCTGGCTCGCGCTCGTGAACGGATTGGTGGCAAGGTCGACGCTGGTCGGGACCGCCTCGACGAGCAGGACAAGCTGCCAGGCTCCGCTGTATCCAGGATCGCCCGGCGCGGTTGAGAGCACGTGGTCATGGCGCAGTGCCGAGGAATCGCCGTCGCAGTGATCCTGGGTGGCGGTGGGGTCGAGGATGACGTACAGGGCCGATGTTGGGCGTGAAATGCCAGCCAGGTCCGGCCCGAGGCCGAAGCAGGCGAGGACGCCGCCGTTCGGATTGCTGCTGAACAACGAAGGCTGCAGGAAGCTGACTGGATGGCCGGCGTACCAAGCGGGTTCGATCCGCAGCTGACCCCCGCTCCCGGCGCTGGCGGGACCGGCCACCAGCACCAGTGCCCCCACGGCCGCCACGGCCGATCCACACATGCGATTGATCCGTCTCATTTCTCTCCTTGCGTGCTCCTCTGTACAGTTCTCTACCCGGCGGCGACGGCGGCCCGAAGCCCCTTGACGTCTTCCGTCGTCAGCGCCTTTCCGCCGATTCCCCAGTCGCCGCTCTGGACTTCCTCGAGAACCACCCAGGTAACGTCGCGCATGCTCTCGCCCTCGATCGAGAGCATCGTCTCGGTGAGTTTCTCGACGATCTGCCGCTTTTCAGCGGGCGAGAAGACGCCTTCGATGAGCTTGACGTTGATGAGAGGCATATGACACTCCTTCGCCGATTCAGTCCGCCTACGGGAACCGGTCGGCATTCAAACGACTGACGCTTAACGAGCCGATCGTTGCGCCTCAGCGTTGGAGTGAGCGTTTGACTGGCGGCGTGAAACATCGTGGAGCGCCGGGATGACCGCCGCACCGCTTCCGGCTCCGAGGCGCCTCCGGTAAACAAGGGTCCTCGCCAGCAACTCACGGAAGCCGGCTCGGCCGGCGAGCTGCTCGAGCTCCTCGATCCAGCGGGCGGCCGACGGCAATGCATGCTCCACCGCCACCGCGCACAGCGAGTCCAGGCCGTAGGCCTCGATCCAGAGGTAGGAGTCCGGCAGGCGCCGGCAGATCCGAGGCGCGTCCTCCAGAAGGGGAATCGCCTGGTCGAGTTCGCCTCGTTGCGTCGCCACCAGCCCCAGGCCGCGAACACCCATGCTTTCCCAGCACGGGTCTCCGAGCTCCCGGCCCATGGTCAACGCGTGCTCGAACAACTCCTCGGCGGCGTCGACATTGCCTCGCCGCAGCTCGACCTCGGCCAGCAGCGACTCGGGCCATGGAAGAAGCGACGTCCAGGCCGCCTCCCGCGCCTGCTCGAGCGAGCGGGCCAGGACGCTTCCGGCGCTGGCCAGGTCATCCTTCAGCAGATGGAGCCGGCCGAGGAAGGAACGCGCAAACGCGGCCGGTGCCGCGAGGCCGGCTCGATCGGCGATCTCCACGGCCTGGCTCAGGTCGCGAAGCGCACCTTCGTAGTCGCCGGTATCCGTCCGTGCGGCCCCTGAGATGAGTGCGATCCAAGCCTTGTGGCCGGCGTCGCTCCCGGCCGCGGTCGCGGCACGGTCGAGCCACAGGCGGGCCCGCTCGTAGCGAGCGCGGAGGAATTCCACCCATGCCAGCTCTCTCCAGGCCGTCGCGGCAAGCGCAAGCTCCCCGACCTGGGCGGCCAGCTCGCCGCCTTCGTGGAGAGACGCGGCCCCTTCTTCATCGTGCCCTCGGGCTGCGTGGACAAGCGCTGATCCCAGCCCGACGAGACAGCGAGCTCGCAAGGCGGGATCGGCGAGTCTCTCCGAATCGCTTACCGCCCGGCGAAACAGGCCAATGCCCTCGGCCCACGACCCGGCGGCCACCGCGGCCTCGGCAGCATCGAGGCGGCCGCGCACTGACGGCCGCGTCGCGAACGCGCTGGACTCGCTGCGTCGTGTCGCCAGCGCGTCTCGCAGGGCGCCCGTCGGCGTCGTGGACAGCTCCGACTCGAACAGAGCCGTGCACGCCTTCACCCGCCGAGCTGCCTCCTCGCTCTCCCCCGCGGCCACGAGCGACCGCACCAACACGACATGGTGGTTCTCATCGAAGGGATCAAGCGCCACCAGCCGTTCGGCGTAGCCCACCGCTCGCGCTGGATTTCGTGGCAGGCTCGCCAAGGCGGCCTCGTGGAGCACCGCCGCGGCCGCCGCGCCGAGCCGCCGTCGCTCGCCGGTCAGCCAGAGGTCAAACGCCGCGAGGGCATCAAAGGTGACGCCGTCGAGCAGCTCTCGGTCCAGGTTCGGCAGGCTGACGGCCTCACTCCACCGGCCTCGAACGACGACGTCGACATCGACGAACATGCCGGCGGGCCGGCGGAGCTCGACGGGGTCACTTTCGAGCTCCACGTCTCTGCCCAGGAGCCGGCGGACGCTCGCCAGAACCCATCGCACCGAGGCGAGCGGGTCGTCCACTTCCGGAAACAGCAGCTCAGCCAGCCGCCGACGCGATGGCGGGCGGTCGGTGAGCAGAAGGTAGGCGAGCACTCCCCACGTCTTGCGGTCGCGAGGTGGTTTCGCGGCCGCGTTACCGACGTGCACGACGGGCGGTCCCAAGAGCTGAACCGAGAGACCCACTGTGGCGGAGCTCCTTCTCGAGCGCTATCGGCTTGCGCTGTCGGCCACACGATGGACGTTCCCGACGGTCTGCGCAAGGCGGTATTCCTTTTACTTGGCCGGCTGCCCGGGCGGGCCGCGACCTAGAGCAGCCTGACGCAGAGAAACGGTATAGCAGTTGTCGCCTCGACTCCCGCCGGGGCTACGCCGCTCTTCGTGCACCGTCACCGTCGTGGTGACGAGCCTCCAAGCCTCATCGCTTCCCTCGGCGGGCTCCTGCCTCTGAATTCGCATCAAGCAGCTGCATGCGCATGGCGCCCGCGACCCAAGAGCGGAATCGCTCGGGCTTCCAGCCTCTTTGCAGAACGAGCTGGTGGTACAAACCCGGATCGTTGAGGATCCAGATGATGTCCGCCGCGCCCTCGTCGTCCAGCCCCTTCCTCAGCGGCCCGTGCTCCCGCACCATCTTCACGACGTTCCTCGCGCCGACAAGCCGATCGGCGCGGATCTCGTTCCACTGCTCGCGCACCTCGGGATCGCTACTCGCCGCGCCCCGAAAGGCTTCGTAGATCTGCGCTAGGCGTCCGCCCACGAGCGCGATTACGTCGGCGTAGCGGTCCAGACGCTCTGTTTGGCTGGTCGCGAGCCGAACCGGCTGCGCCCACGGCCGTTGAGGCAGTGGGATCGGCTCGTCGTCGCCCACCAGAGCAACGTCGTATGCGATGCGAAGCAGTAACGCCTTTCCGCCGACCGACGTGAACACCGTGGCGCGACCGACGCCGGCGGCTTCTGCGATCTCATCGATCGACGTGGCGCCGTACCCCCGTTCGATGAACAACCGTGAGGCTGCGTCGATCACCCGCAACCGAGTGGCCTTGGCCTGCGATGCCCGCAGCGGCGATCGGTACTCCGATCTCTTGACGCGGCGCTTGCCGTTCATCATACTATCAGTCTACCGACCGGCCTGTAGTCTAACAGACTCACCAGAGGAGGTCCTAGTGAAAGACGGAAAGAGCCTACCTGCGGTTCTCAAGCGACTGCTCGATGCGACCAATGCCCATGACCTCGAAGCGCTCACGGACTGCTTCGCCGTCGACTACGCGAACGAGACGCCGGCGCATCCGGATCGAAGCTTCAACGGCCGAGAGCAGGTCCGGCGCAACTGGACCCAGATCTTCAATGGCGTCCCAGATCTCAGGGCCACGTTGATTCGGTGGGCTGCCGACGGCGATACGTTGTGGGCCGAATGGCAGCACGGCGGGACCCGCCGCGACGGTACGCCGCATGAGCTGGCCGGCGTGACTGTGATCGGCGTTCGTGACGATCGCATCCAGTGGGCAAGGTTCTACCTGGAGCCGGTGCTGCGCGACGGCAAGGACGTCCAGACCGCCATTCGAAGCGCAATGGCGCTCGACGTATCGCGATGATCCTCGTCGCAGGCGGAACAGGCAACCTCGGACGCCGCGTCGTTGGTCTGCTGCGATCTGGCGGAACACAGGTTCGCGTGCTCAGCAGGGACGCGTCCCGGGCAAGCCGGCTCGGTGACGGTGTGGATGTCGTCGCCGGCGACGTGCGCGATCGAGGGTCCCTGCCCCCGGCCATGGAAGGCGTCACGACAGTTGTCTCCGCCGTCCATGGATTTGCGGGACCGGGTGCCGTCACGCCAGACAGCGTCGACCGGCTGGGAAACGCCAATCTGATCGCCGCTGCAACAGCGGCAGGTGTCGAGCACTTCATCCTGGTTTCGATCGCCGGCGCCAGGGCGGACAGCCCGATGGAGCTGTTCAGGGCCAAGCACGATGCGGAGACCGGTCTCCGACGCAGCCCCCTCGCATGGACCATCATCCGGCCGACCGCCTACACCGAGACCTGGGCGATGGTCATGGGCGAAATGCTGAGAAGGAGCGGGCGCGTGCTCCTATTCGGTCGCGGGGAAAACCCGATCAACTTCGTTTCGGTGACCGACGTCGCCTATCTCATCCGGCACGCTGCCGGTGACCCGGCCTTACAGGGCCGTTCGATCGACATCGGTGGGCCCGATAACATCACGTTCAACCAGTTCGCCA
>DASWDZ010000007.1:0-11302 GCA_036395015.1 Candidatus Dormiibacterota bacterium | reverse complement strand
GCGCGTACGTGTGCAGTCGTTGCCATTGACGTGGAGATCGGTTCGCTCGGGATGCTGGGCCAGATACCCCTGTTCCAACGCCGTGCAGGTCTGACGGTCGAGGGCGAACGTGTTGGGGTCCGCGGCCGCGTGAGCCGGTTTCACTCCGAGCCAGAGGACCCAGGAACCCAGGCTCAGCAAGACGATCGCGACGACGACGCCGATCAGGGCTTTGATCAGTGTGGGTGACCTGCCAATCCGTCGGACCGTGGTTGGTCCCTGGTGCGAAGGTGCCATGGCGCCTACCTCCTAGGTGGCGGTGAGCCGCAGGCTTTGGCACGGCCAGGACGCCCTCCACGCTGCGGGGGACTCTCACACGCCTGCGCGCACCGTAGGGACAGGCGGGTCAGACCGCCTCAGGGCAAGCTCAGGTTTTCCTCAAGAAACCCCTGAACTTGCCTGCAGGCTCAGTGGGAGGCCTGGATTCCCACCCACAGGAGCCACGAAACCGCGCTCAATGCGGCCAGGACGACGACGCCGATGAGCAGGGCTCGGGTGGCAGTTCGAGACATGCTTGCAGCCTAGACGGTCAGGCCGGCGTCAGCAAGAACCCGTGCCGTTGCCCGCCCACGATGGCCGCGCCGACGATCTGGCCGGCGTCGTTGATGCCGTAGGCAGCCGTCAGCACGACTCCGCCCGACTTCACGGAGCCGGGTAGGAGCTTGTTGAGGTCGGTCATGACGCCGGCCTCATAGATGAAGGCGTGGTCGTTGGATCGCACCGCTGTGTCGGCGTAGCCGACGATCTGTCCGCTCGAGTTGATGTCGTAAGCGAAGCTGTTGGTACCGCCGGGGAACGTTCCGAGGTCGTGCATGGCGTTGTCGCCGTATACGAATCCTCGATCGACGACGCCGTTGTTCATCGTGCCGACGATCAGCCCGTCGTCGTTGATCGCCTGCACGAAGCTGTTGATCGTGCCGGCCGGCTCCACCAGCGCGGTCATCACGCCGCTGGTCCCGTTGGGCGCGGCCGGCAGCCACACGAAAGCGTGCCCATAGAAGTCGGCATCGAAGAATCCACCGACCACCGTTCCCTCTGAATTGATCGCGGACGTGGAAGCGCCTGGAGACCCCGCCGGAACCCCGAGGTCATAGAACCGGCCTTTCGTGTCGGCTGGCTTGTTCGGCACCCAGAGGAACGGGTGGTCGACGCCCGTGGAGTCCTGCGAGGAGCCGGCCACCCGACCGAGGTTGTTGATGGCGTAAGCCGTGGTCTGGTCGCCGAGCTCGTGCAGCGAACCGTCGTAGATGAACGCCCTCGTGCCATCAGCGGCCATCGAGACACCCACCACCTGGCCTGAGTCGTTGATGGCGAAGGCGTTGCTGAGCGCGTCCCCGCGCAGCGCGCCAAGGTCGATCATCACGCCAGAGGTTCCGTTGGGCGTGGTTGGATTCCACAAGAACGCGTGAAAGCCGGTGCGACCGCTGCCGGGCGCCGTGTCCGCGTGGCCGACGACCTGGCCCTGGTTGTTCAAGCTCCATGCCTGACTCGCGAGGCCTCCGAGCACGCCTAGGTCGGTGTAGACGTATCTTGTCGACGATGCGGAGACCGGCATCGGCGCCGGCAGCGCGATCGCGGTGGCAAGGATCAGCAGGGGTGCGAAGAGCTTGCGTGACATGGGGTCATCTCCTGTTGGCGACGTGACCGCGCCGCGGTTTCTCAATCAACTACGAGATGCGCCTCGCCGGCGTTCGGTTGCAGGGCAGGCTCGAGCGCGTCACGAGTCCCGCGTCGCCGCCATCCTCGAGCGAATCCGCGAGATTCCACCCGGTCGTGTCCAGACCTATGGCGACATCGACCCCGACGCACCTCGACTCGTGGGGCGCATCCTGGCCACGACCCACGAGCGCAACCTTCCATGGCATCGGGTCGTGCGGGCGGACGGCACCTTCGCGAAGGGGAAGGTTCAGCGCGAGCTGCTCACCAAAGAGGGCGTAGCGATGCGTGGTAACAGGGTCGACCTCGAGAAGGCGCGCGCCTGACGGCACCATCTCGCCGTACGGCTATGAGCTGAAACAACAAGTGGGCGAAACGGCCTCGAGGCCGTTCGCCCATCCCGAGTTACGGGTTCTGCGCGAGCCCGATCACGTTGCCGTCGGGGTCCGTGACGGTGGCGACCAGCTTGCCGCCGCCGACGTCCCGCGCGGCTTCTCGCAGCTCGGCGCCGGCGTCGGTCAGCTCCCGCAGTGACGCCTCGATGTCGTCGGTGAGCCAGAACGCGATCGGCCCGTTGCTCTTGCCGCGAGGGTCGAGGCCTATCTGCAGGTCGCCGGCGTGAAAGCCGACGTAGTACGGCGTGTCGGCGTATGGCTCGACGCCCAACAGCTTCCCGTGCAGTGCCTTCGCGCGCGCGAGGTCTTTGACTGGATAGACCAGCACATCCATCTTTTTGGTCATTGCAAACCTCCTCAACCGCTATGACGGATCGCAGCCGCGAGATGTGACGGCGATCAGTCGGCGTGCCAGTAGAGCTCGGGATCCGCGAACAGCGCTGGTGTTCCGCCCGTGTGCACGAAGACGACCAGGTCGTCGCGCTGCACGCGCCCTGCTTCGATCTCCCCGATGAGGCCGCCGAACGCCTTCGCCGTGTAAACGGGATCGAGGATGAGCCCTTCGGCGCGGGCGGCGATCTCCAGCGCCCGCCGCGAAAGCTCGGTCGCCATTCCGTAACCAGGGCCGACGTAGCCGTCCCAGATCGACGGCACCACGTCGGGCTGGTCGAGGTTGAGGATCGCGCACGACTCGGCCATCACCTGCCGCGCAAACGCCACCCGGTCGGGGACCGAGCGCGAGATGCTCACGGCCGCCAACCGCGCCCCACTGTCTGCCAGCGCCAGGCCGAGTGTCAACCCAGACAGCGTCCCGCACGAGCCTCCCGCGCAGACCACGTATCGGGGCTCGTCGCCACGCTCGGCAAGCTGGGCCACCACCTCGAACGCGCAGCGGACGTAGCCGAGCGCGCCGAGACCGTTGCTCCCGCCGGCGGGGATGACGTATGGCCGCCGGCCTTCGGCCCGCAGACGCTCCGCGACCTCCTCCATGCAGGCCGCGACGGGCGTGTCCGCGGCGAAGCTCCAAGTCGCACCCAGCAGCCGGTCGAGCAGCATGTTGCCCTGGACCTCGCTCACCGAATCGCCACGGAAGACCAGGTGGACGTCCATACCGGCGATACGCGCGGCGGCCGCGGTCATCCGGCAGTGATTCGATTGCGGCGCCCCTGTCGTCACCAGGACGTCCGCGCCCAGGCGGAGGGCGTCGGCGACCAGGTACTCGAGCTTGCGCGCTTTGTTGCCCCCGAGCGCCAGACCGGTGTTGTCGTCGCGCTTCACGAGCAGCCGCTCCAGGCCGATGGCCCCGGCGAGGCGCGGCATCTCCTGCAGCGGGGTCGGCGCCACCGCCAGCGCGAAGCGGGCCACACGCTCCAGCTCGGGCAGCATTCCGCCCAGCTTAGGTGTAACCAGGGCCGGTATGGCGGGCGCTGGATATGGCCACACGGGTCGTCTCGCCCACGTTGCCCGCGACGGCGCGCAAACCGCTTGGTTTCGACCTAGCCGCCGCCCTCATGGTCGCCGCGTTCGCGCTCGTGCCCGCCTCCTTTGTGCCGCTCGCGCTGGCTGCCGGCGGGCCGCTGATCATCGTTCCCTACCAGCACTTCTACATCGTGTCGGCGGTGTCGCTCCTGGCGGCGCTGGTCGCGGGGGCGCTCGCCGTGACGACGATCCAGATCGGCCTCTACCGCGTCCTCTTTCTATGCCTTGGCTTCATGTCGATGGGCGCGATCTTCGCCGTCCACGGGCTCACCACCCCCGGCATCCTCGTGCCCAACCTGTTTGCCCGCTTCGCCGGAAGCGCCGTCGCCATCTCCGCCTACCTGAGCCTGGCCGTGCCCGGCGTGTTCTTCGCGATGAGCTACGCGCCCGGGATGTCGCGCCTCGAGCGGCGGCTGCCGTTCTGGCCGGCGGGCTGGCTCGTCCTCTTCGTCACCGCGGCCCTGGTGGCCTACGGCGCGATCGCCCTCAAGACCTGGGTCCTTGCCCAGCTGCCGCTATCGGTCCGGCCGTACAGCACGGTGCTGGCCGTCGCCAGCATCCTCCTGTTCTTCCTCGCCGCCGTCCGCCAGGCGCAGACCTATCGGGTCACACGACTCGCAAGCCAGGCGATGCTCATCGTCGCTTTCGTGCTGCTGGCCGAAGCCGCGGCCGCGATGGTGGTCTTCCCGGTGTGGTCGTGGGGGTGGTGGTACTACCACCTCCTGATGTTGGCGGCGGTCGCGCTGGCGGTCCGGGCGCTGCTGGTGGAGAGGGCCCGCGGCCGCTCCCTGCGCTCCACGGTCGAGGCCGCACTGCAACTGGAGGTCTCGGTCGCCGCCGAGGAGTTCGACGTCGAGGCCGTGGCCGCGCTGGTGGCGGCGGTCGAGGTGAAGGATCGCGAGACGCAGGGCCACAACCACCGCGTCGCGGAGATCTGCGTCCAGGTCGGGCGCGAGCTCGGCATGACCGCGTCCGACCTCCGCACGCTGGCCCGCTCGGGCCTCCTGCACGACGTCGGCAAACTGGGCATCCCCGACGCCATCCTCCACAAGCAGGGACCGCTCAACGACGCCGAGTGGGCAGTGATGAAAACCCATCCCGAGATCGGGCTGCGAATCCTGCAGCGGTGTGGGCACTTCAAGCGCGAGCTCCTCGCCGTGCTCTATCACCACGAGCGCATGGACGGCGCGGGTTATCCACACGGCCTCACGGGCGAGGCGATCCCCATCGAGGCGCGAATCGTGGCGGTCGCCGATATGTACGACGTGCTCACCTCCGACCGCCCGTACCGCCGGGCGCGCCGCCCGGAGGAGGCGCGCGCCATCGTCGAGTCAGAGGCCGGTACTCACCTCGACAGGCGGCTTGTCGCCGCGCTTCTGAGGACGATCGCTACTGCAGCGGAAATGGCGACTGCCACCAGCTAGGCAGGTCGTCGAGCTCGATCGCGACCACCCACTTCACCCACCAGAAACCGCGCTGGTCCGGTGCGACAAGGCGCGCGGGAAACCCATGCGCGGCGTCGAGCGGGGTACCGCCGAACCTGGTTGCCAGCAGCAGCGACGAAGCGTTGCGGGCTGGAAAACGGCGGTCGTAGCCCGTGCTGGAGACGACGCGGATGCTGCTTCCTCGGGCTCCCGCGATCAGCCGGTCGAGGCGCGCGCCGCTCCAGTCCTGCGTCGAGTAGAAGCCGCCTGTGCAATCGAGGGTCGCCGTCACACGGTCGTCGAAGGCGAGGATCTGCTCGTAGCTCCATACCTCGCCGGGCGTGCGAAGCCTCCACGACTCGCGATCGTGGAGCGGGATCCCATCGAACATCCACGAGCTCACCGGCATCGCGAACGGCTGGAAGGAGCCCGCTTCGTACGACCCCGTGAAACGGCGCGCCGCGCCTGGCAGCGCCACCGTCCGCGTCACCGCCTCGCTGCTTGCGTAGGTCGCTGCCGCGACGCCCAACGCCGCCGACCATTTGAGGAAGTTGCGTCGTGAAATGTCCGTCGCGCGGAACCTGATCCGGCGGAAGGCGATATGCCATACCGCAAACGGCAGGGCGATCAAGGCGGCGCCCACGTGCACCTCCATCGACGTGAACGGGCCCCAGCTCGGGACGAGCCCGGTCGAGTGTCCGAGGCCGGCGGCGAGCGAGGCGAGAACCAGGAGGCCGAACGTGATGGATGCCCACCGGCCGGGCCGCGGCCGTCCCATCCCCCGGCGCGCGATCATCGACTTCCACGGCAGCAGGACCAGGATGGCGACGCCGCCGGTGGCATGAACGATCAGCGAGACCCGCGAGGGAGTGCTGCCGAACGCGAACGCGAGCCAGCCCGTGAGAAACGCGATCGCGAGCAACGCGAGCAGCGCCGCGTTGGTCGCTGCGCCGAGCTTGATCGCCGCGTTCCGACGCACCGCCACCCTCTGAGACTATATGGCCGTCTTGGCAGGCCAGGTGGACAAGATTCCCGCCCGGGTGCGCCCGATCGTCCGCGCCGCGATCAGGTCGGTCAAAGAGGTCGCGCCTAAAGCCACCGAGATCCCGTACCAGATGGAGCAGCCGCGCTCGAGCCGGATGATGTGGAAGCTCGTGCGCTACACGGTCGACGAAAAGAACGTGGTCGGCATCGGGACGTTCGCCGACCACTCGACGATGTTCTTCTACCGCGGTCGCGAGCTCGACGAGGGCAAACGCGTGCTCCAGGGCACCGGCAAGGACACCCGATTCCTGACCCTGCGCACGCCGGCCGACGCATCCTCGGCCCAGCTCAAGCGGCTGCTGCGCAGGGCGTTCAAGCTGGGCGGCGCGACCTAGGCCTCTATCGTGGACGGGTGAAAGTCACCCCGACCCGCCCGCCGGTGGCTGCCTCCAGACCGAAGGTCCTGGAGGCGCATGGCGATCGACGCGTCGACCCGTACTACTGGCTCCGGGACCGGCAGGACCCGGAGGTCGTGGCCTACCTCGAGGCAGAGAACGCCTTCACGGAGGGGGTGATGGCCGGCGCGGCCGATCTCCAGGCGCGCCTCTACCACGAGATCGTCGGCCGGGTCCAGGAGACCGACAGTTCGGCAGCGACCTTCTACAAGGGCTGGTGGACCTACACCCGCACCCTCGAGGGGCTCGACTACGAGATCCACTGCCGTCGCCGCGGATCCATGGAAGCCTCGGAGGAGGTCATCCTGGACGGCAACGAGCTGGCCAGAGGCCTCGACTACTTCGAGCTCGGCTACGTCGAGCGAAGTCCGGACGAGAACCTCCTCGCCTACACCGTGGACACCAACGGCTCCGAAAAGCACGAGCTCCGCTTCCGCGAGATGGCGGGCGGCAAGGAGCTCGAGGACGCCATCGCGGACGTCCATTACGGCGCCGCATGGTCGGCCGACAGCCGGACGTTCTTTTACGTCCGCCCGGACCACGCCATGCGGCCGTTCCAGGTCTGGCGGCACCGCCTGGGATCCGCGGCCCGCGAGGACGTGCTCGTGTTCCAGGAGGACGACGAGCGCTTCGAGGTCAATGTCGAGCTTTCGAAGAGCGAGCGCTACATCTTCGTCACGACGGCGAGCCAGGTCACGAGCGAGTGCTACTTCCTGCCGAGCGACGCGCCGGAATCAAAGCCCCAGCTCATCGAGCGGCGACGTGACGGGATCGAGTACTCGGTCGAGCACCAGGAGGACCGGTTCCTGATCCTCACCAACGACGGCGCCACCAACTTCAGATTGATGGCCGCCCCCGCGACGAACCCAGGTCGTGCGACGTGGACGGAAGTGGTACCCGAGCGTGCCGATGTGCGCCTGAACTTCATCGACGTCCATCAGCGTCACGTGGTGATGGGAGAGCGCTCGGACGGATTGCAGCGGCTGGAGGTCCTCGATGTGCGCAGTGGCGCGATTCACGTCGTCGCCCAGCCCGACGCCTCGTACACCGCCTTTCCCGGTGCCGACCCCGACTACGCGAGCCGGGTCATGCGCTTCTTCTACACGTCGCTCAACGCGCCCTGGTCGGCGGTCGACTACGACATGGAGACCCGCGAGCGGACGGTCGTCAAGGAGCAGCCGGTGCGCGGCGGATACAGTCGCGAGGACTACGTCACCGAGCGGACATGGGCCACCGCACGCGACGGCGTCCGCGTGCCCATCTCACTCGTCTACCGCCGCGACCGCGGACGCGACCGCGCCCCGGTGCTCCTGAACGGCTATGGCGCGTACGAGCTGTCCAACGACCCGATGTTCGACCCGGCGCGACTGAGCCTTCTCGACCGCGGCGTGGTGTTCGCGATCGCGCACGTGCGCGGAGGCGGCGAGATGGGGAGGAGGTGGTACGAGGACGGGAGGCTTCTGCGCAAGCGCAACACGTTTGACGACTTCATCGCGTGCGCGGAGCACCTCGTTGATGATGGCTACACGACACCGAGGCTGCTTGCGATCCGCGGGCGCAGCGCGGGCGGGCTGCTGATCGGCGCGGTGCTCAACATGCGGCCCGACCTGTTCGTCTGCGCCGTCGCGCAGGTCCCGTTTGTCGATGCACTGACGACGATGCTCGACGACAAGCTGCCGCTGACGGTCAACGAGTACGACGAGTGGGGCAACCCTCAGGACCTCGACTACTACCGCTACATCAAGAGCTATTCGCCGTACGACAACATACAGAAGGCCGACTACCCGGCGATCCTTGTCACGGCGGGGTTGAACGATCCTCGCGTCTCCTACTGGGAGCCGGCGAAGTGGGTCGCCAGGCTGCGCACGGCAGACCGGGGGGAGCGCCCCCTGGTCCTCAAGACGCAGATGGGATCGGGGCACATGGGCCCTTCCGGCCGCTACGAGTCGTGGCGCGAGGAGGCGTTCGTGATGGCGTTCGTCCTCTCGCAGCTCGGCCTTGACGGGCTGGACTGAGCGCGCGTAGCCTATGCGCTCCGGCGCACCTCTTGGGTGTGCCCCAACGAGGTGACTTTTATGGCAGGCAGTGATCTGGTGGTCTTCGCCGATCGAGGGCGGAGCGTGCCTGCCGTCGGCCACCGTTGATTCTGGTCTCGTAGCCGAACCCTAGAAGCCAGAAACTCAGCAGAGGACCGTGCGGTTGTTGGGCACCGCCACGGTCCTTTTCTTTTGTCCATCTCGGGATTCAGGAGTCAGTCATGAGCGTGCCGGCGATCGACATCCGGGGAGTACGCAAAGCGTTTCGGCGCCGTGAGCGCGACGCCGGCGCGCCCTGGTGGCGACGCGAGTGGAAGGACAAGGTCGCGCTGCACGAGCTGGACCTGACGGTGGAGCCGGGCGGTGTGACCGGCATCCTGGGACCGAACGGAAGCGGCAAGTCGACACTCATCCGCATCCTCGGCACGTTGCTGACGCCGGACGCGGGCACGGCGAAGGTGTTCGGCTGGGACGTGGTGAGGGAAGGGCTGGAGGTGCGCCGGCACATCAACCGCGTCTCCGTCGAGGCCGCGTTCTTCAAGGAGCTGAGTCCTTGGGAGAACATGGTCTACGCCTCGCGGCTGTACGGCAGCGCGTCGAGGGGGACACGCCGCCGGGTGATCGACATCCTGGAGTCCCTCGGGCTTCCGCACGACGTCATCGACCAGCCGATGAAGCAGCTGTCTCGCGGCCAGCAACAGAAGGTGGCCATCGCACGCAGCTTCCTGACCGCGCCTTCACTGCTGCTGATGGACGAGCCGACCACCGGGCTTGACCCGCGCTCGAAGAAGGAGGTGCAGTCGGTGCTGGAGAGGTTGCGAGCCGAGCACGAGATCACCGTCCTCCTCTGCACCCACGACATGGACGAAGCGGCCGAGCTCTGCGAGCGTGTGCTGATGCTGGACGGCGGCCGGGTGCTGGCCGACGGTGCGCCTGACGAGCTGGGCCGGCGCTACGCCGCGGCCACGCTGGAGGACGTCTTCATGCAGCTCACCGGCAAGACACTCGAGGCCGAAGAGCTGGAGGAGGTCGAGGTGTGATCGGTGTCAGGAGCACGGAGATGGGCGCGCTGCTCGGCTTTGCCGAGCGGCAGCTCTACGTCTACAAGCGCTACTGGGTATGGGAGGTCGTCTGGCTCTTCTACAGCATCGTCAGCGTGCTGTCGATCGGCTTTCTCGCGTCCGGGCTGGGCTCGCTGGGGGTGGAGGGCGGGTCGTTCGACCTGCGCAAGGCCCAGCTGTACCTCCTGATCGGGGCGCTCCTCTGGGGCTACCTCTCGCTGGTCTTCATGGAGGCGGCGTACGCGATCGCGTGGGAGCGCTGGGAGGGGACGATCGAGTACACGTTCATGGCCCCGGTCCGCCGCGTGACGCACCTGATGGGCATCTGCCTGTTCGCCATCGTGTACGGCCTCGCCCGCACCTTCATCGTGCTGCTGGTCGCCATCGCCATCTTCAACATCGACTTCAGCCATGCGAACATCGCGGGCGCGCTCGTGGTGCTCGCCGCGTCGATGGCGCCTCTAATCGGGTTGGCCATTCTCACCTCGGTGCTTCCGCTGCTGTCACCGCAGAAGGGAGAGCAGATGTCGTTCGCGGTCCAGGGCTTCATGCTGCTGGTCTCGGGCGTGTACTACCCCCTGAGCGTGCTGCCCCTGCCCCTGCAGCTGGCGGGCACCATCAGCCCGCTGACCTACGCCCTGGAAGGCATGCGGCAGAGCCTGCTCGCGGGAGCCACCGTCCCGGACCAGCTGCCCACGGTGGGCATCCTGCTGGCGATGGGGCTGGTCCTGATCCCGCTGGGTTTTGGCGTTTTCACGTGGGCGGAGAAGCGGGCCAAGCGGCTGGGACTGCTCAAGCGGAGCGGGTAAAGAGAAGTAAGCAACCCACGGCTGCCGCCGAGGGTTCTATCAAACTAATGTTCGTGACTATCAACTTCCAGCCCTAGATCTTGGGGTTGCCCTGGCTTCGAACTCCAAGAACTGGGCTCGACACCTCAGGGGAGGCGTTCGGGCTGTCTAGATCTTGTGGTAAAGGTATTGACAGAGTTAACCGGCGTTGTTACTGTCTGCGGCGAATCGCGGTGATCAGTGGGGAGAAGTGGTGAACCCGGCAGACATGGAACCATACGTCGCACCCTACGTCCAGGTAAGGCACGCCATACACCTCCTCTACGCCACTTCTCCCCGCAGCCGCGATGGGGATGACAACCTCACCTTCAACCACCGCTTCGACAAGCAAGGCAACCGCCTTGCGCTCGAGCTCCACGGCTGCGGCTGCAGCCTGTGCGCCCGCCATGAGCGCCGCCGACTGAATACCAGCTGGGGTCCCCGCCAGCGCAGCTGGTGGGGCTAGTGAGTGTTTACGGGGGCGCATCGGGTGAGGGTGGACGACAAGGGGCGGCTGGCGATCCCGGCCACGTTTCGCAAGCAGCTGCGCGAGGGAAGCTTCGTCTCAGTGGGCCAGGACCAGGTGCTCGCAATCTATCCGCCGGACCTGTGGAACGCGCTCGGGGAAGAGCTGAAGAGCCCTCTACCCGGCCCCGACCAGCGCGCGTTGTCGCGGACGCTCTATCCGCTCTCGGATCCCTTCGAGCCGGACGGCCAGGGACGGATCAGCCTGCTCCCGGAGCAGCGCCGGCTGGCGGCGATCGAGACCCCGTCGACGGTGGTCGTGATCGGCACCGGCTCGAGGGTGGAAATCTGGCCCGAGGCCCGATGGGACAGCTACAGCGCCGACGCGCAAGGACGTTTCACAGAATTCGCTGACAGGGTGATCTCCGGACATTAGTCCGCACGTTCCAGCACTTTCACAAGAGGTAATAGAGCTGCTCCA
>DASWDZ010000006.1:0-14435 GCA_036395015.1 Candidatus Dormiibacterota bacterium | reverse complement strand
TCCTTCAGCATCTGCTCGCGCAGGTTCTGGCCCTCATACCGGATGCCGAAGATGAGGAGCGCGATCAGGGCCGCGGTGAACGGTCCTTCGAGGACCAGGGTCCGCAGGTGGATCCCGACGAGGACGAGCACCCCGTCGCCGAGGGGAAACAGGGCAGCCCACGCGTCCCACGCGACGTGGCCGGCGATGGCGACGATAAAGCCGGAGACGATGGCCAGGATCTTCTGGCGCATGTTCGGCAGCTGGCGTGCGATCCCGACGCCCGCGCCGATGAACGCCGTGTACGTCGCGTGGCCGAAGAACAGTCCAAGCACCTGGCGCGCGTACCACTGGATGCCCGCGGCGACACCGCCAATTCCTTCGGGGGCGAAGATCGCGTAGATGTTCGTCATGTAGCTGATCGACTCCAGGTAGTTGAAGCCGAGCCCGACCGCTGCGCCGTAAACGATGCCGTCGACCACATCGTCGAACTCGTTGCGCATGACGAGGAAAAGAAGAAGCACGGCGAGGCCCTTGCTCAGCTCTTCGAGGATGCCCGCCATGAAGGCGAGCGAGGTGTCGAGCCCAGGTCCGGGCACGAGCGCCTGCTGCGCTGACGACTGCCATATGGTCTCGGCCCAGACGACCAGGCTGGTGGCAACGATGGCGCCCCATGCAGCCGCGACGAGCACGAGCCGCCAGGGTTCCTTGTGGTTGCGGTCCAGCCGGCGCACGACGACCAACCCCAATGCGGTCGTTGGCAGGCAGGCGAGCGCGCACACCGCGGCCACGACCGGCCCGGCCGACTGCGTGAACAGGAAGACGTCGATGACGAGAAGCCACAGCAGCACGCCGAGCCCGATCAGCACCGAGGCGCGGATGAGGTTCTTCCGGCGCATCGCCGAGTCGCGCGTGTAGGCGCGGACGAGGACGAACGTGCCCAGGGCGACCAGGGCTACCGCGAGCCCGCCGTAAAGCGATGTCCGACCAGGGATGGTGTCGAGATAGACGTAGTTGAGGATGGAGCTGACGATCAGCGCGACGATGATCAGCGCCGCGAGCGCGAAGGCGACGCGGTAGCGGGCGGGGCGGAGGCGGGACTGCGGGTTGGCCGCGGAGAGCATGCTCACTGGCGGTCGACCCGCACGAATCGCCGGCCGAGAACCTCGACCGGGACACCGTTTCTGATCCTCTCGACGACGAACGTGTATCGGCCGGGAAACACGTAGTGATAGCCCTCGGGCACGAGCACGGGAACGACCTCGGGCAGCGACTGCGGTGACCCGGGCCCGACCTCGCCGCGAATCGTGCCGAAGGTGTCGTACCAGCGCGCGTCGACGATGAAGTTCGAGGGCACGGAAGACCAGTCGACCCTGGCCGCGAACTCGACATCGCGCGGGAACTCGGACCGGTCCGGGCCCTCGATCTGTCCGGTCGACGAGTTGTAAACGTAGACACCGACGATTCGGGCCTGGGCGCCGGAGGCCTGACCCACCGGCTCGAAGTACGCGAACTGGATGACGCCGATGACGAGGATGACCACGCCGACGGTCGCGAAGACCAGAAGCGTGCGGTAGAGGACTCTCAATTGGTCGTATGTGGTGCCCAAGACCGCTCAGTCGAATGGATTTGTCGGCGCGTTGTCAAGAAAGAAGCCTCTAGGAGGTTTGGGGATATGCCACAAAGCGCATGGACTGACAAGCGCGAACGCCAGTACGAGCACATCAAGGAAGGGCTGATGGAGCGGGGGACTGGCGAGGAGAAAGCTGAAGAAATCGCTGCCCGGACCGTCAACAAGGAGAGGGCGCGGCACGGAGAGGCGAGGGAGGCGAGCCGGACCTCGCTCACCGACCTTTCGTCCGGTCGGCGGGGCGGCTTGCGTTCCCACCGCGGCTCGGGCGGGCGGACCTACGACCAGCTCCGCAACGAGGCCAAGGAGCGTGGCATCAAGGGCCGTTCGCGGATGAACAAGGAGCAGCTGGAGAAAGTCCTCAGCCGCTAGTTTTGCAGCGGCGCATCTGGTGCGGCGGAGAGGAGTTGAACCTCCACGTCCTTGCGGACACTAGCTCCTGAAACTAGCGCGTCTGCCATTCCGCCACCGCCGCGTCTCGGGGCGAAAAGTGAGTATACCCAGCGCTTCTTTCGAGCCTTAAGCTCCGTGCCGTGATCGCGCGGTGGCTCATCGCCGCCCTTCTACTTGCGGCGTGCGGCAACGCGGGGCCTGGCACCGGCGGGGTCCCCTCGAACACTCCGGGCCCTGTCGCCGACACCTGGCTCAGCTACGGTTCGACCTGGGTTCATATCGCCGGCTCGCATCCCTCGCCGCGATATGCAGCCGCCATGGCCTATGACGCAGCGCGCCGCGACTTCGTTCTCTTCGGCGGTCAGTTCGGCGGCGTTTCATACGACGAGACCTGGACGTTCGATGGCAAGATCTGGACCCGGCTCGACCCCACGCATAAGCCGCGGCCTCGGCGCGACGCCGCGATGGCGTACGACCCGTCCCGGCAAATGGTCGTGTTGTACGGCGGCCTGATCCCGAACGGGTCGGAGGGCTCCGAAGCCTCCGACACATGGACCTGGAACGGAGTCGACTGGACCGAGGTCAGCTACGACAACGCCGGACCTCGCTTCCGCTTTGGTGCGCGGATGGTCTCCGCGGGCGACCATGTGGTTCTCTTCGGAGGTCACGTCTTCAATGTCCGGTATTTCGGCGATGCATGGAAGCTGGACGGATCGAACTGGATCCGCATCGACCACGATCCGACGCCGGCGGGCCGAGGGGACGCAGCCGTGGCGTGGAACCCTGACGATTCCTCACTGTTCGTCGATGGCGGCCTGGGCTTGCGTCCGGACGCAGGTCCAGGGAATCTCGGCATCGCCCGTCGAGACGCCTGGTTGCTGCGGAACGGGAATTGGACCCCCATCACCACCCCGGGACCGCCCGTCCTCTATGACGCGAGCGCGATCTGGGATGGGTCGACGCACTCGGTCGTGGTGATGTTCGGCATGGTTTGCCCGAACCCGGTTGCCGATGCATGGTCCTGGAATGGCTCGGCTTGGAAGCGTTCGAGCCTCCCTGTGCCGGCGCGTTGGTCTGCTGCTGTGGCGGAGGACTCGAGCGGCGACGTCCTCGTCTTCGGCGGGGACGACGAGAGCGGCTGCTAGATCAGGTCGCGACGAACAGCGTGTTCCAGGCGGCTTCGATCAGTTCCGGGGTGAGCTGAGGCCGCACGCCCCGGGCTGACGAAACGTCCACGAGCCGCTCCAGCAGGTCGCGCGGATGGTTGCCGCGCAGCGGCCTTCCGCCGTACATCGTCTGGATCATCTCCAGCGCCTGCGGCGCTGAAGGAATCGTCAGCCTGTCCCGCTCGCGCTCGAAGATCCGGCACCACATCTCCCACGTCGGGTCCGGCATCAGCACCTTGTACGCGAGCCGGCGCAGGTAAGCCTCGTCCAGCAGCTCGGCCGGCTTGAGGTTGGTCGACAGCGCGAGCTGGGCGCGGAATGGGATCTCGACCTTGCGCCCACTGGATGTGAGGTTCAAGAAATCCGTGTCCTGCTCCAGGGGCACGAGAAGGCGGTCGAGGATCTGCTTCGGAGAGACGCGCTGGCGGCCGAGGTCGTCGATGAGCAGCACCCCGCCGTTTGCCTTGACCTGCAGTGGCGCCCCGTAGACGCGGCTTCCCTCCTCCCACGTCGAGTCGAACATCTCCAGCTGGAACTCGCCACCGACCTGGACCAGCGGTCGCGCAACACGCCGCCAGCGCTTGTCGGCCGGCTGATTCGGCTCCAACCGGTGGATCGCGCCGTCGAAGATCTCCATCACCTCGCCGCCGCCGACATCCAGGGCGACCGGGAGGATGATCGGCCCGCCGAGCAGCGAGGGAATTCGGCGTGCGAGCGTCGTCTTACCGTTTCCCGGCGCACCGTAGATGAAGATCGACGAGCGCGAGTTGACCGCCGCGCGCACCGCCTCCATGACCCCCGGTGCGAGCTCGATCCCACTCAGCGCGAGGCTCACCTTGACGAGGTCGAGCGTTCCCGGCTTCGCAGCCTCGGCGAGCACCGCCTTGTACTCCTGCATCGAGACGGGCGCCGGGCCCATGTAGCGCGTGCTCGCGTCCGCGATCTGGTCGCTGCGCGTGCGCCCTTGCTTGGTGATCGAGTACGACATCCGCTCAGGCAGCGGGCGGCCCAGCCAGGGACCCTGTTCCTGCGCCAGCCCCAGGGCGTCGAGGAAGTTCGCGCCCGTCAACGACTTGAGGATCGGCTCGATGGCGGCGAACGGCAGCGCCAGCGCTTCGGCGAACTCGTAGCCGGTGACCTTGGTCGCCGATGCGGCGATGCGCAGGACCATGCCTTCGATCAGCGTGCGGTTGATCTCGGGTGGTGGTGGCGGCTCGATCTGCCGGCTGTTGGTCGCGGGCGTGGCCGACGGCACAGGTCGGGGCGAGTCGACGTGCTCGAGGATGGCGGCAAAGAGCTTCTTGCCGAATCGAGCGCGGTCGGCGTGATCGGGCGACTCGCCCTCGCGCCGGCGCGTGATCCAGTCGGGGACATCCTTGAAGACGACTGTGTTTCCGATCAGAAGTTGCACGATGTCCGGCTCGTCGGCGGCGACCCGGACCGCGATGCGGATCAGGTAGCCCTGGCTCTTCAGCGCGGCCCAGCTGCGCTCCCACGCGACGTCGTTGCGGCCCGACCATGTCTGACGCACGGTGCGGTCGCGCGCGATTGTCACGTCCTTGCGGTTCTGGTAGCGGCGGCGCACCAGCTCGGTCACGTCCTTGTCGACGTCCTCGGCGACCAGCGCCGCGAGTGGCAGCGCTCGGTCGTCGACCGCGGGCCGGTTCTTGATCTCGAAGATGGTGTTCGCGGTCGGCGCCAGGGCGCGGATCACGCTGGCGTGGCGCGGGCAGAACGGCGTCCGCTCGATGAACTGGATGTGGCGCCGGCACCACCAGCTGTTGCACTTGCGCCCGGTCATGTCCTGGTACGCGCACGCCCAGCCGCGCCGTTCGCCGCAGTCGGAGTAAGTGCACACGCCGGAGGCCTTCTGGCCGTCGGTCCGTGTCGGAAGCGGCTTCGGCTCCTCGATCTCCTCCTCGACGGCGGCCTCGCCCGACGAGATGGCCTCGACGGGCGGGTGCGCGACGGCCGCCTTCGGCATGTAGTGGAAGGCGCCGGCGAACTCCTCGCAGGACCGGAACCGCTGGGCCGGGTCCTTTGCGGTTGCCTTCCAGATCACATCCATGATCGGCGACGGGATCGCCGTCGAGGCGCGCGGCCGGTCGAACACCTGGGAGTGCAGCACCGTGGGCAGCTGACCGGTGAACGGCGGCTCGCCGTGCAGCAGCTCGTACAGGATCATGCCCAGCGAATAGATGTCGGCGGTGGCGTCGACAGGCTCGCCCTTCACCTGCTCCGGCGCCATGTAGGCCGGGGTGCCGACCATGCTGCCGGTCGCGGTCAGCCGGTGCTTGTCGTCGATCAGCTTGGAGATGCCGAAGTCGAGGATCTTGGTCTTGCCGCGGTTGGAAATCAGGATGTTGTCGGGCTTCAGGTCGCGGTGGACGACCTGGAAATCGTGGGCGACACCGACCGCGGACAGCAGCTGTTGGATGAGGTCGATGGAGACGTCGACGCTGAAACGCCCGTACTCGTCGAGCCAGGAGCGCATCGAGCGCCCGTCCACCCATTCCATGACGATGAAAAGGACGGGACCGTCCTCGTCGAAGTCGTAGACCCGGACGATGCCCGGGTGGTTGAGCGCGGCGACGGTGGCCGCCTCGCGGTGGAAGCGCTGCCGGAAGCTCGGATCGCTCGAGTACTGGTCGGACAGCACCTTGATGGCGACCGGGATTTCGAGCCTGGGATGGGTCGAGCGGTAGACCACTCCCATGGCGCCTCGCCCGAGCTCGGCTTCGATGGGGTACCGCCCTAGTTGTGTGGTGCTCACCTTCGGATCTATGGGGGTGTCAGTATGCCCGACGGCGCCGGGCAAACCGCCCAATTCAGACCCGCCTGACGGCGGTGCTGGCTAGTTGAAGACGCTCAGCGGCAGATAGAAGGAAACGCCCCAGTTGGGCTGGTCGACGACCTGGCTGATCCGCAGGTCGCCGGCGAGGCTGCAGAGGATGTACGCGTCCTCGCGGCTGAGCCCGTGGTCGGCAACCAGCCAGTCGATCGTGTAGCGCACCGAGTTGCGGGCGTTCTCCATGAGGTCGGGCCCCAGGGCGCAGACCGAGTGATAGCCGGCAGCGTCGCTGCGCGGCTG
Organism: Candidatus Dormiibacterota bacterium; assembly: GCA_036395015.1. Lineage (GTDB taxonomy): Bacteria > Chloroflexota > Dormibacteria > Dormibacterales > Dormibacteraceae > 40CM-4-65-16. The sequence continues at coordinate 8,176 of DASWDZ010000006.1, read as the reverse complement.
GAGCGGAGCCGCGGGCGTGACAAAGTGGTAGCTCCAGGGGCGTGGGGCGCCGCCCTTGACCACTCCAAATCGGAGTGAAAATGTCATCGGGCATTCGATCCCGGTAACGCAGACCTCGCCGTCTCCCTGCGCGGCGTGGCAGTCCCCGGCCGAGAACAGCGCCCCCGGCACGAAGACCGGGAGGTAGAGCTTGGTCCCGGCAGTCAGGTGGCGGGTGTCGATGTTGCCCGCGCCCTTGGTTGGAGGCAGCACGTCGATCGGCCCCTTGTCGTCGGTGGCGACGCCCATCGTCCCGCAGAACGGCGCGATCGGGATGTGCACGTCGTGGCGCAGCTCGGCCGACGTCCGGTCGCCGAGGTCGAAGTAGCGGATGTATGGCTCCGGGAAGTCGGAGGCAAGCAGGCCCAGGCCTGGAAGCAAGGCCGTCCAACCCCACGACCCCGGCTTCAGCTCCAGGATCTCGACCTCGAGCGCGTCGCCCGGTTGGGCACCGCGGACGTACACTGGCCCGCCCAGCGGATAGAGGCGGTTGAAGTCCAGCTCCCCCAGCTTCGAGGCCGGGTCGCCCTTCTTGATCTGGCCGGCCGTCACTTCCTCGGTGTCGAAGTGGACGATGTCGCCCGGCTCGATCTCCACCGCCGCTGGCAGCGAGTTGTCCCACTTGTGATGGAACTTGTCGCGTCCGATTCTGTGTTGTCTTACCCCCGCCCCAATGCTCATTTGCGAACCTCCTGGGTCACCCCCTCCTGGATGGGCACCGCGTTGGCGCGCAGCACCTTCTTGTCGAACTTGCCGACCGATGTCTTGGGCACCTCGTCGATGAAGCGAACCTCATCGGGCAGCCACCACTTGGCGACCTTGTCACGCAGGAAATCGATGACCTCTTCCTGCGTGACCTGGCCCTTGAACTCCGGGCGCGGGACGGCGAACACGACTGGCCGCTCATCCCACTTGGGATGCGGCAGGCCGATCACCGCGGCTTCGAGGATCTTGGGATGCGCCATCACCGCGTTCTCCAGCTCCACCGAGGAGATCCACTCGCCGCCCGACTTGATGACGTCTTTGGTGCGGTCGACGATCTGGATGTAGCCCTCGGGGGTGACTTTGGCCACATCGCCGGTCCGGAACCAGCCGTCCTCGGTCAGCTTGTCGGGGTCGTAACCGTTGTGATAGCCACGGGCGATCCATGGTCCTCTGACCTGGATCTCTCCGAACGCGACTCCGTCCCAGGGCAGCTCCTCGCCGGTGGAGGGATCGGTGATCCGCAGCTCAACGCCCGGAACGATCACGCCCTGGGTCAGGCGTACGTTCAGCTCGTCCTCTTGCTTGGTGCCGGCACGGGGGCGGGCGACACTGCCCAGCGGTGATGTCTCGGTCATGCCCCAGGCGTGCAACATCCGCAGGCCGATGCCGTCCATCGCCTCCATCAACGCGCGCGGGATGGCGGAGCCGCCGCAGATCACGGTGTGGACGTTGGGCAGCCGCTTGCCGGTCTCTTTCAGCAAGGCCGATGTGCCGATCCAGATCGTTGGCACTCCGGCCAGGATCGTCGCGCCCTCCTGCTCGGCAAGCTCGACGACCGACTTCGCGTCGCCCATCCAGCGGTCGGGGAAAAGGACCTTGCACCCGGCCATGCCGCAGGCGTAGGGCAGTCCCCAGCTGTTGGCGTGGAACATCGGGACGATCGGCAGCACCGTGTCCTTCTCGGTCAGCCCGAGGTTGTCGGCCTGCAGGACTCCCATCGTGTGGATGAACTGGGAGCGATGCGAGTAGACGACGCCCTTTGGATTGCCGGTGGTGCCCGACGTGTAGCACATGGCGGCCGCCATCTGCTCCGACAGCTTGGGCCACGGGTAACTGTCGCTCTCGGCTGCCAGAAGGGTTTCGTAGTCGAGCATCTCGCCGAGACCTTCCGGGTTGTGTGAAGGGGCCGAGGCGTCGGTCATCAAGACGATCCGCTGGATGCTCGGGATCTTTCCGACCAGCGGCTTGAGAAGCGGAAGCAGCGCCTGGTCGACGAAGAGCGTCTTGTCTTCCGCGTCTTTGATGATGAACTCGAGGTGCTGAGGGAACAACCGCAGGTTGAGGGTGTGCAGCACCGCCCCCATGCAGGGCACGGCGTAGTAGAGCTCGAGGTGGCGATGGTTGTTGAAGGCCAGCGTCGCCACGCGGTCGCCGGGCTTGACGCCCAGTCGTTTCAAGGCGCCGGCCAGCTGGTTGATCCGAGGCACCATCTCGGCGTTGGTCATGCGATGCACGCCCTGCTCGAGCTTGGTCACAACCTCTTTCTTCTGGTGCAGTCGCTCGAGCCGCCAGAGGACGTGCTGGAGACTGAGCTCGTAGTCCTGCATCAAGCCTTCCACGGCCGCCACCTCCACCTTCGATATCCCCAGAGGCCGGTTCTAAGAGCTCGATCGTAAGCCCGCCGGGCGTAGGATGCACACCCATGGTTTCGCGTGGCAGGGCCGACCTCCACATGCACACGACAGCCAGCGATGGCTGGCCCTCACCCCAACAGCTGGCCGATCACGCGCGCCGGATCGGGCTCGATGTGATCGCGGTCACCGACCACGACACGATCGAGGGTGCGCTACGCGCGGCCGACCACGCCGCCCGTCGCGGGCGGCTCGAGATCGTGATCGGGGAGGAGGTCTCGAGCCGCAACGGCCACATCGTCGGTCTGTTTCTAGAGAAGCGGATCCGCCCCGGCATGAGCGCCGCCGCGACCGTGCACGCGATCCACGAGCAGGGCGGGCTGGCTGTCGCCGTGCATCCCTTCTGGCGCACGCAGCGGCGCTCGCGCTCCGCGCAGGTGCACGGCGTGGGGTGGCTGGCCGCCGACCTCGAGTTCGACGCCATCGAGGTCGAGAACGCAACGCCCGGGTTCTACGTCTTCAACCAGCTGGCGCGGCGGCTGAACATGGGGCTGGGCTCAGCCGAGCTCGGTGGCTCGGACGCTCACATCCTGGACGCGGTGGGCCGCGCCTACACCGAGTTCCCCGGTAAGAGCGCGATCGCCCTGCGGGCGGCGATCGAGTCAGGGACCACAGTCGCGGGGCGGCAGCGCTACCGGGCGATGGGTTTGATGCGGTACGCCGCCTGGGGATTGAACCACGAGCGGTACGTCGCGGTAGTCTGACTCGAACTCCCAGCGGATGGGGAGCTTGCGCGAAGCGTCGGAGCAGTTCGGTATGCCCGCTTAGCTCAGTGGATCAGAGCATCTGTCTTCGGAACAGAGGGTCGGGGGTTCGAATCCCTCAGCGGGCACTTTTGGCCTAGGCCACCTGAGGCAGATCTAGTCGTGGTCGATATGAGTCCGCAGCTTCCGCGTTGGGTCAGACCCATGAGCAACGTGATCATCGGTCTGCGGGGCCTAGGCATTGCATTCTTCTCCTTTCACCTACTACGCATACCCGGTCGCCGCACAGGGCAAATGCGCACGACAGTCGTCTCCCCGTTCACCGTTGACGGAAAGCGTTACGTGCTGTCTTTTGGCCAGCTGGACTGGGTTCGCAATGCCCGGGCCGCAGGCTGGGGCGTGCTGCGCCGGGGACGTAGGGAGGTCAAGGTCGCCCTTACTGAGATCCCGCCGCCCGCAAACGGCTCCATCGCGCGCGAGTTTCCCCGTCAGATCCCTGCGGGAGTCCAGTTCTTTGTTCGCCTCGGCCTCGTCGACCCTCCCGGCCGTCCAGACCAGTTCGAAGCGGCCGCACGCCGGCTGGCTGTCTTTCGCTTGAGTCCGATTCAATGACCCGGCACATAGTGCTGTTGCGCGCCGTCAACATCGTGCGCGCCAATCGCGTTCCTATGCCGCAGCTCCGCGCCGCGCTGGAGGCCGACGGCTTCGGCGACGTGAAGACATATGTCCAGAGCGGCAACATCGTGCTCACGAGCAAGGCATCACCGGAGCGAGTCGCGCAGCGCGTGCACGCGCTGATCAAGAAGAAGTTCGGCCACGACATCGCGGTGGTAGTGCGCTCGCATGCGGAATTGAATGAGATCGTGAAGCGAAACCCGCTCGGCAAGGTCGCCAGGAATCCGAAGCGGCACCTCGTCACGTTCCTATCCGGCGAGTTGCCTGCGGCGGTGAAGAAGAAGCTCAGCGAGGTCGCCGGACCAGAGGAGCGGTTCGCCGTCAGCGGCCGGCAGATCTACTCCTGGCACCCCGAAGGGGTAGGCCGCTCGCCACTGTGGGGAAGGCTCGGCGCCAAGTCACTCGGCGTCAATGCGACCTCGCGAAACTGGTCCACGGTGACCACCCTCCTTGCGATGTCGGAGGAGCCAAAGCCCCGGTAGAATCAATCGGCTCCAAGCCGGGCGGCTGGCGGAACTGGTAGACGCGCACGTTTGAGGGGCGTGTGGGGTAACCCATCCGGGTTCGAGTCCCGGGTCGCCCACCACTTGATTCGAGTTCGCTGAAGCCACGTCTCTGCGACCCAGCCACGCGAGCCTGTGGTTCCGCGAAGAGGAGTGGCGAATGGACGACGTGGCGTGGCTGTTGGATTCCGACCCGGCGATCCGCTGGCAGGTGATGCGTGACCTTGCTGATGCGCCCGAGGAGGAGGTCGCGGCCGAGCGGACCCGCATCGCCAACGAGGGCTGGGGCGCACGGTTGCTCGCGCTTCAGCGCCAGGATGGCCATTGGGATATAAGCACCCCCACGTTTACCTCCACTGCCGCCGCGAACTGGTGGCAATCACTGCCACCCGAAAGGCAAGGCACCCTCTTCCCCGAATGGACCTCCACCACCTGGAGCTTGATGCTGCTGCGGAATCTCGGTCTTAATCCTGCGAGCCCAGGCGCGCGCCACGCCGTGCGCCTGGTCCGCGAGCACGTCAGATGGGAGCACGACGGCGAGCCCTTCTTCGCGGGCGAGGTGGAACCATGCATCAACGGCAAGGTCGTTGCGCTGGGAGCCTACTTCGGCGAAGACGTCCAGGCCATCGTGGAGCGGCTTCTCGGTGAGCAGATGAGCGATGGCGGCTGGAACTGCGAGCAGGAGAATGGATCGACCCGCGGGTCATTCCACACCACGATCGAAGTGCTGGATGGCCTGATGGAGTACGAGCGAGCCACGGGAGGCCCAGCGGAGGTGACGGCCGCCCGGCTCCGCGGCCAGGAGTACCTCCTCGAGCGGCGGATGTTTCGCAGGCTGTCGACCGGTGAGGTGATCGACCCCGCCTGGACGCGGTTCTCCTACCCGACCTATTGGCACTACGACGTGCTCCGAGGCCTCGACTACCTGCGCGCGGCCGGCGCCGTTCCGGATGAGCGGGTGGCCGAGGCGATCGACCTGGTCGAGTCCAAGTGCGATGCGAATGGCCGCTGGCCCCTCGAGAACCCCCATCCCGGCCGGATGCACTTTGCGATGGACGACGGCGAAGGCAGACCAAGCCGGTGGAACACCCTCCGGGCCATGCGTGTGCTCAGGTGGTACCAGCCGACTCCACGATCGGCTTCTTCCGGAGCTGGTTGCGGTACTCGGTCAAGCTAGGCCGAACCTGCGGCCAGGGATTATCGCGCTGGTTGGCTCGCGAGGCCCGACCAGATGGCCCACGCCGGGTACGCGACGTAAATCCCAAGCCAGCTGACGAAGCCAACCCAGATCCACGCGGGGGCCTGGTTCATGTCGTCGAGCCGCAAGACGATGCCGGGGATGACGAGCACGCCCGTCACCATGAGCGCGCCCGCGACTACCCCCAGCCAGCGGAGTGACGAGGGCGTGCTCGACGACCAGCAGTACGCAAGCAGCCAGAAACCGATCAGCGCGAAGCCAAGGCTCGAGACCATGCCCGCGAAAAAGAAACCCGTGATCCTGGAAATCACCAGCACCGAGCCGATCACCGCGATCACTTCCCCCAGCAGCGCCATGTACGCGAGCAAGGCGTGCCCGCTCAGCCGCCACGCCAGGTAGCCGCTGAGGACCGCCAGCACTGCGTTCAACACGTCATTGATGGTTCCAAACGGGCCGCCGGCCATGAAAAAGATCGCCAACGCGACGGCGCTGGCGATGGCGCACACACCGACGGCGACTGAGACCATGCGATTAAGTGCGTTTGTATCCAAAGCACATATCAATGTGCCGAATTCGGTGGGTTTGGCGCAGAGGAGCCAAGAATCGGTCCGGGAGCGCAATGTATGCGGCGTGAGCAAGTTCCCTCTGGCCGCGCGCGTCTCGTGCGCATTCGTGCTGGTCTTGATCGGCCTGCTTATCCTCCCCGCGGGGGTTCAGGCGAAGGTGAACGGTGGGTGCACCGCCACCGGCACCGCCTCCAGGTCCGGCACGGTCGACCTCACGACCGCAACCGTCTGGCACGTCACCGCCGCGGACGTACTGACCGGGGTGGCGAAGGCACCCAGGACTCAGAGGACAGCGCAGCTCAAAGTGGTCCTGTTCGGTATCGGATTTCCACTCCTCGACCGCACCGGCACCAGCACCTCTGGGGCCGCCGGCCCATATCGGATCGCGGACTACTACCCCTACTCCCGCGTCCTGGCCGTCGCCGGGACGAGCACCAGCTGCGACGGCTCCGTCCTGATCATCGTGGATGACGTCAGCCCGCTGACGACCTGGGCCGGAGTCCTGGGATTGATCGCGGCGCTGCTTGGCTTGATCGGGCTGCTGGCCACACTTACGCAGGTCCCAACCGGCAACATTCGCATTGTCGGCATGGTCGTTGGTGTGGTGGCGGGACTGGGCGTCGGGCTCCTTCTCCAGGAGATGGCCATCCTTGATCCCGCCAACGCGCTCGGTTTGTTGTTTCCGGGTGGTGGGGCCGTCCTCGGTTTCCTTGTGCCGGGGCTCCTTCGCAGTCAGACGCTCCCCTCTCCGCGATAGGTGCTTTCGGCGCCAAAAGTACCTATCGACGCGCTTCGGTTCAAGGAGTCGTCGCAACACCTCTGAAGTAGAGGAGTTCGGCGATGACGGCCCATGCAGGGCGAGAGATCCTCCGCCGGTTCTGGTTGTCAATTCGAGCGGGAGTTGCTCGAGAGGAAGCAGCGGTCGGGCTTGGTTATGGCGGCCGGACCGCTAACCGGTGGTTCGTGCAGGCTGGCGGCGTGGTCCCTGCCTACGTCAACGCAAAATCCAGCGGTCGTTTGTTGTCGTTTGCCGAGCGGGAGGACATCCATGCAGGCGTCGAGCGTGGTGACTCCATCCGACTGATTGCCCGGAGTTTGGGCCGAGCTCCATCAACGGTGCTTCGTGAGCTGAGACGGAATATGTGGCACCAGCGGTATCGAGCTCGGCGCCGGCATGGTCCACGTATCACTGAACCCTGGAACTATCGGCCCAGCGACGCCCAGCGCCGAGCCGAGCTCAATGCCCGTCGACCGAAGCCGGCCAAGCTGGGCAGCAATCTCAAGCTGCGCTGTCTCGTGCAGGCCAAACTGATGGAGAGACTGAGCCCGAGCCAGATCGCTGTTGAATTGCGCAGCGAGTTCGCCAACGACCCGGAGATGTGGGTGTCGCACGAGACCATCTATCAAGCGATCTACGTTCAGGGCCGAGGCGCGCTCCGCCGTGAGCTCGCGGTTCATCTTCGTACAGGTCGGGCGCTGCGCAAGCCGAGGCGGAAAGCCAACGAGCGCCGCGGCCGGATTCCCGACATGGTCAACATCAGCCAGCGGCCGGCCGAGGTCGAGGACCGAGCCATACCTGGTCACTGGGAAGGCGACCTGCTGATGGGCAAGAACGGCAAGTCGGCCATCGGCACCCTGGTCGAGCGCTCGACTCGTTTCGTGATGCTCATGCATCTACCCCACGGCCACAGCCCTGCCCAAGTGGAGCAAGCCATCATCGCGGCCACTCAGAAGCTGCCCGGGTTCATGTGGAAGTCCTTGACCTGGGACCAGGGAAGAGAGATGTACAACCATCTGCAGATCAAGGTCGCCACCGGCCTGCAGGTCTACTTCTGTGACCCAGCCAGCCCCTGGCAGCGTGGCTCCAACGAGAATACCAACGGTCTGCTTCGCCAGTACTTCCCTAAGGGAACCGACCTTAGCCAGCACAACGCCGACTATCTGGACTTCGTGGCTGCGCAAATGAACCGCCGACCGCGGGAGACCCTCGGCTGGTTGCGCCCCGCTCAAGCCCTCGGTCGACTACTCTCGACTGCGTCTCAGTCGGCCGGTGTTGCGACGACCGAATGAATCCGCCCACAGTTTATGAGGCCTT
>DASWDZ010000005.1:0-61739 GCA_036395015.1 Candidatus Dormiibacterota bacterium | reverse complement strand
ATGAGCGCGTGGCGGTTTATTGCCACCGGCGGCAGCGTGTTGTGTGTATACAGTGCCCTTAAGAGAGGGGGCACTGTATACATGTTCACCCACACTGCTCGCCTCAGCCGGCTTCGGACCACTGTGTCCAGTGCCCGCGGGGGCATTGGATACATACCAGCGATGCTCCTTGGCGCTGATAACAACCTTTTCGAGGATTTGGGCCGCCTCTAATTGCTTAGCAGCGAGCCGAAAGGTGTTCGGATGAATATCCAGTCCATGTAGTGGTCCTTCCTCAGCCCAGAGTTTTGGAAGCCCGATCGCATCGCCTCTCTCGGTCGGCAAGGCTGCGAGAAGCTGAGCCTTCGCCTCAGCTGTCTTTAGGTCGATCACAGAGCCGCGGACGACATAGCCTGAATCGCCGAGCTCAATCACCAGCCGGTCAGGAATGCCCTCGAAACGACCGATGCCGTCAAGCTGCCGGATTTTGTCGCGGCCTTCCCCGCCAAGTCGGCTGATGTGAAGCACGATGTCAACGGCACCGGTGAAAGCCGTAGAGCCCCGCCCTGACTCTCCGACCTCGCCGCCGGCGCGCCGATCGTGGCGAGACACGATGACGGCCAGGCCGTCGCCAGCCGCGAAGAGAACATGGTCCATTGCGGCGAGCGCGGCCCCCGATGAATTCTCGTCGTCGCCACTGAGACCGGCGAAACGCGGCAGCGTGTCGATCACCATCGCGATCGCTGAGACCTCTCGCGCCTTGTCTCGAGTCATCTGCATGACGGCCGGCCAATCAGTGCCGATGGTGTCGACGTAGCGGAGCACGTACAGGTCGTCGCGGTCAGTCAGGCCGCAGCGCTCGAGCATCTGCCGGAAGGCAGGGTCGTTTTCCTCGGTCAGCCAGACGATCGGACCCTGTTTGGTTGTGCGGCCAAGAAACGGCTTTCGATCCAGGATTGCGGCCGCCATAAAGCCGAGGCAGGTCGACTTGCCGGCAAGCTTCGCCTTGCCGTCGAGTTCGGTGATGCCCCCAGCAACGGCCAGGCCCTCGACAGTCCAATCCGGCCGCTCAGGAGTCGCCTCAGCGATCTCGCGTGCGGTTCGGAAGCGCAGCCGGCTCTGATGCATCGGTTGATGCGTGGGCTTTTGTCCGACGCGTGGCGACCATCGCCGACCATCGTCGAGGGGCACCGATGCCAGCGCCGGCAGATCGGGGACCTCGTTCGGATCGACGTCGCGAACGACGCTCATGCCGCCCCAGCCTCGCGAACGACGCTCATGCCGCCCCAGCCTCGGCGATTAAACGCTGTTGAGTGCGCCAGCGAGCCGCCTCGCGCTCGTCGTGGTAATTGACCGCATCGAGCACAAATTCGCATTCCTGCCAGGCCAGGCGACGAGCCAGCCCGGCATTCACGAGCACGCCGGCGAGCCGCGTCTCCAGTGCCAGCTTGGGCAATTCGTCCCATATGCCGACCCTCATCGCGACCGGGTCCGTGATAGCGTTCTCGGTGTTGTTGGTGGCCGGGGCGCCTTGCCGGGCGCCTCGTTCCATTTCTAAGGCTCCCTCGAACGCGCTCGAGCTCTGACTTTGGCTGACTTGAGGGCCAATTGTGCGTAGAAGAGCTTTCGCGCAGCTTCGGCCCGACGCAGGCGCTCAACTTCGGGTAGGCGCCCGTCGGGGTCAACTTGGGTTAGGAAGCGATCGCGAAATGCGGATCTCGCGGCCGCTGTCATTTCGGCGCCGTCGTACTGTGCGCTTCGAGCAAGCCCGCCGATTCGGGCTCTTAGCCTGGTCGCCTCCATTGCACGCTCCTGTCCTCGGCGGCTGCCTCACGTCCAAGGTGAGGACCTCCAGCCGGTGACAGGCTCCGCGGTTGTACTTTCTCGGCGCCTGGCCTTACTTAGGTCGCATCAATTATCCGATTCAGCGTTGTGCGAGTCAAGGCCGCTAAATATCGTGGGCCTAAGCTCGTTGACCCACTCGCAGTTACGGCATTGAATCTTGATGGGCAATTCGACCGTTCGGAAACCGCCCCATTGCAGCTTCAGCGGAGCGGCTAGGTCATCGAGGCTGCCAGTACGGTGGCGTCGCTGCTTGACGGCCCGTTCTGGTTGCGTGAATCGGCCATCTTGCTCGCGGTATCCGTCAAGCTCAAGTTCGGCCTTTCGGCCCTCGAAGCGCCAGCAAACCGTTAGGACCTGACCCTTGCAGTAACCACAGCCGATTCGTAGAAGTCCTCGAGGATCACGCTTCCGAAGGACGACGGCGGGGATGTGTGAGGCCGTCACAGACGATCGCCAGGGGATAGCCGTCTGTGGGTCGCAAGTGCGCGCTCGGTGACCGTGCTCTTCGCGTAGCGTCCCAGCATTTGCGGTGAGCGCCAGCCCGCCAGCGCCATGATCTCGGCGTCAGCGGCCGGCGTGTCGCCCGACTTCATCATGTGCGCCCAGGTGTGACGAAAAGCATGAGGATGAATCCGATTCTCGACGCGCCCGGTCTTGGGATTACGCATCGAAATCTTTGCCTCGATCCCTCGAGTCTCGATCGTCTGCGCTATCCCGCTGTGCGTCATTCGACCTTTCGAGCCGAGCCACAGGGCGGCATCGTCCGCCTTCGGGTGCTGCAAGCGTGCGCGCAGGTATCGGTCGAGGGAGCGAACCGTCTTTCTGCCAAGGCCTACGGCCCGCGGCCGGCGACCCTTGCCCAGGACGATGGCCGTCGAGTTGTCTAGGTCAACGTCCCCGAGGCTGAGACGGGTGACCTCATCCAACCGGCATCCAGTGTCAACGAAGAACATGATGAGCGCCGTGTCGCGGCGGTCACGGAAGTTGGAGCCCGCGCACGCTCGAAGCAACTTTGTGAGCTGCTCTTCCCTGACGATCTCAACCGGTTCCTCCGGGACCTTCGGCCGGCGCATCTTCTCCATCGGCGAGCGGACGATCAGGTCATCTGAGAGCGCCCACTTGAAAAACTGCTGGATCGCCCCGTAGCGAACCAAGGCGGTACTTGCCTTGGCGTTCTCCTGCAGATTGACCAGGAACGCCTCAAGGTCCTCTCGGCGGACGCTGCCGACCGCAGTAGGCCGTTTGTGCGCAGTCAGGAAGTCATCGAGCCGGTTCAGGGACTCGATGTAGGTCTGAACCGTGCGGGGCGCCTTGTTCTCGGCCAGGAGGTGCCGTTTCCACGAAGGGGCAAGGTCGGAGAGGGTTTCCGGGGAGCCAACAGGGAGTGTAACCGTATTCATAACCCGACAATTATCAGGTATTGGAGCCTAGTGCAAGTCTCTCAATACCAGTTATCCGCTCTATTTCGTATTTGAAGTGCCCCGCGAGGGATTCGAACCCCCGACCCTCTGTTTAGAAGACAGATGCTCTATCCACTGAGCTAGCGGGGCGATCAGCTCTTTCGGGAGAATACCCGTAAGGGTGGCGGCTCACGCGAACGGCACGCTGAAGCAGCTCAGGGAGCTCCTGGCCGAGTCCAGCGACCTCAGCCATGCCGCGCTGGTGCTCGAGTGGGACCAGGAGACCTACATGCCGCCGGGCGGCGTCCAGTCCCGGGCCGAGCAGATCTCGACCCTCTCGCGCCTCTCCCACGTCCGCTTCACCTCGGATGAGGTCGGCCGCCTGCTCGACGCGCTGGGGCGCGAGCTGCGCGACGAGCCCTTCGACTCCCTGGAGGCCAGCCTCCTCCGGGTCACCCGGCGCGACTACGAGGAGGCACGCAAGCTCTCGCCCGACCTGGTGGCGGAGATCGCCCTCGCCGGGTCGACCGCGCGGCCGGTCTGGGAGAAGGCCCGCAAGGAGCAGGACTTCGGCATCTTCGCGCCCTACCTGGAGAAGAACGTCGAGCTCAACCGCCGCCTCACCGACGCACTCGGCTACGACGGGGGCCGGCCGTACGACGCGCTCCTCAACCGCACCGAACCAGGCATGAAGACCGCCGAGCTCGAGGCCATCTTCGCCGAGCTCAAGGACGCGATCGTCCCGCTGGTCGCCGAAATCGCCCGCCACACCGATGCTGTCGACAACCAGGTCCTGCATCGCGGCTTCGACCCCAACCTCCAGCTTTCCTACGCGCTCGAGGTCGTGAAGCGACTTGGCTACGACCTGGAGCACGGCCGGCAGGACATCTCGACCCATCCCTTCTCGAGCGGCTTCGGCCCCGACGATGTCCGGATCACGACGCGCGTGTCACGCGAGTTCTTCAACGAGTGCCTCTTCGGCTCGATCCACGAGTCCGGCCACGCCATGTACGAGCAAGGGATGGGTCGCGAGATCGCCCGCACGCCGCTGTTCGGAGGCGCGTCACCCGGTGTGCACGAGTCGCAATCGAGACTGTGGGAGAACCTGGTCGGCCGCAGCCGCGCGTTCTGGCAGCACTTCTACCCGAGCTTGAAGACCGTCTTCCCCGAGCCGCTCCAGGGCGTCGACGAAGAGGACTTCTACCGGGCGGTCAACAAGTCGTATCCGTCTTTCATCCGCGTCGAGGCTGACGAGGTCACCTACAACCTGCACGTGCTCCTGCGCTTCGAACTCGAGAACGAGATGCTCGAGGGCAGACTGAAGGTCAAGGACCTGCCCGAGGCCTGGAACGCGCGCGTCAAGTCCTACCTCGAGCTCGACGTCCCCAACGATCGCGAGGGCGCGCTGCAGGACATCCACTGGTCCTATGTGAGCTTCGGCATCTTCCCCGGCTACACGATCGGCAACATCATCGGTGCGCAGCTGATGGAGAAGCTCCGCGCCGAAATCCCCGACCTCGACGCGCAGATCGCCGGCGGACAGTTCGGCGAGCTGCTCGGCTGGTTGCGCAAGAACGTTCACCAGCACGGACGCAAGTTCACGCCGAACGAGCTGATGGAACGCGCCACCGGCAAGCCGCTGACCGCCAAGCCCTGGATCGACTACGTGCAGAAGAAGTTCGGCGCGCTGTACGGCCTGCCGGCCTTTCGCAACTAGCGCGCTCGCGCGGGGTAGTCGCCGGCGCGGGCCAGCATCCCGGGCAGGTCCTTACCCAGCTGCGCGCCAAGCCAGCGCGACGTGCTGATCAGCGCGTCGAGGTCGATCCCCAGGTCGACGCCGAGCCCCCGCAGCAGGTAGACGAGGTCCTCGGTCGCGATGTTGCCGGTCGCGTTGGGGGCGAACGGGCAGCCGCCGGCGCCGCCAACCGACGCGTCCAGTGACACCACGCCTTCCTCCAGCGCGGCGACAGCGTTCGCGTAGCCCGTGTTGCGCGTGTTGTGAAAGTGGGCGCCGACCGTCGCCCCAAGCGCCTTCGCGCCGCGGACCAGTTCGCGGACCTGGGCCGGTACGCCGACGCCGATGGTATCGGCCAGGCAGACCTCGTCCGGAGGCACCGCCATCAGTCTCTCGACGATCTGCAGCACACGGTCGGCAGGGACCGGTCCGTCGAACGGGCTGCCGAACGCGACGCTGATCGTGACCGTGATCGGGATGCGGTCGCTGCGGGCACGAGCCACGAGAGAAAGAGCGGTCTTCAGGCCGTCGTCGGTGGTTGCGTTCTGGTTGCGGCGGCCGAACTCGTCGGCCGCCGAGAGCGCGTAATGGATCTCATCGACTCCGGCCGCGATCGCGCGGTCGTAACCCTTTTCATTGAGGACCAGGCCCGCGTAAGCGACGCCGGGCAGCCGGTGCAGGGCAGACATGACCTCCTCGGCCCCACCCATCTGGGGCACGAGCTTGGGATTGACGAAGCTAGCGGCCTCCACCTTCTTGAGGCCGGCGGCGGCGAGCTGGTCGCACAGCTCGGCCCGGGTGGAGGGAGGCAGCGTCCTGGCTTCGTTCTGCAGGCCGTCGCGGGGGCCGACGTCGCAGACGATCACATAAATAAGGTAGAGCCCCGGCCTCTATGGCTCGATCAGGTCGCTCATCACCGGCGCCTTCGCCGCCTCACCCAGCCGGCCCACACCGAGCATGTCCTCGATGGTCGCCAGCAGCGAGTAATGCGTGTACGCCTTCGTGCTCACGCGATGGCTCAACCCGGGAGCGATGGCGAGCATCAGCACGCGGTTGTCCGCGCTGCTGTCGTCCTCGTCGTAGGTGATGAACAGCATCCCGTTCGATTTCCACGCGTCGGAGGCCATGATCTCCCCGACCTGACCGCGCAGCCAGTCGTCTCCGACCGAGACATCACAGTCGTGGGTGTCGTGGCACCGGTCGGGCGTGATCCACACGAATCGCGGCGTCTGGGCGGCCAGGTCCGCCGCCAGCGACGTCAGCGGCACCACGTTGGGTGGGCACTCGCCGCCGTAGAACGCAAACGGGTTGTGGCCTGGGTCGTAGGGCAGCGGGCTGTCGAGGCAGCCCGCGCTTGGGTCGAAGCCCTCCATGTACGCCTTCCAGCTCACGCCGGCGTTGGTCAGCTGCGAGCCGAGGTCGGCCCCGCTCGGCAGCTCGTGGTAGCTGTCATCGGTGATGCCCCACGTCTTCCCGGAGGTCATGGCGATGTAGTTCGGCAGGCTGGGATGCGCGACGGCGTGATAGTTGTCCGCCGATCGATAGGTCGCTTTCAGCGATGCCGTGAAGGAACCGGTCAACCCCTGGTCGGGCGTGTGGTTCTCCATGACGATGAGGAAGACGTGCCGCTGCGAATTCGGCGTTGCCGGAGTGAGGGTGCACGCCGAAGCGGTCAACGCAAGCAAGGCCAGCGCGGCTCGCAACCTCATTGATGGGGAGGTTACCGACGGTCGCGTTGACAAAATCGACCGGATCGGTATCGTTCGATCGAAGACGCAAGCTCGTATGCACCGGCTCTTAGGCATCGGCCGAACGGTGCGAGAGGAGGAGTCCGATGGATGACAAGATCCTGATTCCTGGCACTGACATCGAGTTACGGCTTGCAGCCGATCTTTCGCGGCGCGACATCCTCAAGATCGCCGGTTATGGCAGCCTGGCCGCCTTCATCGCGGCGTGCGGTGGCGGCACGACCACCGGCACAGGCGCGGTCACGGCCAAGGGCGGCACCATGTCCCTCGGCAGCTACCTTTCGGACGAGGTCCCGAAGAAGGGCCTGCAGCAGGTGGTCGACGCCTTCAAGACGGCAAACGGCGGGACCAACGTCAAGATCAACACGGTCGACCACGGCACATTCCAGAACCAGATCAATTCGTACCTCCAGGGCACGCCGCAGGACGTGTTCACCTGGTTCTCGGGACATCGCATGCGCTTTTTTGCCAAAAAAGGCCTGGCGGAGCCGATCGACGACGCCTGGAACGATGTGAAGGGCAACTTCACCGAGGGCTTCGCGGCGTCGGTCAAAGGCGACGATGGCCATGTCTACGCCGTGCCTACCTCCTACTACCCGTGGGCGATCTTCTACCGCAAGGATGTGTTCGCCGCCGGCAACTACAAGATCCCGACCAACTGGGACGACTTCAAGAAGCTGTGCGACCAGATGAAGAAGGATGGCCTCACTCCGATTGCCTTCGCCGACAAGGACGGCTGGCCGGCGATGGGGACCTTCGACATCCTCAACCTTCGCATCAACGGCTATGACTTCCACGTTGGGCTCTGCGGCGGCCAGCAGAAGTGGACCGATTCGAAGGTCAGCAACGTCTTCAAGAAGTGGGCCGAGATCACGCCTTACTACTCACCGGCGTTTGCGGGTCTGACCTGGCAGGAAGCAGCGCAGCAGCTACTGAAGAAGAAGGCCGGCATGTATCTCCTGGGTTTGTTTGTGTCCGAGCAGTTCGTCGGCAGTGGAAACCCAGACGACCTGAACCAGCTCGACTTCTTCCCGTTCCCTGACCTCGGGACGCAGTACGACTCCGAGAAGGCGCTTGACGCGCCGATCGACGTCTACATGATCGCCAAGAAGTCGCCGACGCTCAACGCCGACAAGGGACAGGCGAAGGCATTCCTCGAGTTCATCTCCAAGGGCTCGAGCCAGGTCACCTACTGGAAGGCCTCGCCCGGCGCCATCCCCACCGCCAACGACGCCGATCAGAGCCAGTACCCCGCCCTCACCAAGAAGGCGGCGCAGATCGTGAGCAACGCGAAGCGCATCACCCAGTTCTTCGACCGCGATTCGCGTCCGGACTTTTCCGGCCCCAACTCCATGCAGGGCTTCTTGCTCAGGTACCTGTCGAACCCGAAGCAGGACACGACCAGCCTGCAGGGCGAGATGCAGAAGTTCTGGGACGCGCTACCGCCCGAGTAAGCCTCGAAACATATGATCTGAAACGTGGCGACGAGCATCACCCCCGCCCGGGAGGACTCGCCCGAGGCGGGGGAGCTCGTGGCCACCAAGCAGGGCCGCTACCACGTCCTGACCCGGTACGACCGGCGGGTCCTGATGCTCATGGTCGGGATTCCACTCCTGCTCGAGGTGCTCCTCATCTGGTGGCCGACGCTGTCCTCGATCCTGCTCTCGTTCACGAACTGGGACGGAGTCGGAGAGGTCGGGCCGCAGAACTTCGTGGGTCTCAAGAATTACCAGTTCATGTTCACCGGCTACACGCTGTTCTGGCCTGCCTTCTTCCACAACGTCATCTGGCTGGTGTGGCTGGCCGTCGTCGCGACGCCGATCGGCATTTTCTTCGCGGTCCTGCTCGACCGGGAGATGCGGGGCACGGGCTTCTACCAGAGCGTGTTCTTTCTTCCAGTCGTCCTTTCTCTCGCAATCGTCGGTTTCATCTGGGAGCTGCAGTACAGCCCGACCGAGGGGTTCATCAACAACGTCCTGCATCGAACGAGCGCGGAGAACATCATCGACTGGCTGGGCAACCCGCGCATCAACCTCTACGCGATCCTGATCGCGGCGAGCTGGCGTCACGTCGGCTACATAATGGTCATCTACCTGGCGGGGCTGAAGAGCGTCGATCCCACGCTCCGCGAGGCGGCCAAAGTGGACGGCGCCAATGAATTTCGGACGTTCTTCCGGGTCATCTTCCCCGTCATGGCGCCGATCAACGTGGTGATTGCAGTCATCACCGCGATCGAGGCGCTTCGCGCCTTTGACATCGCGTTCATCGTCAACCAGGGCAAGAACGGTCTGGAGCTGCTCTCGATCCTGATCACAAACAACAGCATCAGCGAGGCGAGCCTGGTTGGCTTCGGGTCCGCGATCGCCGTCGTCCTGCTTCTGATATCGCTGGGGCCGATCATCATCTTCCTGTCGCGCACGATGAGGACGACCTAGGTGGCCACCATCGCCGCGGCGCGACGCGCGAGGCCAGCGCAAGCGGTCTCGACGCGCAGGATCCGGCCAGGGCGCATCCTGCTCCACGGCTTCCTGATCCTGATGGTCGTCGTCTGGATCTTTCCGCTGTTCTGGGCCGTGTACTCCTCGCTGCGCCCGATCAGCGACACCATCCAGCACGGCTATCTGTCGTGGCCTGCCGAGGGCCTGAGTCTCGTCAACTACCAGAGGGTCTGGAGCCAGGCCGACCTTCCCTACTACTACCTGAACACTCTGGTCATCGCGATCCCCGGCGTCGTCCTCACGCTGATGCTGGCGTCGATGGTCGCCTTTGCGTGCACGCAGTTCAGCTGGCGCTTCAACCTGGCGACGCTGATGATCTTCACCGCGGGCAACCTCCTGCCGCCCCAGGTCATCATCGTCCCGCTCTACCGCATCTACCTCAGCACTCCGATCCCGATGCTCACCTCGATCGACATCGGCAAGTTCTCGCTGCCGATCTTCAGCGACAACGGCCTGCTCTACGACCAGTACCTCGGGATCATGCTCATCCACATCGTCTTCCAGACGGGCTTTGCGACCTTCGTCCTCAGCAACTACATGAAGACGATCTCCAAGGAGATCACCGAGTCCGCGCTGATCGATGGAGCCCACGTGCTGCGGATCTGGTGGAACATCGTCCTGCCGCTCTGCCGGCCGGCGCTGGCGGCCATGGCCACCCTACTCTTCACGTTCATCTATAACGACTTCTTCTGGGCCCTGATCCTGATCTCGACCGGCAACAAGCGGCCCATCACCAGCGCGTTGAACAACCTTCAGGGCGAGTTCTTCGTCAACAACAACCTGATCGCGGCGGGCGCGATCCTGGTCGCGATCCCGCCGATCCTGGTCTACATCTTTCTGCAGAAGCAGTTCATCGCCGGTCTGACGCTTGGCTCAACCAAGGGTTAACGACTCCGAGACGCTGCTCGGGGCGGTGCTGCCGCACATCGCGTACGGCGGCGACTACAACCCCGACCAGTGGCCGGAGGAGGTATGGCGCGAAGACGTCCGCCTGATGCAAGAAGCGGGCGTCAACCTGGTGTCGCTCGGCATCTTCTCGTGGTCGCGGCTCGAGCCGGCCGAAGGCGATTTCGACTTCGTGTGGTTCGACCGGGTGATGGACCTCCTCGATGGAGCCGGCGTGAAGGTCGACCTGGCCACGGCGACCGCGTCACCCCCGCCCTGGCTTTCGCACCGCCATCCCGAGATGCTCCCGGTGCTGGCCGACGGCGTGAAGCTGTGGCCAGGTGCGCGCCAGCACTACTGCCCCAGCAGCCCGGTCTACAGGGACGCGGCGGCGCGCCTGGTGCAGGCGATGGCAAACCGCTACGCAGAGCACCCGGCGCTGGCGATGTGGCACGTCGGCAACGAGTACGGATGCCATGTGCCGGCCTGCTGGTGCGATGTGTCGGCCGAGGCGTTTCGGGGCTGGCTGCGAGATCGATACGGGTCGATCCAGGGACTCAACGATGCGTGGGGCACCGATTTCTGGTCGCAGCGCTACTCGTCGTGGGACGAAATCCTTCCCCCCCGACGCGCCCCCACCTGGCACAACCCGAGCCAGGAGCTCGACTTCATGCGCTTCTCGTCAGACGAGCTGCTCGCGTGCTACGAGCGTGAGCACGAGATCCTGACCCAGGTGACGCCAGGGGTCCCGGTGACCACGAACTTCATGCATTTCTTCAAGCCGCTCGACTACTGGAAGTGGGCCGAACACGAGGACATCGTCAGCCTGGACTCGTACCCCGACCCATCTGATCCACACTCCAGCATGCGAGCCGCGATGGTCGGTGACCTGGTGCGGTCACTGGGGCGCGGACGGCCCTGGATTCTGATGGAGCAGACACCGCGCCGCGTCAACTGGCGCGAGATCAACGTCGCCAAAGCGCCTGGCCAGATGCGCCTCTGGAGCCTCCAGGCCGTGGCGCGAGGCGCCGACGGCGTGATGTTCTTCCAGTGGCGGCAGTCGCGCGCGGGGGCCGAGAAGCACCACAGCGCGATGGTTCCGCACGGGTCGCTCGAACAGTCTCCGACCTGGAAAGACGTCGTCCAGCTGGGTGGCGAGCTCGCCCGACTCGACGCCGTCTGCGGGTCGCGAACCCACGCGGACGTCGCGGTGTTGCTGGACTGGGAGTCGTGGTGGGCGCTCGAGCTTCCGTCGAAGCCATCGAACCGTGTGCGCCAGGTCGAGCAGATCGAGGCCTTCTACCAGCCCCTGTTTGACGCCAACGTGGCAGCCGATTTTGCGCGACCCGGCGACGACCTGTCCGGCTACCGCCTGGTGCTCGCGCCCAACCTCTACCTCGTCAGCGACGAGGCCGCCGATGGGCTGGTGTCCTACGTCGACGCCGGCGGGACGCTCGTGATGTCTTTTTTCAGCGGCATCGTGGATCCCAACGAGCACATCCGGCTCGGTGGATACCCGCAACCGTTCAGCCGGATGCTCGGCCTGGAGGTGATCGATTTCCATCCGCTGGGCGGCGGCGAGGACATCGCCATCGATTTCGCAGACGGGACGCACGCGCGGGGCACGATCTGGAGCGAGGACATCACGGCCGCGGGCGCAGAGGTGCTGGCCACCTTCGCGGGCTCAGAGCTCGCCGGCCGTCCGGCGATCACCCGCCACCGGGCGGGCTCCGGGACCGCGTACTACCTCGGCACCCGGCCGGATGCGAAATCGATGGCTCGAATCCTGCAGACGGCGGTCGTCGACGCCGGGGTCAAGCCCACAGCCGATGTGCCGCAGGGAGTCGAGGCGACTCGGCGCTCCGGGCGCGGCAAGAGGTTCCTTTTCGTCCTGAATCACCGCGAGGTTGCGGTCGACGTGCCCATCACCCAGGCGGGTCACAACCTGATCGACGGGAGTGAGGTTCATCCCGGGCTGATGCGACTGGGTCCGCGCGGCGTGGCGGTGATCCGGGAGGGCTGGTAGCGGGGCTCAGCCGCGGCCCGGGTTGTTCGCCGTCGCGGTCACGACCGCGGCGTTGACCGGGGTGGCGCTGATGGTGCAGGAGACGGTGGTCGTCGAGTTGTAGCCCACGTCAGGCTGGACCGTCTCGGTGCAGCTGCCCAGCGTCTGCTTGGAGACCGGGTCGGTCATGGTGAAGGTGACCGTCGACGGCGCGCGGGCGGCGATCATGCCTCCGAGGTTCTTGAGCTTCGCCGAAACGACGCAGGGCGAAACGCACCCAGACGTGTCGACGGAGAGCACGGTGTAGATCGGGGGCAGCGTCGACAGGTTGCCGAAGTCGATCACGTCGATGGGAGCTTTGATGCCGAAGTCGTGGTCGACGTTGGTGAAGGCCAGGTCGGCTCCAGATATGCCATCGACGACCACGCCTTCGTGGAAACGAACGCGGACCAGGTGGTAGGGCGCGGCCGAGGCGATGTAAACGTCGGCCCTCACCCCGGAAAGCTCGACTGCGTCCACGCCGCCGACTGACTGGTGGTCGGTCCGAACGCTGGCTGCGGAG
Source organism: Candidatus Dormiibacterota bacterium (assembly GCA_036395015.1). Lineage (GTDB taxonomy): Bacteria > Chloroflexota > Dormibacteria > Dormibacterales > Dormibacteraceae > 40CM-4-65-16. The sequence goes on along the minus strand of DASWDZ010000005.1, from coordinate 49,082 downwards.
CCGAGGAAGTTCGTCCTGAAGGCGTTTCCGTCGGTGAGGTCGGGGAACGTCGGGACGAGAGTGGCCCGGTCCTTCCACCACGCGTTGCCGGCCGCCCGGGCGAGGTTCTGCGACTGCGGGTCGCTGCCGACGTGCTTGGCGAGGAATGCCTGGCCGCGAAAGTAGGCTTCCCCGCCGATGATGATCGCCTCGACCTGCTCGGAGGCCGAGCGGACCGTGAGGTGGCGCACGTCCGGTCGAGCGAACTGCATGTCGAACGTCCATTGCGCTCCCGCCGCCGTGTAGACGCCCTCGATCTCGTAGCTCTCGGCGGAGGCCAGCATCGTCTCGGCGCCGTTCTCCAGGGATCGTGTGGAGGGCAGACCGAATGGATCGCACGCGGCGAGCAGGACCACCAGGACTGGCGCCAGGAATTGCAACCTTGACATCCCGATCAGATCCGGTAACGGCTGGAGTTCAATACGCGTTACCCGACCATGGCGGGCAGGCGACGCACCATCACGATCCGAGGCCGCGAGTATCCCGTCCTGGGACCGAGCATTCGCGACCCGCGCCTCCACGTCGCCGCGGTCCTCCTCACCCTGCAGGTCCTGGGTCAGACGGTGCTCAACTTCCGGCTCTCGGTGGCCCAGATCCTCATCTGCCTGGCCACCGGCGCGCTCATCGAGTTCGGATATGGCTTCTTCAAGGACAAGGTGATCCTGTGGCCGGCGAGCGGACTGCTCACCGGCAACAGCACCGCGTTCATCCTTCGCGTCCCCGGCACGTTTCACGGTGACTGGTGGAGCACGCACGGAGTCTGGATCTTCGTCGGGGTCGTCGCGTTCTCCATGGCCTCGAAGTATCTGATTCGCTGGCGCGGCCGGCACATATTCAACCCTTCCAACCTGGGGCTCGTCCTCGCGTTCGTCCTCCTTGGACCGACCTACACGGAACCCCAGGACCTCTGGTGGATACCGATGGGCCCATGGATGATCGTCACCTACGCGATCCTGATCGGCGGCGGGCTGTGCATCGCCTGGGAGCTGAAGCTGTTGGGGCTCGAGCTCGGCTACATGGCCGCGTTCGCCCTGTTCACGTGGCTGGCCCTTTCGCCCGTGCCGGACCACTGCATGATCGCCAGCTGGTACGCGACCCCGATCTGCGGGAACCAGCTCGCGGAGATCCTCATCACCTCGCCCGAGGTGCTGATCTTCGCCTTCTTCATGGTCCCTGACCCGCGCACCGTCCCCGACGGCCAGGCCGCAAGGTTCGTGTTCGGCGTCATCGTCGCCTTCCTATCGGTCGTCCTGATCGGCCCGACGACCCTCGAGTTCTGGACGAAGACGGCCATTCTCGCCAGCCTCGTCTTCGCGTGCGCGGGACGATTCGCGCTGGCCCGACTTCTCGAGCCGGTCGAGCAAGGAGGTGGCGTGATGGAGACCGTGCGACGGCTGGGTGCGTCGGGACCGGCCGCCCTGGGCGTGAGCCTGGTGCTTCTGACCCTGCTGCCGCTCTCCTCCGAGCTGTCTCTGCACAGCACGGTGCCGGCGCCTGAGCTTCCCGACGGGACACGACCCGTGCTGTCACGGACCATCGGGACCGGCACCCCCGACATCGCCTCGTGGACGTTGGACTCGGCCCGCGCCGCGCTTCCGCCGCCTCCCGGCGAACAAGCCGGCCCCGCAGCGGCGAGGGTCTGGTTGTTGCCGTCGATCCCCCAGGTCGGCGTCCCCGCGAACGTGGTCGCCTTCGATCCGTCGCTGAACGAGGACACCGCCAGCAGCTGGGCGCACGACCTCGTGCTGGACCTGATGATCGAATCGGAGGCGCGTCGCGCTCACGACTTCACGCTTGCCGGACAGGGCGCGACAGGGGACGGGCTCAAGGAGTTCACCGATGTCATCACGCAGGACGTGAAGGCCGGCAAGAGCGTCCAGAAGACCTACTCGTTCGACCGCGTGGAGCTGACGCTCTTTCTGCCCAAGCTGAGCACCCAGGCCAGCCGTCTCGTCGGAGTGACCCTGCACGGCACCACGACCCTGGTCACTCGAGATGCGTCAGGAAACGTGGTGTCCCGGCAGACGCAGCCTTACAACAAGAGCTGGGGGCTCGGCGGCGCGGTGGGTGGCGACGTCAACCATCTCGTGATCGTCAACGACTTCTCCGACCTCAGGCTGGCGTAGCTTCCGCTCCCCACATGCTGGGGACGGCCAGGTCAGCCTGCCGGAGTGATGCGCAGGACCGGGATCTCGCGGTCGGTCTTCTTCGGGTATCCGGCGTACACAGGAGCCACAATGGCGACGCGCGCGTACGCGTCCTCGCGCTCTTTGCCGGTCAGTGACTTGCAGTGAGCGGGGAACTTGCGGTTCCCTACCTGGACCCAGACCTTGTCTGGGTTGGCGGCGATGTTGTGGAACCAGCTCGGGTGCGTCGGCGAGCCGCCTTTGGAGGCGATGATCAGCCAGGCGTCGTCGCCGTCCGGGAATCCGCCGAGCACGGTGCTGCGCTCCTTGCCCGACCTGGCGCCGACGGTGGTCAGGACGAGCACCGGAAAGCCCATGAACATGCGCGGTTCCGGACCTTCGGCTTTCTGGTAGCGCGCGACCTCGCGACCGGCAAAGGGCCGCATGAGCTTAAACACGAAATCCATGACCCGGGCGCCCCGTGTGCCTTTCGGCGGGACGTGAATTCTGCTGGTCTGCTCGTCCACTGGAGATTGAAGTTACAACAGCCGCTGCCCGACGCCAATAGAGCCGTTTGGCGCCAGAGGTGCGTATTCCGCCGGGCCAATAGGCCCGTGTGGCGCCAAAAGTGCGGAATCGAGGTCTGCGGCGGAAGGGGTGGCTAGCGGGACTTGAACCCGCGACACCCAGATCCACAATCTGGTGCTCTGCCAACTGAGCTATAGCCACCACGGCGCGGCCAAACGAGGCGGCCTGGAGGAAGGGAAACGATTCTACCGTGGCCTGATGTACCAGAATTGAATTGATGTCAAGCGCCGCCGAGCTCGACCAGATGATCAAGTCTGGCGAGCTGATCGAGTCCACCCGGGAGATGACCCCGGAGTACCTGCAGGAGCTCAAGCACACCCTGATCGTGTCTGGTGACACCGAGCTCATCTCCGCCCCTGCCTACTACCTGGCGGCCAAGCGGGCGCCGAGCATCAACGCCTTCATGACCGGGATCGCGATCATCCAGGACGAACTCGCCCATGCCCACATCGCCTACCACATCCTCGAGGAGCTGGGCGAGGACCAGGAGAAGCTCATCTTCAGCCGCGACCCCAAGAGCTTCCGCTACCCCTACGCGTTCGACGTCCCGCTGGACACCTGGACCGAGCTCGTCGTCGCCAACGGTTTCTACGACCAGGCGGGCTTCTGCCTCCTCGGCGACATCCATGACAAGTGCTCCTACGGGCCCTGGAAGCGCGGGTTGAACAAGGTGATGCTCGAGGAGAACTTCCACCTCCGGAACGGACGCACGTGGATGAAGCGGATCAGCGCCGCCGGCGGCGCCGCCAAGGACGAGCTGCAGCGAGCGGTCGACTGGATGTTCCCGCTCAGCGTCGAGTGGTTCGGCCTCCCCGACTCGATGAAGATGCACTCGACGCAGCTCGAGTATCGGCTCAAGGGGCTCACCAACGACCAGCTGCGCCAGTGGTGGCTCTCGACCGTCGTCCCCTACTGCGAGCAGATCGGCGTCAAGGTTCCCGCGCACAAGGAGACCCGGGACGGCAAGGACATCTGGGAACTCGACTATCCCTTTCCGTGCGAGTTCGACGCGGAGAACAAGCGCTGGGACTTCAAGCAGCCGATCACGTGGGACGACGTGCTCGTGCGCTGGCGCGCCCGGGGGCCGCGCAACGCGGAGATGGTGGCGATGTTCCAGGAGGAGTTCCACAACTTCCGGAAGACACACAAGCGGGAGTCATGACCCAGCGTTACTGGGCGGCGCTCGCCGAGGTCGAGGACCCCGAGATGCCGGTGAACCTCGTCGACCTGGGCGTCATCTACGGCATCGCCGAGCATGACGGCGTGGTCGAGGTCGACCTCACGTTCACGGCGATGGGCTGTCCCGCGTCTGACTTCATCGTCGACGACGTGCGCGAGCGCTTGCTGCGCGAAGAGGGCGTGCGCGAAGTCCAGGTCAACATCGTCTGGGACCCGCCCTGGACCGTCGCCCGGATGACCCAGGCCGGCCGCGACGTGCTCGAAGCATGGGGCCTCGCCGTTTGAGCGGTTACAAACGCGTCAGCGGCGACGCGGCCGAGTACGAGGTATTCGCGAGGAAGTCACGTGTCGATCCACTGCACCTCGTCGGCAGCGTGGTCGCGCCGGACGACGACCTGGCGATGGCTTACGCGCGCGCGACCTACGACGAGGAGCGCTGGTGCGAGATGGCGATCGTGCGCAAGGAGCACGTGATTCCGCTGTGGGCGCCTGGGGAAGCTTGAGTCTGCCCCTCCGGCGCTGCGGGCCGCCTCCCCATGAATGGGGAGGAGTGGCTTGAGCCTCTCCGACCTCGTCCTGTCGCTGGCCGACAACAAGCAGATGCTCGGGCTGCGTTACGCCGAGTGGGCGACCCGAGCTCCCTCGCTGGAGGCCGACATCGCCGCGGCCGCGATGGGGCTTGACGACCTCGGTCACAGCCGGGTCCTCTACGGGTGCCTGGAACCGCTGGGCGCCGACCCTCGCGGCCCCGAGCGGGAGTCGGACCCGGCGACCATCCGCAACCTCGCCTACTTCGACGAGCCCTGGACCGAATGGAGCCAGTTCGTCGCCGCGAACGCAATCCTCGACACGGCCTTCACGGTGACGATCGAGTCGTGCGTCAACGGCTCGGTCGAGGTGCTGCAGCACCGCCTGCGCAAGATGCTCATGGAGGAGCGCTACCACTTCCTGCACGGCCGAAGCTGGCTGCGGTCAGGCATCGAGAGCGCGCCGCTGGTCAGGGCGTGGCAGGAGGCGCTGGAGTTCTTCGGCCCGCCCGAGGGCGAGACGCACGAGTTGCACAGGGCCGGAAAGCTCGGCATGGGGCCGGCGGAGATGAAAGCGCGACTCGAGGAGCAGTTGGAGACGCAGGCCCCGAAGGTCACGATCCACTGGAACGTCTGGGACCCGCTCCGCAGGCGCAGCGCCGAGGGAGCGATCGACGAGCACACCTTCGGCATGCTCCGAGGGTTGGAGGAGAAGAAGTACGCGCCGCCCACCGCCGCGCGACAAGGCTGAGCAAGCTTCAGCCCCTCTCCCGGACCCTCCCCCCGACGGGGGGAGGGCGATGCCGGCCTGCCCCCACTGCAAAGCACAGGACGCAGAGGTCATCTCGCTCTTCGGCACGCAGGCGATGACCCTTCAGTACCGCTGCCGGCGCTGCGGCACCCTGTTCGAGGCGATCAAGTACAGCTAGGGGCTGAGCCGCCAGAAGTCGCCGGTCAAACCGATGCTCGCGAACACCGCCTCGGCCTCTTCCGCGGTGCGCCTCCGCCACGCGGGGTCAGCTCGGTCGCGATACCAGGTATCGGCCAGCCGCCACAGCTGCTCGGGCGTGAAGAATGCGCCCACTGGTTTGCCTGAGCGCGCGACGTGTTCTTCCGACCGGAAGAGAAGCATGGTGCTTCAAGTGAAGACGATGTCGTCCCACCAACGCCTGGCCGGCACGCTGAAGTGCACGATTCCTTCCGCGTCGACGAGCTTGCGGTCCGCAACCCTGAGCGTCAGCTCGTCCTGGCAATCCGGACAACGGGTTGACACCGTGCCCTCCCCGCCCAGCAGCGAGACGATGCCCAGGGCGTCCCACGCACAGTTGCCGAAATAGCGACGTCCGCGGACGGTGACCACGAAGTCGGTCGCGACGGCCGAGAACGGGTTTGCCATCCGCAGCCTCGTCTGATCCGAAGGCTCGAGGACATAGACGTGGCCTTCGCCCAGCGCTCTGTACGCCTCCATCACCTCTGTCTCGCCGAGGCCGAGGCGAGCCGACAGTTCGGGGGCTGTTGGCACCGATCCGGTCTCGATGGTCCGTTCCAGAACGGCGACTCGCACTCGGTTCGTCAACTCGACGTCACCAGCCACGCTTCTTCATCTCCTCATGATCACCGGCTGCGCCTGCGCATAACCGCAAGCGGCAGGCCGGCGAGCACCACGACCACGATCAGGACCGCGACGATGATCGGCAGCGCCTGGCCGCCGCCTATGGTGACGGCGCCAGGCGGCGGCGACGCGGACGGGTAGCCTGCCGCGAAATATCCGAACGTGGTCGTCCTCGCCTCGATCGTGTAAGGCGCACCCTGCTGCGAGCGAGGCATCGCGGTCCACGGTCCATTCGGATCCGTCGCCGTGTACACGGTCGTCGGGTCGGGCTCCAGGTTGGAGTACCTGAGCACAAGGTTGGCCGCCTTCGTGGGGTCGAGGGTGGCACTCGCCGTCACCTGGTAGATGTTGGTCACGAAGCTGATTCCCGCCGGCTGAGGGCAGCTCCCATACGGAGCGATGCCAACGTCGATCAACGTCTTGCCGTCGACCACGAACGCGCCCGGTAGGAAACCGATCACGAGCTGGCCGTCGTCGGTGAACGCCGAGTTGGCGTCGCTGACCCCGCGGACCACCTTGATGCTGAGGTGGCCCGAGCTCGGTTTGAGGTTGGCGCCCGCCTGCGGTGGTGGGCAGATCCAGTTGTACTGCTGGGGCGGCCCGAAGCCGTCGTAGAAGCCGGGCGCGACCATCCATGCGGCGAGCGCGTAGACCGTCGCGGCTAGGGCGAGGAGGGCTGCTCTTCTCAAAGCGCCAGGTCGGCGATCGCGTGGCCCACGATCGGGGCCACCAGGTCCTTGCACGCCCAGCGCCACAGGGCGAGCACGAGACCGGCCGCGGCCACCGCGCCGAGGAACTCGGGCGGATGTGACAGCACATGCGCGAGCGTCCAGAGCAGCGTGCTCCCGGTGATCGCCAGCGGGGCTCCGCCGAGGTCCTCGAGCGCCGCGTAGAGGGCGCCGCGGAAGGCCAGCTCCTCGCCGATCGAGACCGCGACCGCGGCCATCGCCAGTCCCATGGGGAGCAAGGGCACCGCGCTCGATCTCGCCGCCGCGGGCAGGAGCAGCACCGCGCCGAGCGCGAGGCCACCGAGGATGCGCAGGCCGAACCTGGCAGTGCCAAGGCCGAGACGTTCTGGCGGCCATCCGACCACCGCCACGGCGAGCGCCCCGCCACCGAGCAACAAGGCGGCGACTGTGAGTCCCGGTTGTTGCACGATCAGCGCGCGCGACCATTCGACGGCCACGACGAACAGCGCGAGAAGGCCCGCGCGGCCAGCGGGCCGCACTCGCTGGGATGCGATCAACGCGCGAGGCGCTCGGGTGCGGCGTACACGTTGAAGCGTTCGCCGCGCAAGAACCCCACCAGGGTCTGGCCGAACTCGCGCGACAGCGCCACGGCCAGGCTGGAGGGAGCGCCGACGGCGGCAAGCACGGGCATCCCGGCTGTGATCGACTTCTGGACGATCTCGTAACCCGCCCGGCCGCTGACGACCAGGATCGTGCCGGCCAGCGGCACCCTGCCCTCCAGCAGCATTCGGCCGACGACCTTGTCGACGGCGTTGTGCCGGCCGACGTCCTCGCGCATGCAGATCAACTCACCGCCCGCCGTGAACAAACCCGCGGCATGGAGACCGCCGGTGCGCTCGAAGACTCCCTGTCCCGACCGCAGGCGCTCCACGAGCCCAGGCAAGATCCTGGCGTCGACGGAAGGCCCTTCCGCGAGGTGCTCCAGGTCGCGCTTGAGGTCCTCGATCAGGACCGCGCCGCAGACCCCGCAGGCGGAGCTCGACAGCATCGAACGCTCCGGCTTGCGGCGCGGCGCGCGGACGAGGTGGAGGTCGACCTGGTTGGAGTCAACGATCGTCGCGTCAACCTTGATGCCGTCGGCCGCCTCGCCCGACTCGGCGCTGATCCGGACCACGCGGATGTCCTCGAGCGAGCGCGCGATACCCTCGGCGTACATCAGGCCGAGCGCGAGCTCGATGTCCTCGCCCGGTGTTCGCATCACGACCGACAGCGGTTCTCCGTCGAGCATCAGCTGCAAGGGCTCCTCGGTGACCACGGCGTCGGGCGCCTCGCTCCACCTGCCCGAGTCCCACTTGCGGACGCGCAGCCCAGGCGCTGCGGGTTTGGGCATCAGCCCTCTGCGACTCGCAGCTGGCGCGCGGATCGCGGCACCGCGGTCGTGATGGCAAAGCCGCGCCAGGAGGTGACGCGTTCTGGCTTGAGGTCGATGACAGGCGGAACTTGTGCGAGCTCGATTCCGTACCGCTCGGCGATCGATGAGCCGTCGCTCGACGCCGCGAAACTTCCGCGCACGCACGCGCCGACCATGCGCGAGGGACGGAAACGATGATGCGACTCGACGACCAGCGCGCCCGGGGCTCCGGCGCGAGGTCGCCCGCTGGTCGCTGCGATCGTCACCCGGCCGCGGTCCATCTCCCAGAACGCCGGGCGCACCACCGGCATCCCCGCTTCGATCCAGCAGGCGTAGCCGCGGGAAACTCCCGCCAGGCGCCGGCTGACCTCGGCAGGCACCGCCGGCACCCGCGCCGCCTGCGCGGACGGAAAACGAGCGCCCTTGACGATGTCCGCGTCGCTCAGCCGCAGTCGCAGAACGACCCTGTTGTAGGGCATCCACTCGCGCGGCAGGCGCATCAGGTCGAGCGCGTAGCCCGCGAAGAAGGGCGCGTTGCGAAGTGCATAGCCGGCCATGCCGAGGAAGTAGGCCGGGCCTTCGAGCACCGCCCGGACGTCGTTGGAGAGATTCAGCGGGTCGAAGATCTCGAGCGCACCCTTCAGGAGGACCGCGCGTTCGCCACCGTCGACCAGGAACGCGGCCCTGGGGTCGCGTCTTGCGATGATCGTCTTGGCCGCGTAGCGAGAGGTCGTCATCCAGAGCGAGCCTCCGGCGAAGCTGAAGACGGCGGGATTGACGAGCGGCAGCCGGCCCGAGCGGAGCGCCAGCATGCCGATCGAGGTCTTGCCCAGGATCGCGCCGGCTTCGCGAGTCAGCTTCATCGCGCCCATCACTTTAGGACTCGAGGGTTTGGCGGATTCGCGCCAGGGCGCGCTCCAGGCGCCTCCGGACCACTCCGTCGACTCGCTGTGCGACGGCGGCCCCCACGATCGACCCGGGCGGCTCGTAGGCGATGCGGAGGCGGATGCGCACCCCATCCGCCGTCTCCGTGAACGTGAAGCCTCCCTCTTGCCTGACCAGGCCGGACTCGGAGACCCAGCCGATCTCCCTCGGCCGCTCCCAGCGGTGGAGGCGAAGCACGTTCTTGAGAGGGAAGCCAAACGCCAGCATCTCGACGCTGTACCGCGCTCCCACGCCCCGAGTCTTCCCGCCGAGTGGCTGCCAGCGGCTCACGCCTTCTAGGACCTCGGCGACATGGCGATGGTCGGCGAGGTAGTCGAAGGCGCGCTCAGGCGTCGTCTTCACCTCGACCTCGGCGCCGAACTCGAGTGTCGCCATCACCAACTGCCACCATATTCGCGTGGCCAGATGGGTCGACGGGCGGGTCTACGTCGAGGACTCGGTTGCGATCGCAAACGCGGTGAGCGGCAAGGAACTGCTCGACCGCTACATGCGCGACATCGAGGTCTTGACGCTCGGGTTGACCCGGATGCGCGGCACCTCGATGCGGGTCGGGCCGGTGGAGCTACTGCGCTTTGGCCGGCCCAAGGTTTCGAAATACCAGGTCCACTGGCCGATCGAGAGCGGGCTTGCCGTGGGCGCGCCAGGCGGCGCATTCAAGGTCAGAGCAACGGGCGGACGGTTAGTCGCCACCCTGGAAGGCTATCGTCCCCGCGTTCCGCCTTTTGTCTACACCCTGGTGCAGCTGCCGATCCATCACCTCCTCACGCGCCTGTACCTGCTGCGCGCCCGGGGACGGATGCCGGCGCCCGGCGTCCGGGCTACTCCTCGCGATCGATTTCGAGCGGCCTCGGTCGACGTCGCGCTCTGCCTGACGCTGGCCGGGTTGGCCGGCCGCCGCGGGCCGCGGCCAACTCTGGCGATCGCCGCCGCCTACCACGTCGCCTGCTGGAGCATCTGGGGCCGCACGCTTGGCGGCCTGGTCGTGAGGCAGCGCGTGGTCGGCATCGACGGGTCACGCATGACGGCCGCGCAGTCGCTGCTCCGGCTGGGCTTGCTTCCCGCTTACTGGGTCACCGGGCGCCCGGTCCATGACGAGCTCGCGTGCACCGAGGTCGTCACCGACCGTGCCACTTAAAAAGAAGGGGCGGCGCGCGCCGCCCCTTTTACGGATGCTGCGGTCGGCTGCTTACGCGCGCGCTCCCGAGGACATGCCGCCCTGCATCCAGAGCGCCGGCTTGTTCGGGTAGAGCACGAGGACGAGCACGGCGGCCAGGATCGCGATGATGAAAGAGACGATGTCGAACCGGCTGATGGTGATCTGCGTGAAGATCTGGTAGACGATCTCCAGGATCGCGTACAGGACCAGCGCGCGGACCCAGCTGATGTTGGCGATCGGGTCGAAGCCCGCGATCATCATGCCCGCGCCGAAGGCGATGCCTGCGACTGGAGGCGTGACGCCGGCGCCGCTACCGAAGTCGAAGACCGCGTCGCCGACGAAGCTCGCGGCCGAGCCCACGACGAGCAGCACGCCCATCACCCACAGAAGAATCTTCAGCGCCAGGGGGTTCCACTTTGCGATTGACTGCACTTTGTGCATGCCTCCATTTCGACCGCTGTTGATTCGTAATTGGGCAGCTGGCGGCCGTTCAGGTGCAACTTATAGCCCGAGTGCACCGAATTAGCAACCTTTAATCACGCAAAAGTTTGCGTTCCGCGCAGCCAGACCACCCTTGGTTTGAGCCCGTAAGCCCAGGCGAACGCTCCTTCGTGCTCGGCCTCCCACAGCACCAGATCCGCAAGCTTGTGAGGCGCGATCACGCCCCGATCCGAACGTGAGAGCGAGTGGGCGCCGCCGATCGTGGCCGCCAGAAGAGCACGCTCCACCGACATCTTGAAGACGGCCACCGCGAGTGCCACGACCACGCTCATGCTGGTGATGCCGCTGGTGCCCGGGTTGTGATCGGTGCCCAGCGCGATCACGGCGCCCGCCTCGGTGAGCTCCTTGACCGGGGGCAACTTGCCGATCGACAAGGCCGTCCCGGGCGCAAGCGTCGCCACCACGCCCGCGCGCGCAAGAGCCACAGCATCGCCTCTGTTCGCGCGCAGCAGGTGATCGGCCGATGCCGCGTGCAGCTCGGCCGCAAGTCGGGCACCGCCTGTGCGATCGAGCTCGTCGGCGTGCACGCGCGGGATCAGCTTCGCTTTGAGCGCCGCTTTCAGGATGCTCCGCGATTGCGGCACGCTGAAGTATCCGCGGTCGCAGAACACGTCGCAGAACCGCGCGCCCGCCACGTAGGCGTCGTCGCACCACTCACGCACCTCCTTCACGTACCTGCCTATTCGCACCCGTCGATCGGGCGGCAAGGCGTGCGCGGCGAGGAAGGTGACTTCAATTCGCGGAAGGTCTTTGCGCTGGCTCAGGCGCGCCAGCAGTCGCGTCGCCTCGAGCTCGCCCTCGCGCTGCAGGTGGTAGCCGGTCTTGGCCTCGACCGTGGTCGCGCCGCCTTCTAGCCACGTCCACAGCCTCCGCGCTGTCGCCTCCTCGAGGGCGCTGATCGGTTCCTCACGCGTGGCTCTCACGGTCGCGCGAATCCCGCCGCCGGCCTTCGCGACCTCGCTGTACGACGCGCCCTCGGAGCGCATCGCCACCTCCGCCATGCGATCGCCCGCATAGACCGGGTGCGTGTGCGCGTCGATCAGGCCGGCGGTGACGAGGCCGCCGTGACAGTCGTGCTCGTCGGTGACCGACTCCATGAGGGCGCGCGGCTCGTCCCCGCTCTTGCCGCACCACGCGATCTCTTCGCCGTCGATGATCACCGAGGCATCCTGGAGCACGTCCGCGGGCGTGCTCGTGAACAGGCGGCCGATGTTGCGCAGCCGTTTCAAAGCGACACGACAGTGTTGCCACCGACGACGACGTTCGTCACGTCGTGGGCGGAGAAGCCGTAGATCAGGTAGGAGGGGCTGAGCTCCCGCCACAACGAGCGCGGCTGCTCGAGCGTCACGAAGTCGGCCAGCATCCCGGGTTTGAGCTCGCCCGCCTCCCAGCCCAGCGCGCGCATGCCGTTTACAGTCGCGGCTTGAAGCAGCTCGTCGGGCTGATGAAGGACGCGCCGGCCGGTGGCGCGGCGTTCGTCGAGCTCCAGCCCGCGAGCCTCCTCGAGCATGTCGATCACGGCGTTGGAGTCGCTGCCGACGCTGATCGGGCAACCCGCGGCCGCCAGCGCGCCCAGCAAGCCGACGCTGTCGCCCAGGTCGCGTTCGGTCGTGGGGCAGGCGCAGATCGTCACCTGGTTCTGGGCGAGCAACGAGATGTCGTGCTCGTTGACGTGGATCGCGTGGACGGCGGTCAGGTCGGAGCCAAGGATGCCCTCACGCTCCAGCAGCTCGGTCGGGGAACAATGCTCGACCCGCATGCACTGGTCGACCTCGGCAACCTGCTCAGCAAGGTGAATGTGCAGCGGCGCGCCACGCTCTCGCGCGTAGGTGGCGACCACGCGCATCGACTCGGGGTCAACCGCGCGCACGCTGTGTATGGCCGCCGCGATGCGTACGCCGTCCTCGTCGGACAGGTCGTCGACGCGCCGTGCCCAGGCGTCGGCGTCACCGTCGGAGAACGACATCTGGTCGGTCTCGAGAGGCGCGCCGTCGAGGCCGCCGCGCAGGTAGCACGCGTCGATCAGCGTGATCCGGATCCCCTCCTCGCGGGCGGCGTCGATCAGCGCCTCGCCGAGCTCGTTCCCGTGGCCGTGAAGGTAGTGGAACTCGCCGACCGCGGTGATGCCCGCCTCGAGCATCTCCCGGAAAACGAAGCGAGCGTGTTTGAAGTAGTCCTGGGGCTGCCAGTCCGTGTAGCCGTACATGCGCTCACGCCACTCCCAGAAGTTGCCACCACCTGACTCGACCTCGCCCCGCAGCAAACGCTGGAACGCGTGGCTGTGGACGTTGGCCAGGCCGGGGATCGTCCATCCCTTCAAGGACACCGCGTCGGAGGGCGCAAAGACGTCCTCTTCGACCCTGGTGATCCGGCCGGCCTCGACCTGGATCAGCACGTTCTCGGCGCGGTGGCCAAGCCACGCTTGCTCGGCATGCCACTTGCCCGAGCCGTTCAATCGCGCTTACTCCCTCCCCCCATCAGGGGGGAGGCTTGGGGTGGGGAGCTTGATCATCCATCCCGCATGGGGATGCGGACGCCCCGCTCGCTCGCGATTTCGAGTGCTCGCTCGTAGCCGGCGTCGGCGTGGCGGATGATGCCGGTGCCCGGGTCGTTGGTGAGCACCCGCTCGAGCTTGCGCGCCGCCAGCTCGGTGCCGTCCGCGACCACGACCATGCCCGCGTGGATCGAGCGGCCGATGCCCACGCCACCGCCGTGATGGACGCTCACCCAGGAAGCGCCGCTGGAGGTGTTGAGCAGAGCGTTCAGGATCGGCCAGTCGGCGATCGCGTCGGAGCCGTCCTGCATCGCCTCCGTCTCGCGATACGGGGAGGCCACCGAGCCCGAGTCGAGGTGGTCGCGGCCGATCACGATCGGCGCCTTGACCTTGCCGGCGCGCACGAGCTCGTTGAATCGCAGCCCAGCGCGCGCCCGCTGACCGTAGCCGAGCCAGCAGATGCGAGCAGGAAGGCCCTGGTAGGCGACACGCTCACCGGCCGCCTCGATCCACCTCACGAGGGCGGGGTCCTCGGCGAACTCGTCGATGATCGCGCGGTCGGTGGCGGCGATGTCTGCAGGGTCACCGGAGAGGGCGACCCACCGGAACGGTCCCTTGCCCTCGCAGAAGAGCGGACGGATGTAGGCCGGGACGAATCCCGGATAGTCGAAGGCACGCGTGCTGCCTCCGAGCCGCGCCTCGGCGCGAAGACTGTTCCCGTAGTCGAAGACCTCCGCCCCGCGGTCGAAGAAAGTCACCATGGCGTCGACGTGGCTGGCCATGCTCTCGCGCGCGCGTCTGATGTAGGTGCCCGGCTCGTCGAGCCGAAGCTCGGCCGCGTCCTCGGGTGAAAGCCCGGCCGGAACATAACTGAGTGGGTCGTGCGCGGGGGTCTGGTCGGTGACGATGTCGACGTCGAATCGCCGTGCCGCGAGCTCGGGCACGATGTCCGCCGCGTTGCCGAGCAGACCGATCGACAGCGGGCGCTTTGCCTTCTTGGCCTCGAGCGCGAGGCGTAACGCGTGGTCGAGGTTTTCGGCGCGGACGTCGAGGTAGCGGTGGTCGAGCCGCCGCTGGATTCGCTCGGAGTCAACCTCGACGCAGATCGCCACCCCGCCGTTGAGCGCCACCGCCAGCGGCTGCGCGCCGCCCATGCCGCCGAGGCCCGCGGTCAGCGTGATCGTGCCGGCCAGGGAGTTGTTGAAACGCTTGCGCGCGATCGCGGCGAAAGTTTCGTAGGTGCCCTGCAGGATGCCCTGGGTTCCGATGTAGATCCACGAGCCCGCGGTCATCTGGCCGTACATGGTCAGGCCGAGTGCCTCGAGGCGGCGGAACTCGTCCCAGGTCGCCCACTCGGGCACCAGCATCGAGTTGGAGATGAGGACCCGGGGCGCCCACTCGTGCGTGTCGAAGACGCCGACGGGCTTGCCGGACTGAACGAGCAGCGTCTGCTCACCGTCCAGGCGTTTCAGCTCGCGGACGATGGCGTCGAAAGCCTCCCACGAGCGGGCCGCCTTGCCGGTGCCTCCGTAGACGACGAGGTCCTCCGGCCGCTCGGCGACCTCGGGGTCGAGGTTGTTCATGAGCATCCGCATCGCGGCTTCCTGCGGCCAGCCCTGGCAGGCGATCTGAGAGCCACGCGGGGCGCGAATCGTGGGGCTCATCGCAGGGGCCCCGCGACGGATTCGGCGGCCTGGATGACAGCGCCGGATCGGATGAGCTCTTCCGCCGCCGCCAGCTCCGGGGCCAACACGCGGTCGGGCCCCACGCCCTGGACCTGCTTGCGCAGCAGCTCGCGCACAGCGCCGGTGGCGGGCGAGGGCTCCAGCGGGCGGCGCATCTCTTGCGCGCGCGCCGCCGCGCAAAGCTCGACCGCAAGGATGTACGCGAGGTTGTCGAGGACCGAGCGCAGCTTCAGCGCTGCCCCCCAACCCATCGAGACATGGTCCTCCTGCATACCCGATGTGGGCACCGAATCGACGCTGGCGGGCGCGGCGAGCCTGCGGTTCTCCGCGACCAGGGCCGCGGCGGTGTACTGCGCGACCATCAGGCCGGAGTTCACTCCCGGCTCCTCGGCCAGGAAGGGAGGCAGGCCCTGGGAGCGATGCGGGTCGAGGAGGCGATCGACGCGCCGCTCCGCGATCGAGCCCACCTCGGCCGCCGCGATGGCCAGGAAGTCGGCGGCGAACGCAAGCGGCTCGCCGTGGAAGTTGCCGTTCGACTCCACCTCGCCGCTCTCGAGCACGATGGGGTTGTCGATCGTCGACGAGAGCTCGACCTCGGCGATCCGGCGCGCGAAGTCGAGCGTGTCGCGCGCGGCCCCGGCGACCTGCGGGCTGCAGCGCACCGAGTAGGAATCCTGCACCGCGTGCTGCGAGTGGCGGTGCGAGGTCACGATCTGGGATCCACGCATCAAGAGCGCAAGGTTGGCGGCGCTCGCCACCTGCCCGGCGTGCGGACGGACCTGGTGCAGATGGGCCTGGAACGCGCGGTCGGTGCCGAGCAGCGCCTCCGCCGACATGGCCGCCGTCACGTCCGCGGTCTTGAAGAGCCGCCCGCCGTCGGCGCAGGCGAGGACCAGCATCCCGAGCATGCCGTCGGTGCCGTTGATCAAGGCGAGGCCTTCTTTGGTCTCGAGCCTGACCGGCTTCAGCTTTGCCGACCGCAGGGCCAGGGCCGCCGGTTTGCGCGCGCCCTGCGCGTCCAGCACCTCGCCCTCGCCGACCAGGCCGAGGCCGATGTGGGCGAGCGGCGCGAGGTCGCCGCTGCATCCGACGGAGCCGTAGCGAGGCACCAGCGGGGTCACCCGTGCGTTCAGCATCGCGATCAAGGCGTCCGCCAGCAGTGGCCGCACTCCCGACATGCCCATCGCGAGCGTACGTGCGCGAAGCAGCATGGTTGCGCGGACGACCTCCTCATCGACCGGGGGACCGACTCCGGCCGCATGCGAGCGGATCAGCGCGATCTGCAGCTCCGGCTGGCGAAGCGGCGCGACACGCGTGCCGGCCAGGGCGCCGAATCCGGTCGAGACCCCGTACACGGGCTCGCGCGAGCTTGCGGCACGCTCGACGAGGGCTCGGCTCCGCTCCATCTTCGCGCGCGCCGAAGGAGAGAGGGTGACCTTCTCGCCCTGCCGGGCGACGGCCACGACCTGGTCCTCGGTCAGGCCAGGGCCCCTCAACGTGACCGTCACGACCGAAAAGCTTAAGCCCCTCTCCCCAGCCCTCTCCCCGATGGGGAGAGGCGGATCAAGGAGCGGGTAGGTATCGCGCCTTCACCGGCTCGTGGCCGTCGACCTCGAGCACCCATGTCGAGCCCTTTTCAAACCCCCCATCGCCTGCTCTGATCACCTGACGGTTGACGAGGTCCTCGACGAGCTCCCACACGATGTCACCGTGCGTGCTCAACACCGCGTGGTCGAGCTTCGGGTCTCCGAAGAACTCCGCGAGCCCGCTGACGCCGCGACCTTCGGCGAGCGCGTTCGACGGCTTGATGGCGATCCGCCCGTTTCGCGCCAGCGGTTCCACCGTCTGCACACAGCGGACGTACGGGCTCGAGAAGATCGACTTGATCGGGAACTTCTGCAGCACCTCGACCAGCTCCTCAGCCTGCTTCACCCCCTTCTTGCTGAGCGGACGCTTGCGGTCGTCCCCCGTCCAGTGGCTGCGACTCCCGGCTTTGGCGTGGCGCACGACGTAGAAAGTGCGCAAAGTTCGTTCAGGGCATCCAGTCGCGCAGCTTCCTGCGGTCGAGCGACTCCCAGACCCCCGGCCAGGCGACGCGGGCCTCGTGGGCGGCGATGCGCTCCAGCGCGATCAGCTCGCCAGCGACGAAAGCGCGCCGGCCGCTGACCTTCGCCGCCCGCAGCCACCCCTGCGCGGTGACGCTGTCCTGGTGCTCGCCGAGCACGGTTTGCAGCCGGGCAGCGGCCTTGGCGAAATCAGCCGCATCGGTGCCCGCCACCGGCGCCACCGCTTCGGCCGCGTAGCGCGCTCGCTTGGCGAGGATGCGGATCCGGTGCAGCTCAGGGTCTGACGGTGTGACGTGCAGCTGGCGCACGGCCGAGCGCAGCCGGCGCCACGGCGTGGTGGCGAGCGCCGGCAGCACCGTGGACGCGGGCTGCTCGGCGTCAAGAAGGGTCGCCGGCGAGTGCGCCGCTTCGACCAGGCGCTCGACCAGGTCGACATAGCGTTGTGAGTCGAGGTCGACCGAGAGGTTCGCCCGCAGCTCGTCGATCTCGACCTCCAGCAGATGAAGCAGCGCAGCGCCCGACCGCGTGTCGGTTGCCGGCAGCGACTTCGCCCGATCACGAAGCCGGTCGAGCAGCACCTCGCGATCGCGCACAGCGCCAAGCCCGGTCGCGAGCCAACCCAGCTCGAAACGGAGCGGCTCTGTCCATTCGACGTCGAGCAACGGTCCGAATGTCCGCAGGTTCGAGCGCAGCTTGCGCGTGGCGACCCTGGCCTGGTGCACGGCCTCAGGGTCGCGTCCGGTCCTGACCAGGGGGTCGTGGCGAAGCAGACCGGCCACCGATTCGGCGAGGTTGTACCGGATGACGTCTTTCGCCGGCGCGACGGGGAGCAGCGGCTCGGGCGCAACCTCTGGAGGCTCGATGGCGCGCGGACCCAGGGCGCGGACGTGTTTGGGGGTTGGATCCGGAGCTCCGGCGCCGGCAACTCGAAGCCGCGTGACCAGCGGCGTGATGATTCCGTCGGCGCCGTTTTCGCTCGAGGCTTCGACCTCGATCTCACGGAAGCGCGCGGCCACGCGACGGCCGTCGCGGACCGACACCTCGTCGTCGACGACCTCCGCGACCCGGGCTCCGTTCCCATCGAGGAGGCGCACGCGCCTGCGCACCGTGGAAAGCCGCGCCACAGGCACGAGCTCAGAGCGGCGGACGTAGGCGCGCACGACTCCGAGGGCGGCGTCGGGCGGCTTCTGGCCGCCCTGGAACGTGATCTCGTCACGCTCCAGCACGGCAGCAGGCTTACCAGGGGTGGACGGAGGCGACGAGAGCTTGAGCGTCCATCCCTCGCCGGCCCGGCGTCGCAACGAAACACCCCAACGGGCGAGCCGCAGGTCTGGAGTGTCGAAGTAGACGGTCTCCAGGCGCACCGTCTCCGGCGGCGCGACGGCAACTCCTTCCATGACTCCAGCGAGGTCCGGGAGGCGGAACGCGGGGCCGGCCCCGAGCTTCACCTCTCTTTCAAGCATGCGTTACGCCGCCGACCCCATCCCCGTGCGCGCTTTCCAGCGCCAGCTCCTTGAACCGATCGTGCGAGTTGAGGCCCCGCACCGTGGGCACACGCTTCCAGGAACCGTCGGCGCCCAGCTCCCACGCCAGCACATCGTCCGCCAGCGAGATGTCGAGGATCTGCTGCAGACGGTGGCGGAGCTTCGGATCGCTGACCGGCACGACCGCCTCGACCCGGCGGTCGAGGTTGCGCGGCATGAGGTCCGAGGAGCCGAGGTAGTACTCCGGTCTTCCGCCGTTGCCGAAGCAAAAGACGCGCGAGTGCTCGAGGAACTGGCCGACGATCGAGCGCACCCGAATCCGGTCCGAGAGCCCGGGCACCCCTGGGCGCAGCGAGCACATGCTGCGCACGAGGAGATCCACCTGCGCGCCGCCCTGCGATGCGACGTACAGCGCGTCGATGATCTCCTGGTCGATCAGGTTGTTGACCTTGATGATGATCCGGCCCCCGACGACGGACTCCCGCTCGATCAGCTGCGTGATCGCCGCCCGGAGATTCGTCGGTGCGACCAGGAGCTTGCGGTAGCGGCTCTGCCGGCTGTAACCGGTGAGCAGATTGAACAGCTCCGTGACGTCCGCGCCGAGGTCGGAGTCCGCCGACAACAGGCTCACGTCCTCATATCCGCGCGCGGTGTTCGGGTTGTAGTTGCCGGTGCCGACGTGGAGGTAGTGCTGGATGTGGCTCCCTTCTCGCCTGACGACCAGGGTCACCTTGGCATGCGTCTTGAGGCCCAGGAGCCCGTAGACGACGTGGACGTTCGCCTCTTCGAGGGCCCTCGCCCAGCCGATGTTCGCCTGCTCGTCGCCGCGCGCTTTGATCTCCACCAGTGCCACGACCTGCTTGCCGCGCTCGGCGGCGCGGATCAGCGCCCGGACGATAGGACTCGCGGGACCTGACGTGCGGTAGAGCGTCTGCTTGATCGCGAGCACATCGGGATCACTGGCGGCCTGGTCGATCAAGGCCTCGACCGAGGTCGCAAACGAGTCGTACGGGTGATGCGCGAGCACGTCGCCGGCGCGCAGGACCGCGAAGAGGTCAGGCGCCTCGGCGCCCACACCACGCAAACGGGGTTGCGTGGTCGGCGTCCACACCGCTTCTTTGAGGTCCGGACGGTCAAGCTGCGTGAGCAGGTGCAGGCTGCCCATATCGAGCAACCCGTCGATCTGATACACGTCGGCGGCCTGGAGCTCCAGCTCGCGGGTCAGCAGCTCGAGGACCTCGCCAGTCATCCGCGGGTCGACCTCCAGCCGAACCACGCGCGCGTGACGCCGGCGCCGCCGAAGCTCGGTCTGGATCGCGGCCAGCAGGTCCTCGGCGTCGCTGTCGACGTCGTCCAGGTCGCCGTCGCGCGTGACCCGGAAGGGGTAGTGGCTGACGATCTCCATGCCCGGGAACAGGGCCGGGAGGTGCAGTGCGATAACGTCCTCGAGCGGCATGTACCGCTCGCCTTCACCGAGCGCGATGAAACGCGGCAGCACGGGCGGCACCTTGACACGCGCAAACAGCTGCTGTTTGCGCTGCGGATCGCGAACCATCACGGCGAGGTTCAGCGACAGGTGGGAGATGTACGGGAAGGGGTGACCAGGGTCGTGCGCCAGAGGCGTGAGCACCGGGAAGATCTGCTCGCGAAACACCGTGTGGAGCTGGGTCAGCTCCTTGCGGCCTGCCTCCTCGCCGCGCACGAGCGTGATCCCGGACTGCGCCAGCCCGGGCAGGATCTCGCGCCTGTAGATACCGACCTGGCGCTGGATCAGCCCCTCGACGCGGGTGCGGATCGCCCTCAGCTGTTCGACCGGCGACAACCCGTCTGGGGACGCGGCCGCGACAGCGGCCAGGACCTGCTCTTTGAGGCCCGCGACGCGAACCTGGAAGAAGTCGTCCAGGTTCTGGCTGAAGATGGCGAGGAACCGCACCCGCTCGAGGATGGGCAGCTTTGGATCCTCGGCCATCGCCAGGACCCGTTCATCGAAGTCGAGCCGCGATAGCTCGCGGTTGATGTACCGGGAACTGGGGAGCGCGAGGACGGGCGAGGATTCAGGCTCGGGGTGGGCTCCGACGGCCACGGGATGAACTTTACAGTCTGGTTTCGAAGCCGAGGTTAACGACTGGCCGGCGGCTCAAAGGCCGCCTTGGGTGGCTCGCCTGGCTACCCGAGATAGCCTGGCGGTCTCACTGGAGAACCCAGGCGGCGGAGTTCGGGGGGAGGCGAAGGCTGCCAAAACGGAGACCGACGAGCAGGTTGCTCCCCAACAGTAGCCTGCCGCTGATGGGTAGGCGGGCGGGCCGGTCCTCGAAGTTGCAGGCGACTGTCAGGGGGCCGCGCGAGTAGGCGAGGACACCGGCTGGTGCGGCATGCCACTCCAGCCGGTGCGGCAAGCGTCGGGCGATCCGGCGCCGGGCGGCGACGGTGCGCCGGAATTGGCCGAGCACCGATTCTCCGTTGCCGGCCTGCGCGTCCACGGCCAGCCGGTCCCAGGCCGGCGGCATCGGCAGCCACGGCGGTGATTTCGAGAACCCCGCGTTCGGCCGGCCGCGGTGCCAGGGCATCGGGACCCTGCACCCGTCTCGCCCGCGCTCACGGCCCTGGCTCCGGAGGAAGATCGGGTCCTGGCGAGCGCTGTCGGGCATGTCCGCCTCCTCCAGCCCCAGCTCTTCGCCCTGGTACAGGAACACCTGCCCGGGGAGGCCGAGGAGAAGCAGCAGCGCGGCGCGCGCCCTTGTGCGCCCAAGCTCCCCGCCCCCAAGCCGGGTGACCGGTCGCGTCGCATCGTGGTTGGACAGCGTCCATGTCGGCTCGATGCCGGGACCCAGGAGCGCCCTCCGGCTGACGTCGATCGACTTTCGCCATAGGTCGGCGTCCCAGCGCTGGTGGATGATGGCGAAGGCCATGTGCAGCTGGTCGGGGAGGATGTACATGGAGTGCTGCCGCGCCTCGAAGATCTCGCCCACCAGGACTCGCCGCGGCTCGTACCCGTCTGCGATCTGGCGCCACCGCCGGTAGACGTCCTTCAGCTGCGGCCGGTCGATGATTCCGAAGGTCCAGTCCAGGCGCGGAGCGCCGGTGATCCGGTCCGCGACCAGCGGCCGGTCGGCGAGGTCACGGCGCTTGAAGAGCGCCGACGCGACGTCGATCCGGAAGCCATCCGCCCCACGGTCGAGCCAGAACTTCAAGATGCGCTCGAACTCCTTCTGCACAGCCGGGTGATACCAGTTCAGGTCGGGCTGCTCGGGCGCGAACAGGTGGAGGTACCACTGCTTGCCGTTGGGCTCGGGCGACCATGCAGGCCCGCCAAACGTTGAAGTCCAGTTGTTGGGCGGCGAGCCGTCCGGCTTCGGGTCGGCGAAGTGGTACCGCCGGCGCATCGCGCTTCTCGGCGACGCGATCGCGGCCCGGAACCATCGGTGCTGGTCGGACGTGTGGTTGGGCACGATGTCGACCAGCACCTTCAGCTCGCGCGCCCGGGCGACCAGGCGGTCGAAGTCCTTCAGGCTGCCGTACTCGGGGTTCACGTCGAAGTAGTCGGCGACGTCGTAGCCGTGGTCTTTCTGCGGCGAGGGATAGAACGGCGTCAGCCAGATCGCGTCGACGCCGAGATCCCGGATGTAGTCGAGCCGGGACGTGATGCCCACCAGGTCGCCGATCCCGTCGTCATTGGAGTCGGCGAAGCTGCGGACGTAGACCTCATAAAGGACGGCGCTTCCCCACCATGGCTGGGGCACGGAAGTAACTATCGAGCAACCGACGGAGGGGGCCGGCGGGCCGGCCCCGCTCAGGTCGGAATCAGGCTCCGAGCGCGGCGACCACGTTGGAGAAGACGTTGTTGATCTGGTTGCCCATGGTCAGAAGGATCACGATGACGACGATCGACACCAGGACCAGGATCAAGGCGTACTCCACCATGCCCTGTCCGCTTTGCCGGCGGTTGAGCAGGCTTGCCACTCCATCCACCTCCTTTCTCTGTTCCGAGAGCGCGTGCTGCACGGTATCTCGCTCAACGCTCGACTTCAGGTTTCATCACCCGACTCGCATTAATAATTTGTGATGAGATTGATAAGCGCGGCTAATATGCGGCCATGCGCCGAACGGCGTTCACCCTGGAGCAGATCCGCTCGTTCGCGGCGGTGGCGGAAACCGAGCATGTCTCGCGGGCTGCCGCGGCCCTCTTTCTGACCCAGGCGGCGGTCACCCAACAGCTCCGTCACTTCGAACAGGCGGTCGGCCTTCAGCTCCTGGAACGCAGCGGGCGCCGGGTCCGCCTGACCGACGCGGGCCGCACCCTGGCGGAGGCGTGCCGCGCGGCCCTCCGCGCTGTCGAGGTCATGGACGACACGGCCAAGGCGGCGCGGGAGCTGGAGGAGGGTTCGCTCCACGTGGGGGCGAGCCCGACCTGCGCTTCCTACTACCTGCCCCCACACCTTGCGGAGTTCGCCCGGCGCTACCCCGCGGTCAGGCTCGACGTGGCGGTCGCACCGACGGCCGAGCTCAACGCCAAGGTGCTGGCAGGCTCGCTCGATTGCGCCCTGGTCGAGGGCGACCCCGACCCCACCCTGACCAGCGTGGAGCTCTCGCCCGACGAGGTGATCCTGGTCGCCCACCGCGACCATCCACTAGCCCACCTCCGCCGGGTCACGCCGAGCATCCTGGCGAAGCATCGCTACCTGCGGCGAGGCCCTGAGTTCTCGGCCGAGCGCAACGTACGCGAGCTGATCGGGGAGCCTTACGACCGGCTGGAGACGATGAACCTCGGACATCCCGAGTACGTGCGGGCACTGACCATCGCCGGGCTTGGTTTCGCGGCGCTGCCCAAACGCGCGGTGATCGACGACATGCGCAGAGGGATCCTGAAGAGCCTGGCGGTGCCACCCATCGTCCGCTCGATCACCGCCGTCCGCCGGCCCGCACGCGGGGGGCCGGCGCAGGAGGCGTTCTGGGACCAGCTGACGGGCAACCTGGATTAGTCGAAGGCGCCGAGGCTCTCTCGCTCCGCGGCCCACATCTCCTCGAATAGCCGGTCGATCTCTTCGGGCGAGCAGACGGCGGCGGTCAACGGGTCGATCATCAGCGCGTACTTGGCCTGGTTGCGGTCGCGCTTCAGCAGAGCATCGACGACCAGCTCGTGCACGGCCATGTGCGCGCGGTTCAGCGCAGCCAGCTGCTCGGGCAACGCCCCGAACTGGCACGGATGGATGCCGCCTCGATCGACATCGCACTCGACCTCGACGCAGCCGGCAGGCAGGTTGTCGATCCAGCGCTGGTTGCGGACGTTGCCGTGGATCGAGGCGGCACGCCCGCCCTCCACCGCTTCGATGATGTCCGCACCGTATTCATGGCTGCGTTGGCGCGGGATGGGCTTGTCGCCATGGAGCATCGACGCGATCGACTCGTCGTTCTCACGGCGCCAGCGCGGCCAGTTGTTGGCGTAGAAGCCACTCTCGCCCAGGTAGCCCGCCCGCGTGTACTTCTGGACGAGGTCAGGCCGTTTGCGGAAGTAGGGCACGTACTCCGAGAAGTGCCCGCTTGACTCCGTTACAAACGCTCCGAGGTGAAGCATGACCTCGAAACGCACCGGATCTTGCTCATAGATCTCCGCCGTGCGGGCCAGCTCGCGAAGTCGTGGATATAGGTCCTGCCCGTTGCGCTCGAGCTTCGTGAACCAAGCGTTGTGGTTGATGCCCGCGCACCGCCACACCATCTCCCCGTACGGGATGCCCAGGTATCCAGCGATCTGACGTGATGTGCCCTGCACGCTATGGCAGAGGCCGACGACCTGAAGGTCGGTCGCCTTCAAGGCCGCGAGGGTGAGGATCGACATCGGGTTGGTGTAGTTCATGACGACCGCGCGCGGTGCTACCCGTGCGACGTCGGCGACGATGTCCAACCACGCCGGTCCGGTGCGCAGCGCTTTGAAGATGCCCCCCGGCCCGATCGTGTCACCGATGCACTGGTCGACGCCGTAGCGCAGCGGGATCTCATAGTCGTGACGGACGTTCTGCAGGCCCGCGACCTCGATTGAGTTGACCACGTAGTCAGAGCCGGAGAGGACGTCGAGCCGCTCGGTGGACACCTCGACCCGCCAGCGTTTGCCGGAAAGCTCGACGAGGCGTTCGGCGATCCCCCTGGCGAGCTCGAGACGCGCGGCGTCGATGTCGACGAGGGCGAACGTGCCTTCGTCGAGGCCATCGACGGCCAGGACGTCGGTCATCAGCTGGCGGGCGAAAACCGCGCTGCCGGCGCCGATGAAGGTGACCCTGGGCATGGGCCTCTAGTGGAGCACGAACCCGAGGTCCCACGCCTTGACAGGTGACCAGATGGTCACCTATCATTTCCCGCTGTGGACCCGGTGTTCAGGGCGCTCGCGGACGTGAACCGCCGCAAGCTGTTGGACCGGCTCTTCGAGCGTGATGGCCAGACGCTCACCGAGCTCACCGACAGCCTGCCGGCGATGACGCGCTTTGGGGTCATGAAGCACCTCCGCCTGCTCGAGGAGGCGGGGCTCGTGACCACCCGGCGCGCTGGCCGGCTGAAGCTGCACTACCTGAACGCGGTGCCCATCCGGCTCATCCACGACCGGTGGATCGGCAAATACCGCAAAGCGCGGGCGGCCGCGCTGGCGGAGTTGAAGCTCGATTTGGAGGAACAGATGAGGTCTTTCGACACACGCCCCGCGCAGGTCTACACCGTTTTCATCCGGGCGCCCCAGGCCAGGGTCTGGGACGCGATCACAAAGCCTGAGTTCACGCACCGATACCTCTACGGCGGTGAGCCCAACACGACCTGGAAGCCAGGCTCACGGCTGCTATGGACGGAGCACGGCAGCGGCAGCGAGCTGGTCGACGGCGAGGTCATCGCGTATGACAAGCCGAACCGCCTGGTCTTCAGCTGGATCGTGAAGTACGACCCGGAGCTGACCGCTGAGGGCCCCAGCCGCGTTACCTACGAGCTCTCGGAGAAGGACGGGCTGACCAAAGTGACGATCATCCACGACGACTTCCCGAGTGGGAGCAAGGTCTACGACAACGTCGCCGGCGGATGGCCGTACATCTTGAGCGGCCTCAAGACGCTGCTCGAGACCGGCTCACCACTCGTCCCGGAGAGGACGGCAGTTTAGGTCGCGCCGTCATGAGGGCGCGTTCCATCTTGAGCGCGCCCTCACCCACTCCAACGCCTCGTCGGGTGATGCGAACGTCTGAGTCTCGAATACTTTGTCCCCGAACCGCCTGATGATCCCTTCGCTGGCGGTTTTGACCTGCCCGTCGGATGCCAACACCACGGCGATACGTTTTAGACCGGAACCTACCGCCATGGGAACCCAGCTCTCGTTGATCCAGATCTGGTCCTGATTGGCGACTTCCGCCAATCGGCGGTTGTCGCTGACCAGAGAGGCGGCTTTGCGGTCGCGAATTGCCTTGAGGATCGCCACCGTCCCAGATCGAAATTCGACGCTATCGGCCAAGCCGGTCCACTCCGCGTAGATGCAGCGGTGCACTTCGTCCCACCGAACCGAGAGCCAGGGTTCCTCTACGTACACGTCGGGCGATCTCGGCTTCATCCTGGCCATTCTCGCACTGGGCGTCTCACCTCGAGACCGCGCTGCCAACGTCTGGTCGGGGAGGCGGGATTTGAACCCGTCACGGCCACGATCAAATTAGGCGGTTTGTATTCAAACAATGCGCACCGACACGCGTGAAAAGGCATCATCGCGCACACCGGTAGGGGTCAGCGTAGGGGTCAGCGACTACACTCGCGCCGTGCCCGCTAAGTCAATTGGTGTAGCGCTTATCCTCTTCGCGCTAGTCGCCTGCGGCAGCGACTCCGGAGGCGGCGCCAACGCGCAAGCGAGTCCCGGTGTCGCCCTCGAGGTCGACGTTAGCGGGCAGCCGATCGTCTACCTCAGCTCGAACAACGTGGACCCGAGCTCGATCGGCACGGACGACGCGAACTCGCACAAGATCGCTACCCTTCCAAGCGGCTTGGTGCAGGTGTGCCACTACACACTTTCGCAGGGCGTGAACTGGACGGTGTGGGCGGTCGCCGGCAACCAGGACTCAATCGACTTCGCCAAGGAATACTGCCACCGCAAC
This sequence comes from Candidatus Dormiibacterota bacterium, assembly GCA_036395015.1. Taxonomy (GTDB): domain Bacteria; phylum Chloroflexota; class Dormibacteria; order Dormibacterales; family Dormibacteraceae; genus 40CM-4-65-16. The sequence goes on along the minus strand of DASWDZ010000005.1, from coordinate 22,478 downwards.
GGGCAGTAGCTGCTGGCGACGCAGCTCTAGGAAAGTTCGCTACGAGGGGTCGGGGCAACGTCATCAAAACCTCGCGGCACCTGACGGAACAGTCGCAGCGGCATGACTGATCCGGACCTTGGCGCGGCGTTGGCCCGGACCGTATCGGCCCTTGAGCGTGTGCGCCTCGAGGCGCTCGAGCCAACGGACCGCGAGCTAGTGGTTAAAGCCTTGACGGATGCTCGCGCCGCTCTTGCTGAGTATCGTCGGGCCGCTAGGCCACCTGAGCCGTTCCCTCAAGAGGATTGACTAAGGCGCTCAACCTCGCGTATCGGGATCGTCCGCGTATAGCCGGTCGGCAGTGTTTCGATCTTGCCGGCGGCGATCATCGCCTCGAGCTGAGAGCGACTTACGCCGAGCCGGGCGGCAGCCTCACCGAGCGTCAGGACGCCGACCGCTTCCGAGGGTCTTTCCTGCCGAGGCGCCTCGAGTTCTGCGTACGGAGTCGCGGTCTTAAAGATCGGCTTTCCGTCGAATAGCCCTGGCGCGTCATCAGCGCCGAGAGCTGCTCGCGCCTGGCCACGCGCGGCCTTAACTCGCTCCCACCTTCCCCGCGCGCTGCGACCCGCCACAGGAACGAGCCTGACCTTCGAGGCGATCACGCCGGCCCCACTCCGGTCACATTGCCGCGGGCATCGCGTTCAATCTTCAAGGCTTGGCGCTCGATGGCGACTGGACCGTCGAGGCTGAGCCGCACCTCGAGCGGTGCAAGCTGGAGCGGCCCCGCCATGTTGAGCTCGAGTGGGGCCGGCGGACGCCTCGTGGCCTCGACCGCAAGAGCCGCCACGATCACGTTCAAAGCGGACCCGACGCTGTCGCCGTAGGCGACGACCAGATCGCCGATCGCCGCGTCCAAGGCCGCCCTGTCTACTGGGTCAGCCGCCAGCAAAGCAGAGACTTGCACCCGCAAGTCCGCGTAACGGTTCGCCGCCTCAACAAGCCGTGAGTCCGTGCCGATGAGCTTGCCAATTTCCGGGCCGACGAGCGCCGGCGCGGCGATCCGGAATGATTCCGGAGCTTTCATCGGATGGCGTCCGCGGTAATGCGCGTGCGCGTAATCCATAGGTGCCGGGCGCGGGCGGCGGCTGAGATCTCAAGGCCGGATCGCGCCGTCACAATCGCCTGCGAGTAGGCCGGGAACGCAGTCAAGGAGATTTCGCGAACGAACATGCCCCCCACGATATGGAGGGGGAGCTCTCCCGATCGCTGCTCCCATTTTTCATAACCCGGTGGCACCACAAAGCGCAGGCTGAGCCCAAGCTCGCCTTCGCGTGCTGCCTCAGCTATCGGTGCCACGGTGGCGTTCTGAAAGAGCCTGCCGCTCACCCTCAGGCCGACGGCGTCCTCGCCGACCTTAATCCGGCCGATGGGCAGCCGCCCAAGTTGCGGCGACTGGCCATGCTCAAAGAGCAGCTTCGGGGGATTCGGCTGCACGTAGGAGCCGGGGAGAATCTGCTCCTCGAATTCCAGGCCGCGCTCGAAGACGTGCGCAACATCGTTCCACTTGACCGCATAGCCGGCCAGGGTCCGTCCGTCCCCGGCTTCGGCGACGCCGGTGTCGCTGTTACCCGTGAGCGTCGCGGTGCGCTCGTAAACGTTGAATGTCTCGTCACTCATGACGCCACTTCCCCCGCGAGCACCTGCGCCCATTGCACGACTGCGCGCCAGGTGTCGCACTCGATCGCGTCGAGCTCAGCGGTCAGGGCCTCGTCACCGACGCCACCACCGGCTTTCATTTGCTGGCCGGCTTCGCGATTGAGCCCAAACAACTCCCCAAAGCGTGGATCCCCTATCGAAAGGGCCTCGGCCTCGTTTCGCCCCGGCGCCATGAGGACGATGAGCCCTTCGTGCAAGAACTTTCTTGCCAACGCTCGCGTCTCGGGCGCCGGGCGGGATGCCGGCGGCCTCGCGGCAAGAACTCGATCGACTTTTTCGCGCAACTTCCGAATCCGCGGTTCGGCCTCGCGCACCCGCTGTTGCTGCTGACGCTCCTGAGCTTTCATCCAGTCCGCGTGCTGGCGTGCCTGCTCGGCAACTCTCGCGGCCTCAAGCTGCTGTTCTAGTTCGGTAACGATTGACATTTACTTCGGGCTCCTCGTGGATTACTTCGACTGCCGCGGCATGGTCGGAGGCGGTGTCTGCGGCCCTGGCCCTGGGTTGCGGTCGGGCGGCGGTGGAACGTTCGTGACGGTCGGTCGCGTCGGTACCGTCGTCGGCAGCCGCGGCGGCGGCGTCGCGGTCGGGCTGGAAATGGTTTTAGGCATCGGGTCTACTCCTTGTGAATCCGGAATTTTTCTCGCGGAGAACTGGCACGGTTGCGGGGGTAGCCCCAGAAAAGCGTTGACACCCCACCCCCCTACCGCGCTGCGCCGTATGTCGGCAGTCGTCGAACATCGGGACGAGGTTGCTTGGGTAGTGGCTTTCACGGCCAACACGCGACGTGGCGTGGGCCACTGTCGGCGTAGCTGTACGGACTCGGCACAGGCTGCATGTCGGTTCAGCCAGGAGTACGGCAGCAGCCCGCGTCCGCGACCAGGCCCACCAGGACCCACTTGGAGTTAGAGCGCTGCCCGCATGGGCGGCCCGCTCACATGCCCCACAACGTGAGCCCCGCCCCCGAAAGAGCCCCCCGAGTGCAAATATCACAGGGACCATCCCCGCGCTGATTTGAGCGCCTGACACATGACGCTTCCTGACGCTTTCCATCCCCAAAGTCCCCTCGTGGGAGTGCAATAGCCAAAGTTCCGGGGAATTGCGCCCGCTTGTGTCATGTGTCATTTCAGGCAGATGCCATCCCACATGCGGGCGCTCTCGGTGCGGGTGTCAGTAAATCCCCGTTCTCGCAGCAGCCGACCGAATGTACGTTTACTAACCGGCTGTTCACCACAGTCTTTGGCCCACGCTTCATAGGCGCCATATAGCGCCGCCGCAGTTTCCCGGTTTGCGGCGTCAAGCTCGCAGCAATCCGCGATGAATCCCCCGAGTAGATCCATTTCCCCGCGATAGGCCAGGGTGGCATCGAGCACTTCTGCGGGCTCGGACAAACCGATCTGCTGCCAATCGAGGCAGCCTTGGACGGCCCAGGCGAGTATCCCTGCGAGCTCGGTATGCAGTTGATCGGGCAGGGTGCGGTCCTGCTCGGCGTCGGGAATCGTCACCGTGAACGGGATGAGCCGGATCCGGCGCCAGATCGCGTGGTCGGTGCCGCGGACCTCGGGTTTATGGTTGGCTGCGAGCCAGAGTTTGAATTGCGGCGTGTAGTCGAAGAACTCGCCGTAGAGAAATCGGGCGCTGATCGTGTCACCGCCAGTCAATTCCTTGACCACGACCTCCGACAGCCGGCGTCCCTGATCGACCTCCACCGCAGATACGAAGCGCGCGCCAGCCAGCGCCGCTAGGTCGTTTCTCACGCGCTCTTGGTCGTGAACCAGGAAGGTTCCGAAATTGGTTCGCCGGCCGTAGTCGCCGAACACGCGAGAGCAGCCCTCGAGCGTGGTCGTCTTGCCGTTGGCGCCGCTGCCGTGGCAGATGAATAGCGCCTGTTCCCGGGTGTCTCCTGTCAGCGAGTAGCCGACCGCGCGCTGCAGAAACAACCGCAACCGTTCCGTCGGCAGGATGCGGTTGAGAAGCCGCGTCCAGGTCGGACACTCGGCCTTGGGGTCATAGTCGACGTCGACCAGCTTGGTGATCAGATCTTGGCGCTGATGCCGGCGCAGGTTCCCCGTGCGCAGCTCGATGGTGCCATTGCGCACATTGAGCAGCCAGGGGTCAGCGTCAAGATGATCCGGTTCAACGGGGATGCCAGGCTCGCTGCGCGCCAAAGCAAGCATGTTGGAAATCTGAATCCGCGCTTCCGACTGCTGCGCCCAGCGTGAAAGATCCTTGCGTTCGCCTGGCTCGGTTGCCTGTCCTGCTTCGGCGTAGATGCTGCGAACGGTGGTCTTGGCTCGACGCTCCACCTCTCCGCTGGTATCGCGCTTGAACCGGCGGCCGTCCCAGACGAGCCAGGAAGCCCAGCGGTGGCAATAGCGAAGATCCGCCCCGTGTTGCTCGACCAGGCGGCCGGCATTGGCGAGCTCGGTCGTCCTAGAGCCACCAGGAGCCGAAAACTCGGATGGCTGGATGAGGCGGGCGCGAGTCCTGGCCTTAAGCGGGTCGTCCGCGATCGCAACCTCGGCTAGCGCCGCAAGATCAGGCCAGCCGGCCAGAGCGTCATTGACCGCGTCCTCCTGTCTGCTCATGCTGCGGACTCCAGAGCCGCGAGGTGCACAACGGCCCAGCGGGGAACTTCATCAGCAGGAGACAGGGCAATTGCGACTCGCAAGCGGAAAGCACGAGCTCGGCGCTCCGCTTGCGTTAGTTCGCTGAGGTCGTGCGTGAGCATGCGCCAGCCGTCCTCGTGCAATGGATCAGGTAGGAGCTTGCGCAGGGGCAGAGGCACCTTGCCGCGACCAGGTCGGAGCGGATGCTTGAGAGCCAAGATTGAAGCGACCGCCATAGCGCCGGCGCTGTTACTCTGGATCGGTCGGTGTGGCAACACCGGCTGTCTCCCTAGCCGTCTCGGGGATTGGGCGCCTCGGGACGGCTTTGTTTTGGTCATGCGATATCACGATGCACACCGAAGGCGTTCGATGAAGTTGCTGAGGTCGACAGCGGATACGCGGCGGGAGCGTCCGATTTTGATGCTCGGCAGCTCGCCGGCATAAATCAGGCCCTGGACCGATCTCAACGAGAGACTAAGAGCTTGCGCAACGTGCGGGAGATCGAGTAGCAAGCGACCATCCGGCCGCATGGTCTCAAGAGCCGCTGCCATGACCATTGCCAGGGCGAAGCGATTCCAGAAGCTGGCCGTATCGGAGGGCTGCCTCGCCTCGCGGAACGCGTAGTCCCGACTCCCATCGACTTACGGTCGCTTTGGCGACTCCAACTCCCCGCGCGACTTCACCTACTGACAGCCCGCGCGCGAGGCGAATATAACGAGCATCGCCAGTTCGCACTAAGCCGCGGACTCTTGCCAGATCAACCAGTTCGTTCCGGTTCACGAACCAGATCGTAACCTTTCGTCCTAGTCATCTCTCGCCTTGACTTAACCGAACAGAGGCGAGGTTTTAGGCATAGTCGACGACATGGTTGACGAAATGTCTCCAACCAGTTACCGTTGGGCGCATGCATCAGGGTGAGGAGAGCCCCTTCCGCTGGCCAGACATTGAGGTGGGGCCATGGGAAATTACGACCAAGGCCGCGATCGTCGGGGGACGCTGGGAGCTGATTGGGCTGACGATCCAGCCGGTGGGATGGAAGCCAGGGATGGTTTGGGCGAAGTACCCAACAGTCGCGCTCACAAGTACCGTCTTGAAACAGCTTCACCTGCCCGAGCTTTTCGCCGAGCACCGGCGACAGCAAGGGATAGCGGACGAATCGCTCGCCCACACTGCTGGATTCAAGATCGAACTGCGCGGCCGCAAGCTGTCAGCAGCCGAAGCCGAGCGGTTCCTTAAGTCGAAGTCGAGCGCGGCGCCACGAACTGGCCGGCCGACGCATTGGAATCCTGCACGGCTTGCTCAGGTGGCTGGCGTCTACCGCGAGGCTTGGAGCGCGCGAAGACCCCCAACCGCCGCCGTCGCGTCGCGGTTTCACCTCAGCGCGTCCGGCGCCGCCAAGGTAGTCAGGCTGGCGCGTGCCAATGGATTACTACCTCCAACTACGAGGGGCAAGGCGGGGTGGATTGAGGCCCTCAAAGATCGCAAGCAAAGCAAGGAGAGGAAATGAGCAAGCACTCAAACGGAGAGGGCACCATTCGGCCGAAGCCACGCGCGGATGGCCGCTGGGAGGCTCGATATCACGTCGAGGTCGATGGCGCGTGGAAACGCCGCTCAGTCTTTGGCCGCACGAAGGCGGAGGCCGCTCAGAAGCTCCGGGCAGCGCTCTCAGCCCGGGACGCCGGCACGTTGCCAGCCACAGGGAAGGGAACCGCTGCTAAGTACCTCCAAACGTGGCTAGAAGCGATTGAGCCCAACGTGCGCCCGCGAACTTTCCGCAGCTACTCCCAAATCGTGAGAGACCACCTTTCACCGGGGCTTCGCTCGACGTCTTTGACCAAAGTAGGGCCTCAGCAGCTGCAGCGCCTGTATGCGCAGCTCCTTGCGCAAGGCAGTTCGCCAAAGACCGTCCGGAATATTCACGGAGTCGCGCACCGCGCACTCGAGCAGGCGCTTCGATGGCGCCTCGTGACAAGCAACGTCGCCGACCTGGTCGATCCGCCCCGCCAGACGCGACCAGAGATGAAAGCGCTGACGGCGGACCAGGCGCGCCAGGTGCTGGCTGCGGCGGTCGGCGACGACTTTGAGGCGATCTGGGTACTTGCTCTCACGTCCGGCCTCCGTCAGGGCGAACTACTCGCGTTGAAATGGCGCGATGTCGACCTCGAGCAGGAATCGCTGCGTGTCGTGGCCAGTCTCGTCCGCATCCTGGGCCAGGAGTCGATCATTGCGGAGCCCAAGTCGCGACGATCGCGACGTCAGGTCGAGCTCTCAAAGGTTGCAGTCGAGGCACTCCGCCAACACAAGGCGACGGCGATTAAGTCGGCGCTCGCAGCTGGTCGCTCCTACGACAAGGAAGGCTTCGTGTTCCAGCGAGCGAGCGGCCGGCCAATGACGGGTACGCGTATCTGGAAGCGATGGCACGCGCTGCTCAAGCTTGCAGGTGTGCCGCATATGCCTTTCCACTCGACGCGACACTCAGCGGCATCACTACTTCTCGGTCGCGGTGTGCACCCGAAGATCGTCAGCGAGATGCTGGGCCACTCGACCGTGGCGATCACGCTGGATGTCTATTCACACGTGACACCGGCGATGCATCGCGAGGCTGCGGATGTAATGGACTCGCTACTGGGAACCTGACGTAGCGTCCGCAGGTCTCGCACCCGTAACAGGCGCAGCTGGTAGGCGGAACAGCAGTTGACTTGGCCGTTTCCCCCGTTTGTCGCTTACTACGATCCCGCCGGCGGAACGACCCGTGGCAGTCGTGTAGGTGTACTGGAGCCGCTGGAGGCGGACCGCGTAACGCTCCCTAAGCCTGTCGAACCTGGGATTCGTGTGCACAGGAGACGAGCCCTCGCAGTAGACCCGGCACGCCATCGGAAAAAGGAGACCGCCAGCAAGAAGGTCCGCCAACTGCAGGCCAGCATGGTTGTTGCTAACGCCAAACGTCGGCGACTCGACGAGGTGCGGAAAGGCATCCCCGGCTTGGCGGTGCTTCTGGGTAAAGACGCTGTGTGACACCTCTTTGTCCTGGCCGTGCATCCGGCTGTCACATACCATCAGTCCGGTCTGCCGGGCAGCAGCGAGGCTGTGCTCGAAATGACGAGCCATGTCCTGGATGGCGTACGTATAGGTACTCGCGGGATTGAGTCCGAATCCGGGAGCCTTGACCCACACTCGCCCGATAATCCTGGCTTTGTGCTGCTCGAGCATCGTCACGACTTTGTCGAGGTAGCCGATTACGTGGCGGCGCTCCTCACGACTTTTCGACCGTAGCTGGCGCCGCATATCGGTGCTCTTGACCTCCACGAGGATGTAACTCAGGAGATGAGGCACCTGGCTCAGCGCGTGCGGGTAGTAGGTCTGCTTCACACGCATGTAGTCCCGGGTGAGCCCCGCCATGTTCCGATGGTCAACGATCAGCCCCGCGATCACCATTAGCGGCGTCACGGTAGGCCCGGAGCCCTCTGGCTCAAATCCGCCAGATTCGTCGACGTAACAGAGCTTCAAAAAGTGCCCATATACAACTGCGGCCACCCATAGGGCGGCCACAGGACGTGACGTTCGGCCAGATTGGCCTACGCGTCTAACGCAATGATACCCACCCGCCGACGAGGCGTAAACCCTTAAGCGCTGTCAACGCCGTAGGGGTCAGCGTAGGGGTCAAACCGCCTCGGACAAGGCCGTTTTGAATACGCGAAGATGGTCGGGGAGGCGGGATTTGAACCCGCGACCACTTGACCCCCAGTCAAGTGCGCTACCGGGCTGCGCTACTCCCCGATGGAGCAGTAATCGTACCGATGGCCTGACAGGGGGCGGCGGTCGCGGGCCGCGGTTTGTCTAGCGGGCGCGGGTTTCGGCGGGGACTCTCTGCGCCAGGGCGATCAGGTTTCCTTCCGTGTCCTTGAACCAGGCGCCCTTGGAGCCATCCATCAAGTCGGCGATCCCGTCCTTGGTCTTGAAGTCGGGGTAGTCGTATTCCTCGATCTTCACGCCCTTGCTCTTCAGCTCATTCACCGCGCTGATGACATCGTCGACGTCGAGCCCGAGCTGCGTGTGGTCGCCCGATGCTTTGCCCATGCTCGGGAAAAGCAGGAATCCAGTGTTTCCTGTCCGGTAGACGACGCTTCCGTCAGACTGCTCCTCGTCCGGCTTGAGACCCAGCTTCTGCTCATAGAACTCGCGAGCGCGCTTGATGTCCTGGGCCGGGATGGTCGCGGTCGCTTCCTTGATCTTCAGCATTCGCATGCCTCCTGTGCCGCATTACCAGCGGACGGAACAATTCCGATTATGCGCGCCGTTGGCGCTGCCATGCCGGCGCTCAGGAACTGTGCTGAAAGTGACGTCTCGAAGGCCCTTCAGTTCAAGGATTCCAGCACTTTTGGCACAGTTGTTGCGAGTCGCGCGCCGCGATCAGGCTCGCGCGCCGTAGGCGACCAGGCTCCGATGCGTCTGCGAGAACCCGGCTGCCCGCAGGGCAGCTTTGAGAGGCGAATCCATCGCCGGCACCCCGTCCACCTTCTGCAGCTCAACCCGCCCCGCCTGCGTCGCCATCCCAATCAGCGCCTCCAGGTGCGCCGGCTTCACCTCGCCATTGGTGAGCAGCGAACGCCCTCCGCGCTCCAGGTAGAGGACGAGGCCGCCATCATCGATCACGCAGTACGCGCCCGCCGCGCGCGCCATCCGGCCGTCGCTCTGAGGCCAGGGCAGGACGGTGCCGTAAGCGTTCGCGGGATCGGTCGCCGCCATCGCGATCACCCCGCCACCCGACTCGCGCAGCGACCGCAGTCGGTCCACCGCGCCTGGCAAGGCGAACTGTGACCCGCCCAGCCCCTCGACGAAGTAGCCGCGGCGGATCCGGCCCGACTCCTCCATCGCGCGCAGGACCGGGTACAGGCCGGCGAATCCGCCCGGCCATCCCTCGCCCACCACGGCCTCGCGCGTCAGCACGCCGTGCCGCTGCAGCAGCACCCCCGCCTCCGAGTGCAGCCGCTCGGTCGCGTTCGCGCCGGAGCCGACCAGGTCCGCGACCAGTGACCAACGGCCCGCGGCTCGCGGCTGCGTCACGCGCGGAAGCCGTGGCCTGCGCGAGGGCCGGCGCGCTGCCGGGCCGAGCATGCGCAGGGGCGCAAACGTGTCGTTGGTGACCTCGCCCGACCAGACGAGGTCCCACAGCGCGTCGAGCATCACCTCCTCGTCGCCGCCACCGGCCGCGTTGTAGATGTCGCGGAAAAAGCTCGCCCCGCGAGCGCCGAGCTGGCCGCGAATCCGCTCATGAAGCTCCGACTGCGGCGGATCGACCGCCGGCGGCACCAGCCGCGGCGCGTCGCCGCGCATGTAGAGCGCGACCCGCCCGTCGGTCGCACCGAGCGAGCCACGACCCACCCAGACCACCTCGCCCATCGAAATCAGCTCGTCGAGCAGGCGCGGGGCATACCCTGCGACGCGAGACGCGATGACGTCACGCTCGATGACCGTCGCCGGAAGGGCCAGGCCGTGCAGCTGGAACACGACCTCGAGCAGCCTGTCCGTTCCGCCGCCCCGCCCACCGATGCCGTGCCACGCCGGCAGGAAACGGGCCAGCGCCACGGGTGGGACCGACTCGACCTCGCGCCGGAGCGCGGCCAGCGACCGGCGTCGCAGGATGCGCAGCACCTCGGGATGGCAGTACTCGCGCCCCTCGGTCGCCTTGCGAAACTCACCGGCCAGGACATCGCCACGGCCGGCCAGCTTCGCCAGGGCCGCGTCCACCGCCTGCGCGGGCAGGCTCCAGCGCCTGGCGGGCTCCGAGGTGACGAACGGGACGTGGGTGCGGGCATAGCGGCGCAGCAGCGACTCCAGCGGCTCCGGCCCCGCCTCGAGAAAGACATCGGGGAGGCCGACCGGCAGGCTGGCGCCCATCGCCTCGCGATAGCGGCCCGCGTCTTCGGCGGCGATCCAGCGCATCTCGCCGGCGATCCGGACCTGGACGGCGCGCCGCTCCTTTTCGAGCGCGGGCAACCAAGCCTCGTCAACACCGCGCGCGGTGGACTCTTGGGCGCTCAGGTCGCCAAGACGGACGAGCAGGTCGTGCGCCTCATCGGCGTCGCGCGGAAAACGCTCGGGGAGCAGACCCTGCAGCTCCAGCTCGACCCCGGCGATCGCCTCCGGGTCCAGGAGCTCGCGGAGGTCTTCACTGCCGAGGAGCTCGGCTAGCAGTTCGCGGTCCAGGGTCAGCGCCTGCGCGCGCCGCTCGGCGAGCGGCTGGTCGCCCTCGTACATGTACTCCGCGACGTAGCTGAAAAGGAGCGACGAGGCGAACGGGGACGCCCTCTCCGTGTCGACCGCGACGACGCGAATCTCGCGTGCCCGGATCGCCCGCAGCACGGATTGGAGCGCAGCCATGTCGAAGTGATCGCTCATGACCTCGCGCCACGTCTCGGCGAGGATTGGAAAGTCCGGGTACTGACCCGCCACCTGGAGGAGGTTTGCGCTGCGCATGCGCTGCTGCCACAGGGGTGTCCGCTGGCCGGGCCTGCGCTTGGGCAGGAGCAGCGAGCGCGCGGCGTTCTCGCGAAAACGGGCGGCGAAGAGGGCCGAAGCCGGGAGCTGGGACGACACCAGCTCCTGCACCTCGTCGGGGTCGAGAATCAGGTCGTCGAGGGACGGTGGCGATTCCACCTCCGGCAGGTGGAGAGCGATTCCATCGTCCGTCCACAGCGCGCGCGCATCCACGCCGAGCGTCTGCCGAAGGTGCGCCTCGAGGGCCAGGGCGAGCGGCGCATGCACGCGGCCGCCGAACGGTGTGTGCAGGCAGACGCGCCAGTCGCCCACCTCGTCGCGAAACCTTTCGACGACCAATGTGCGGTCGTCGGGCACTGAGCCGGTGGCCGCCGCCTGGTCGTCGAGGTACTGGAGCAGGTTCTTGATCGCCAGGTCGTCGAAACCGGCGCGGTCGCGCAGCCGCGTCGCCGCCGCGCCGGCGTCGACGCTGCGCAGCTCGCGGACCATCCTGCCCAGCGCCGCACCAAGCTCCACGGGCCGGCTGGGGGCGTCGGCCTTCCAGAAGGCGATCTTGCCCGGCTCGCCCGGCGCGGGATTGACGATGACCTGGGACGGTGTGATGTCGACGATGCGCCACGTGGAGGCACCAAGGACGAACGTCTCGCCGACGCGCGTCTCGTAGACCATCTCCTCGTCCAGCTCACCCACCCGGCGCCCGTCCTCGGCGAGGTTGACGGTGTAGAGGCCGCGGTCGGGGATCGTGCCCGGGTTCGTGACCGCGAGGCGCTGGGCGCCGGCCCGGCCACGCACCTTGCCCGCAACCCGGTCCCACACGATGCGCGGCCGCAGCTCGACGAACTGGTCCGACGGGTAGCGGCCGCTGAGCATGTCGAGAACTGACTCGAAGGCGCGCGGGCCGAGGTCGCTGTAGGGGTAGGCCCGGCGCACGACGCGAGCCAGCTTCTCGACCTCCCACTCGTCGAGTGCGCACATGGCCACGATGTGTTGCGCCAGGACATCGAGCGGACGGCGCGGTACGACGGTGGTCTCGATGCGGCCGTCCAGCATGCCTTCGACTACTGCGGCCGACTCCAGAAGGTCGCCGCGAAACTTCGGGATGACGACGCCGCGTGAGACCTCGCCGACCGAGTGGCCCGCTCGACCGACGCGCTGGATGCCGGCCGCGACGCTTGGCGGAGCTTCGATCTGCATCACGAGGTCGACCGCGCCCATGTCGATGCCGAGCTCGAGCGTCGAGGTGGCGACGAGCCCGCGCAGCCGTCCCGCTTTCAGCTCCTCCTCGATCAAAAGTCGCTGTTCGCGCGCGATCGATCCGTGGTGCGCGCGGACGAGGTCCTCTTCGGCGAGCTCGTTGATGCGCGCGGCGATCCGCTCGGCAAGCCGCCGCGAGTTGACGAAGATGATCGTCGAGCGATGCGCTCGGACCTGGTCGAGCAGTCGCGGGTAGATCGCGGGCCAGATGCTGTTGAGGCCCCGCGCGCTGTCTTCGTCCTCCGCGGTCAGCCGCGTCATGTCCTCGACCGGGACTTCGACCGTGACCTCCATCGTCTTCAACCGGCCCGCGTCGACGATCGACACCTCGCGGTCCGCCCCGCCGAGAAAGCGCGCGACCTCCTCGAGCGGGCGCTGCGTTGCCGACAGCCCGATGCGCTGCGGCTGCACCTTGGTCAGCTCGCAGAGTCGCTCCAGGCTGAGGGCGAGATGGCTTCCGCGCTTGGTCGACGCGACCGAGTGGATCTCGTCGACGATGAGCCAGCGGACCGGGGCCAGGATCTTCCTGGCCGCGCTGGTCAGCAGCAGGAACAGCGACTCCGGCGTCGTGATCAGGATGTCCGGCGGATGGCGCTCCATCGACCGCCGCATCTCCGCCGGCGTGTCACCCGTGCGGATCGCGACGGCGATGTCCGGCGGCTGGAGTCCACGCGACTCCAACTGGTGGCGGATGCCGACCAGGGGTGAGCGCAGGTTGCGGTCGACGTCGTGGGCCAGCGCCTTGAGCGGTGAGACATAGAGCACGCGACAGCGCTCGGCGTCGGGGGGTATCGGCTCCGAAGCCAGCCTGTCGAGGCACCAGAGGAAGGCGGCCAGGGTCTTGCCGCTGCCGGTCGGCGCGGCCATCAGGACGTGGCGGCCGGATGCCACCGCCTGCCAGCCGCGCTCCTGGACCTGGGTCGGCTCCGCGAAGGAGGCCCGGAACCAGTCCCGGATGGGCGGCGAGAACGATTCGAGAGCGTCGAGAACTTGCCCCACGTCATCCAGTTTGACGAGTTCCGGGGCTACAAACAAGTGTTCTTAACGGCCCCGGGTGAGAGCCTAGATGGTGGGCGACGGCCAGTTCGGGACGAGCTGTGTCAATCCGGCTGACAGCAGCGTCAGGTTGTTGGTCAGCAGCAGCAGTCCCATCACGACCAGGACCGCCGCCGAACCCAGGTCGATCGCGCGCCGGTGGGTGTTGACGAACGCGACCACGGGTCGGGCGTTCTCCAGCGCGAAGGCGAGCGCGATGAACGGCAGGCCAAGTCCCAGGCAGTAGGCGAGCATCAGGCTGAGCCCCTGCGGCGTGGTTCCGATCGTGACCGCCGAGCTGAGAACCGCGCCGAGCGTGACCCCGATGCACGGCGTCCACCCGCTCGCGAAACCCATGCCGAGCAGGAAGCCTCCGGCCGCGCCGCCTCCTTGCGGTGCGGTCTTCATCACCCGGTACTGGGTGTCCAGGAACGGAAGCCGGACCAGGCCGGCGACGTGCAGGGCCATCACGATGACGAGAACCCCGGCGACGACCGGGACGTACGCGCGGAACGGCTGCACGGCGAGCGAGAAGACGTAGAAGAAAAGGATGAAGATCAACGACAGGCCGGCCACGAAGGCCGCGCCCGCGACCGCGATGGATGGCTTTGAGACAGCCCCTCCGGCGGCTGCGCCGCCACCTCCCCATGAATGGGGAGGAGTTGCCGTTGCCCCTAGGTAGGCGAGGTACGCCGGGACCAGGGGCAGGACGCATGGCGACACGAAAGACGCCAGGCCGGCGAGGAACGCGAGCGCTGGATTGAGGTCGCTCAGCACGCGGCGCGTGCGTGCTGAGCGAGGTCCGCGATCGCATCGGCGACCTGCGGCCACACCCTCCGCGGCAGGTCGTGGCCCATGCCCTCGATCTCGAGCAGCCGGGCGCCCGGAACGGCGGCCGCGACCTGGCGCCCGTTGTCGACCGGGACCAGGATGTCGGCGTCGCCGTGGATCACGAGCGTCGGCACGCGGATGGCGGCGAGCCTGGTCAGGCGTCCCCTGGCGGCCATGATCGCCTGCAGCTGGCGCGCGAAGCCGGCCGGGTGATAGGCGCGGTCGACGGCACGTTCGATGCGAGCCCGTTCCCAGCCGTCGTCGAAAGGGTCGGCCGGGCCGAGCAGCACCTTTTTGGCCCACAGGCCGAGCTCGATCTGCTCGTCCCGCGTCTTGGGCGGCGGCACCCTGAGCACCGCAGACCCCTGCTCGGTCGGCGGAACCTGGTCCTGCCCGCCCGGGCCGGACATGATCGAAGTCAGGGTGAGGACACGGTGCGGGTGGTTGATCGCGAGCAACTGGGCGATGAACCCGCCCATCGACGCGCCGACGACATGGGCCGCCGGGACCTCCAGCGCACCCAGCAGCCCGGCGGCGTCGTCGGCCATGTCATCGAGCTCATAGGCGCCATCCACGTAGGTCGAGAGCCCGGTGTCCCGGTTGTCAAAGCGGATGACGAGGAAACCCCGCGTCGCGAGCAATTCGCAGAACTCGTCGTCCCAGCTGATCATCTGGGTGCCGAGCCCGCCAATCAGGAGCAGCGGCGCGGCTTCCGGATCGCCGAACGTCTCGTACTCGACCTCGATCCCGTTCGCGCTGGCGCGTGGCATCTGACCCATGCTACTAATCCCTCGTGGCGAAACCATTGCCGGCCCGCTCTGAGGTCGACAGGCGGTTCACCTGGAACAGCGAAAGCGTCTTCAGCGACACGGCCGCGTGGGAGCAGGCCGTGCAGACCATCCTCTCGATGCTCCCCGACCTCACCGAGTTCAAGGATCACCTGGGCGACTCCCCGGAGGCGCTCGCCGACTGGTTCGACGCCAACGAGCGCGCCCACCGGCTGCTGGCCAAGGTGGTGGTGTACAGCTCGATGCAGTACTCGGGCGACGTTGGCGACCAGGGGGCCGCCGCCCGCGCGGACCGCGCCCGGTCCACCGCCGCGCAGCTTGGCGCCGCGGCCTCGTTCGCCATCCCGGAGATGCTGCAGATCGGGATCCCCAAGCTCCGCGAGTGGGTCGCGACGTCGCCGCGACTCTCCTACCTGGGCCACTACTTCGACCGTCTCGAGAAGCTGCAGAGTCGCGTGCGAAGCGCGGAGGTCGAGGAGCTGCTGACCCAGGTGTCCGACCCGCTGGCCACCGCCCTCTCGGTGCACGGCGTGCTGGCGAACACGGACCTGAAGTTCGCGCCGGCCGTGGGCTCGGACGCTGAGCTGCACGAGGTCGCCCAGGGCACGATCTCGTCCCTTCTCACCCATCCCGACCGCGAGGTCCGGCGCACCGCGTTCGAGAGCTACGCCGACCAGCACCTTGCGATGCAGCACGCCATGGCGGCCAGCCTGGCCGGCGGCGTCAAGCGCGACGTTTTCTTCGCCCGCGCGCGTCGATTCTCATCGTCGCTGGAGGCGGCGCTGGAGCCGAGCCATATCCCGGTCGAGGTGTTTCACAACGTCATCCAGACGTTCCGCGACAACGTGGGCACGTGGCACCGCTACTGGCGGATCCGCCGCCAGGTGCTCGGCCTCGAGGTGCTGAAGCCATACGACGCGCGCGCGCCGCTGAGCTCGAGGAGCCTGCGGGTTCCGTATGAGGAGGCGGTGGAGTGGATCGCGGCCGGCGTTTCGCCGCTGGGCGACGACTATGTCAAGGTGCTGCGCCGTGGCGCGTTCGAGGACCGTTGGGTCGACGTCTACCCGAACAAGGGCAAGCGGATGGGCGCGTTCTCGACCGGCGGCATCGATACGCCGCCGTTCATCTTCATGAGCTACAACGACGACATCTACTCGATGAGCACCCTCGCTCACGAGCTCGGCCATTCAATGCACTCGTACCACGCTCGGCGGACGCAGCCCTATGTCTATTCCAACTACGGGCTGTTCCAGGCCGAGGTCGCGTCGAACATGCACCAGGCGCTCACGCGCCGGCACCTGCTCGCAACCAAGACCGACCCCGCGTTTCAGATGGCGGTCATCGAAGAGGCGATGTCGAACTTCTACCGCTACTTCTTCATCATGCCGTCGCTGGCGCGGTTCGAGCTCGAGATCCACGAGCGCGTCGAGCGCGGCGTCGCCCTCACCGCCGACTCCATGAATGAGCTCATGGCCGACCTGATGATGGAGGTCTATGGCTCCGAGGTCGACATCAACGAGCGCGACCGCGAGCGCATCGGCTCGACGTGGGCCCAGTTCCACACCCACCTCTACAGCAACTTCTACGTCTACCAGTACGCGACGGGCATCGCCGCCGCGGACCACCTCGTGGGGCGCGTGGCAGCCGGTGACAAGCAGGCCGTCGAGTCATACATCGCGTTCTTGAAAAGCGCCGGCTCGATGTATCCGCTCGAGGGATTGCGGATGGCCGGTGTCGACATGACCTCGCCGGAGCCGGTGAACGCGGCATTCGCGACGTTGGCCTCGATGGTCGATCGCCTGGAGAAGCTGGCCAGCCCTTCCGCCGCCTTCGGCGGCACCTCCTAATGAGTGGGGAGGACTATTCCAGCACGATCCTGAACACGTCCGAGTCGCGGACCTCGAACCCGAGCCGCTCGTAAAGGCGATGCGCGGCTTCTCGCCTTGACAAGAGCTTCGCCCACTCCCTTGCCGCGCGCGGCCTCGTCGACGACGACCTCGTCCAGCCGCGCCTTGATCCAGAACGGGGTCGTGTACACGATGACCGTCGTGGTGCCCACTATCCGTCCGCCGTCACGAGCGACGAGAAGCACCACGTCGGGGTCCTCGACGAGTCGGTCCAGACGTACGCGGTCCGGCACGGCGAGCTTCGGATTCAGCTGCGGCAGCAGCCTGGAGAGCGCCTCGTGAATTTCGGGCGTCAGCTTGCTCACGGCCTCGATCCACACAGGCGTGCTGCTCAAGCGCCCGCCTTCAGCTCGAGCAGCATCGTTCGCGCGTTCCCGTTCCTGCCCACGGTGCGAAATCCGACGCTCTCGTAAAGGTGTGCGGCACGTGAGTTGCCGTCCTCAACGCTGAGGCTGATCCCCGGACGGCCTTCGCCGGCGGCCAGCTCGATCAGGCTCTCCATCAACCCGCGTCCGATTCCATAGCCCTGGTGTGTCGCGACCACGGCAATTCCCAGCTCGGGGACCTCGGGCGCGACGAACCCATAGCCAGGCGTGGACGCGGTGAACAGCCGGTACCAGGCCGCTCCAAGACGCTCGCCGGAGTCTGATATCGCGACCATGGCGGCATCACCGGGGCGTCCCCAGTCCGTGACATAGGGGGCCATGGCGGCCATGGCATCGGCGTCCGGGCGCGCCGGCGCGTCGCCTCGCCAGAAGAAGGCCCCGAGGAACATCTCGTGCAGGAATTCCGCATCCTCAGGGCCCGCGGATCGGATCTTCAAGGCAGGACCAGGCGCAGCATGGCAGCTGTCGCGGCTGCCACGCCGACCACGACCAGGAACGGCGCGCGAAGCATGACGGCGACGATCGCGACGGCAAGGGCGGCCACGCGCACGTCAAGCACGAGGTGCTGGCCGGTCGCAAACGTCCCCGTCCCGACCAGCGCCGCCAGCAAAGCGATCGGGATCAGCGGCGCAGTGGCCTGGAAGCGTGGGTTCTGCAGCCAGCGCTGAGGGAGAGCGAGCCCTGCCAGCTTCAGGAGGTAGCAGGCGACCGACGCCACCAGGACTCCGGCCCAGGTCACCGTCGGAGCCATCCGAAGAGCGACACGAGAAGGGCGACGATCAGCAGCGGAACCCCCGCGGGCACGAACGGCAGGAGCGCGATCGCGACCACCGCAGCGGCGACCGCGATGGCAAGCGGTTCCCAAGCGCGGAGTCGCGGGGCGAGGAGGGCCAGGAAGGCGGCGGGCACGGCGGCGTCCAGCCCGAAGACCTTGGGGTCGGACATCGCCTTGGTCGCCAAGGCGCCGATGAGCGTCCCGACGTTCCATAGCGTGAACAGCGCCGCACCCGTTGCGTAGTAGGCAAAACGGCTCTGCTCCGGTTTGTCCCGGGCGATGGCCATCGCCGTGGTCTCGTCAAGCACGAACTGGGCCGCCAGCAGTCGCCGCCAACCACGTGCGTCAAGCAGGGAGGCAAGCCGCAGGCTGTAGAAGGCGTTGCGCGTTCCCAAGAGCACCGCAGCGAGGGCGCCGGCCCAGGCGCTGCCGCCGGCGCCGATGACGCCGACCATCGCGAACTGGGACGCGCCGGTGAACATCACGATTGACATCGCGCAGGTCTGGAGCAATGAGAGTCCGGAGGCAACCGAGATCGCACCGAAAGCGACCGCGTAGGCGCCACTCGCGATGGCGATGCCGAGCGCGTCCCGAAGAATCGCTCTCTGGGTTTCGCGCGGCATTCCGCGGATTGTGACTAATCCGGTCCGCGCGCTCCAGCAAATGTGATCGTCGGAGCCACCGTGACGATGCGGCCGTCGTCTCGTTTGACCAGCTGCCAGCCGCCTTCGTGCACCATCCGGTGGTGCCGCCGACAGAGGAGAACCAGGTTCCGGAGGTTGGTCTCTCCGCCCTCGATCCAGTGCACGAGGTGGTGACCATCGCACCGCGAGGCCTCCCGCTCGCATCCCGGCCACTGGCAGTGGCCATCGCGGACCTTCAGCGCACTGCGCAGCGCGTGCGAGACGACGCGCTTCGAGCGACCCAGATCGACCACGGCTGAATCCTGGTCCAGGAGCACACGGGTCACGCTGCAGTCGCACGCCATCCGCCGAACCGTCTTGGTGGAGATCGGCAGCGAGAATTCCATCTCGGCCGCGGCCGCGCCCGCCATGCCCGTCAGCGTCTCGATGGTCGATGTGACCTGGATCTCGGCGGGCTTGCCACCCGACGCGAGCTCGACCAGTGCGTCGGCGTAGCGCTGCTCGCGATTTCTGTCGTCGTGCTCGCCTGAAGGCTGGGCAAGTGGCTCGAGCGCGGTGCGCACCGCGGCGCCTCCGACCGGGTCGAGCAAGCCACTGATGAGCACGCACCCGTCCTGCGCCGTGTTCAGGCGCAGCCCACGCTCCTCGGACAGCCTTTCCTGGTCTCGGTTGTAACCGTCCGCGTCGATCGCATGCCGGTAGTGGATGCACTTGTGGAAGAACTTTCCAGGTGAAGTCTCACGAGCGAGGGGCAGAAGCCTGGTCTCGTCGAAAGCGCCCCGAACCTCGCTTGCCGTCCTCGCCATCGTCGCTACGTGCGCGAAGCCGATCTCGCCCGCCTGCATCGCCTGGAGTGTGTGCTGAAGTTCCGCCTCCACGGAGCCAACGGCCAGCGCGTTCCACGCCTGGTGCGAATTCAGGTGGCAGTTGATGCGGATCCAGTCGAACGCGGTGTTGAAGCCCTCGTACCCCCACCAGTTGGTCTTGTCGAACTCGATCGCAAGCCGGGAGAACTCGACCTCCAGGTTGTCGATCTTCTGACGCAGGCTGATCAGCCGCCCGGCGATGTCCTCGCCGGTGACCTCGTAGTCGTACTGGACCATGCGGGAAGCATCTCAAACAGATGCTCGGCAACCAATGGTCTTAACAGGCCTTTCCTATTCGGGAGTTACGTAAGCGGCGGTGAGCCCGCCGTCGACCATGAAGGTGGCGCCGTTGACGTAGCTCGACTCATCGCTCGCCAGGAACAGCGCGGCATTGGCGATCTCCCGGGCTTTGGCGAGCCGGCCCATGGGGAGGTGCACGCGCCGCCGCTGGTAGGCGCTCGGGTCCTCGTTGAAGATCCGCATCAGCAGCGGCGTCTCGACCGGGCCTGGGCACAATGCGTTGACGCGCACGCCCTGCCGCGCGAACTGCACCGCCAGCTCGCGGCTCATGGAGAGCACCGCGCCCTTCGACGCCGTGTAGGCGATCTGCGACGTCGCCGCGCCCATCAGGGCGACGAACGAGGCGACGTTGATCACCGAGCCTCCGCCTGCCTCGAGCAGGTGGGGGATTCCGTATTTGCAGCAGAGGTATACGCCACGGGCGTTCACCGCCTGCACGCGATCCCATGCGTCGGGTTCGGTGACCAGGATCGAGTCGTCGTCGGGCGGCATGATGCCCGCGTTGTTGTAGAGCACATTGATGTACCCGTAACGCCTTTTCGTCTCTGCGTACATCGACTCCACGCTCTTCGGGTCGCTGACGTCGGCGGCGAAGAAGAATGCCTCGCGGCACTCGGACGCGGTCTTCTCGCCTGCCTCCCGCCCGACATCGGCGACGCAGACCCGTGCGCCCTCGGAAGCGAAGAGCAGCGCCGCCTCGCGGCCGATCCCACCGGCCGCCCCGGTGATGACCGCTACCTTGCCGTCGAGCCGCCCCACTTTCTAACCGCGCTCGAAGAGACGCTCGCGCTCGTAGTTCGTGACGACCTTGTCGAAGAGCGACTGCTCAGTGCGCGTGTAGTTGAGGTAGTGGTCGATGACGTCGTCGCCGAAGGCGGCCCGGGCCATGGTTCCGCGCTCCAGGTTGGCGATCGCCTCGCGCAGCGAGCCGGGGAAGCGCTGCACGTCCGACTCGTACGCGTTGCCCTTGAACTCGGGCGGCAGCTCGAGCTCCTCCTCGATCCCGCGCAGGCCGGCGGCCAGGAGCGCCGCGAAGCAAAGGTAGGGGTTGACGTCGGCGCCGGGGACGCGCGACTCGGTACGGAGGTGCCGGCCGCGGCCCACGATGCGAAAGCCGCACGTCCGGTTGTCGTGGCCCCAGGCGAGCGTGGTCGGCGCCCAGCTCCCCGCCGCGTAGCGCTTGTACGAGTTGACGTTCGGCGCGAGAAAGATCGCCAGCTCCGACGCATACGCGATGTGCCCGGCGAGGTACTGCTTGAAGACCTCGGACTCGCCGTCGAACGCGTTGCGCGAGTCCTTCCAGAGGCTCGAGTGCACGTGGCACGAGCTGCCGATCCAGCGGTGGTCGGGCTTGGCCATGAACGTGACCGAGCAGCCCGCCTGGTGTGCCATCTCCTTGATGCCGTTCTTGTAGACGACGTGGTTGTCGGCCATCGTGACCGCGTCGGCGAAGCGAAGGTTGATCTCCTGCTGGCCGGGCCATGCCTCGCCTTTCGAGCTCTCGACCGGGATGCCTGCGCCCTTCATGCCCTTGCGCACGGCGCGCAGGAACGGCTCGTCGTAAGTGGTGGCGAGGATGTGGTAGTCGAGGATGTACGGCACCGAGGGCACCAGGTCGAGGTAATGCTTGGCGTGCGCTTCCGCGTACGTCTCCTTGAGCAGGAAGAACTCCAGCTCGGATCCGAACATGGGCTCGAAGCCCAGGGCCCGGGCGCGCTCGACCTGGGCGCGCAGCACCTGGCGCGGCGACGGCCGCACCGGCTTGCCGTCGTGCCAGGCCACGTCGCTCAGGACCAGGGCCGTGGCCTCGAGCCAGGGGATGCGGCGAAGCGTGGCGAAGTCGGGCACCAGGTCGAAGTCGCCGTAGCCTCGCTCCCAGTTCGCCATCTCGTAGCCGGGAACCGGGTCCATCTCCATGTCCAGGGCCAGCAGGTAGTTGCAGCCTTCGACCGCCTCGCCGTGGCCGGCCGACTCCATGAAGTACTCTGCGTCGACGCGCTTGCCCATGAGCCGGCCCTGCATGTCGGTGAACGCGACGACGACGGTGTCGATGAGGCCTTTCGCCACGTCGGAGGCGAGTCTGTCCTTGCTCAGCGCCGGCTCACGCTCCTTGCGCGCCACGCCGTCCTTCGTCAGCACCGCCGCACCTCCTGTGGAGAGAAGGCCGGTGAGCGCTCTCCAGCCCTCACCAGCAGTGACGAAAGCCTAAGAGCTTGCGCCGGTCGGCGCAGGACCCGAGGCGTTAGGCTGGCCGCGGATGCTGGGGCTCGGCCTGCTCGCGTTGCTGGGTCTGATCGCGGCCAACGCGTTCTTCGTCCTCAGCGAGTTCGCCCTGGTCACGGTCGATCGAGGCCGGCTGCAGGAGCTGGCGGCGCGGGGCGACTCGCGTGCCAGGGAATTGATGGAGTCCACGGGACAGCTGACGCGCCACCTTTCGGCGGCTCAGTTTGGGATCACGGTTTCATCGCTCCTGATCGGTTTCGTCGCCGAGCCCCTGGTGGCGAGCGTCATTCACCCCGCCGTCCAGAACCTGCCGCTGCCTGAAGAAGAGCTTGCCGTCGGTGTGTCCGTGGCGCTGGCGCTGATCATGTCGACCTTCCTGCAGCTGGTCCTCGGCGAGCAGGTCCC
This sequence comes from Candidatus Dormiibacterota bacterium, assembly GCA_036395015.1. GTDB lineage: Bacteria > Chloroflexota > Dormibacteria > Dormibacterales > Dormibacteraceae > 40CM-4-65-16. The sequence continues at coordinate 265 of DASWDZ010000005.1, read as the reverse complement.
CAAGGGCATCGCGATCGCCACGCCGCTCCGGACAGGCTTGTTGGTGATCCGTCCCCTGCGCGCCTTCGCGTGGCTCTTCGGTCCGCCCGTGCAATTGCTCAACCAGCTCGCTGACGCGCTGGTGCGGCGCCTTGGCATCGAGCCTCGCAGCGAGCTGACCGCGGCGCGAAGCATCGAGGAGCTGGAGGTGGTCATGCGCGAGTCGGCGACCCGTGGCACGCTCTCCAGGGAAACCGCCCGCCTGCTCTCGCGTGCGATCAAGTTC
>DASWDZ010000004.1:0-15232 GCA_036395015.1 Candidatus Dormiibacterota bacterium | reverse complement strand
TTGAATGACTTGACAGTATTTTTTCGTTAAATCGTGGAACCAATTCCGGGCCGGGCTAGTATCCGGCCCAGCCCGCCGGTGACGGCGGTCTTTGCCGTCAAAATAGGAATGAAGAGGGTGGTTTCGCAGATACGTCATCGGGCGTTGCGCCTGCCGTTGGGCGCCGCCCTCGCCACTGCCTGCACGCTCGTCCTGAGCTCGACGGCTGCCCTGGCCGACCAGCCGCCGCAGCCGATCGACGACGACGCCATTCATCCGATCACGGTCAGCTTCGGCGGCGCCGATCCCCTACCGACCTCCCGCACCGTCCAGCACTGGCTCGGTGAGACGACGAATCCCGAAAACGGCATCACCTACCGCTACAACATGGTCGGGGTCGATCCCAGCACCGATGGTTCGGCGACAGTCGGCGTTGACATCATCCCGCTCGACGTCACCGTCGACGGGGTGGCCTTCAACGGGTCGGACAGAGTGGCGGGCGTGATCGGCTCTCCGTTGTTCCAGAGCAACATCGACTACTCATCGACTCGCGCGCTCACGCATGCGAACGGTACGCCGTGGTTCCGTCCGGCGCCGCTGAGCCAGTTTCCTCTGTCCGCGAACAACACCGGCCAACTGATCGACGCCACGATGCGTTCCCAGTTCAACAAGGTGGGCTCGGGTTATCACCTGGTCCTGGACACTGGCGTCCTCTACGACCCGGTGACGATCGACGTCCCACGTGAGCACGGCATCACCGTGGTCACCCCTGGGAACGTGGTCTTCGCCGACGTCGACGTTTCGTGGTTCCAGGCCAGAGTCCAGAACCTGTTGGCCCGCCTCCACCTCGACCCGACACACCTGACAATCCTCCTGACCAAGGACGTCCTCCTGTACGTGGACAACGATCCGCTCCATTGCTGCGTGCTTGGGGCGCACGGCGCAGGACATGCGACAGGTGGCGAGAACGGGCCCGTCAACGGGATGGGCAACCAGCCCGTCCAGACTTTCGTGTGGTCGTCCTGGCTGTCGCCGGGCCTCTTCGGGCCGCGGATGTGGATCAACAAGGACATCAGCGTCCTGACGCACGAGATCACCGAGTGGGCCGCCGATCCGTTCAACACCAACACGGTCCAGCGATGGAAGGCGGACAACGCGCCCCAGTACGGGTGCAGCGACCTACTGGAGGTCGGGGACCCGACCTTCAACCTCGGGTTCGCAGTCGGGCCGTTCGACGCAACCGGAGAGGGAACTTTCCACATCCAGGAGGAGGCGTTCCTGCCGTGGTTCATGCACATCGCGCCCAATACCATCTCCCAACGTGCGCAGATCACGGCCGACGGGCGGTACACGTTCATGGGTGACCTCAACCCCTTCCCATGGTTCCACCGCCCCGCCGACACCTGCTGATCCCGAGCGCCGCGCTCGGCGTGTGGTGAGAGGGGCCGGGCCTACCCCCCGGCCCTCTCTTTATCCTTGGCGGAACTTGATCGAACCCAAAGACGTGGTCATCGCGATCCTGGGCTCGGCGGCCGCGCTGGCCGGCTTCGTGCTGGTCTTTCTCGGCATCGTCATCGCGTCCTATCAGTCGTATCCCGGCGGCGTGCCGGAGAAGGTCGTCCGCCCGTACCGCGTCGCGGGCGCAACGCTGCTCGCCGCCTTTGGGTTGGGGCTGGCGACGGTGGCGGTCAGCCTGCTGTGGCTGATCAACGGTGGGCCCATCGGCCTTTACGACTGGGCGATCGCGCTCTTCGCGCTTCTCCTGGTCGCATGCCTCGGCGCGGCGACGTGGGCGACGCGGATGGTGTTGTGGCAGTAGCGTGGCCCTGACCCAGAGAAAGCTCCAGGACCTGAAGGACGCGAGCCTGACCTCGCTCCTCCACGACGATTCCGCGGCGTGGAAGGCCAAGGCGAAGCACGCCTACAACGCGACCCATGCGTACATCAAGGAGATCCGGCCCGACGATGTCACCGCGCTGCTGATCGCGGAGCTGGAGGTGACCCCCGAGTTCAGGAACTACCTGGCGAAGAAAAAGTTGAAGCAGAAGTACTGGGCGGAGTGGTTCGCCGAGCTCGTCATCGACCGGTTCTGGTCAGAATTGAGGGGAGGTTGATGATGGCGAAGGATCCGTCGGAACAGGCCAAGAAGTTCATCGACGCATCGCTAAAGGGTCGCTCCAGGCCGCCGAGCAAGGCGGCCTACGCCCGCGCCGTCAAGCTGGCGCGCGTGGCGATCGAGGAGCTGGCCGTGGTCGCAATGCGCGTCCGGAGCTAAAGCCCGGCTCGCACCGTCTCCGCGGCACTGGCCATCGCCGCCAGCTTGCCAAAAGCGTTCTCGCGCGGCAGGTACTTCATGCCGCAGTCGGGGGCGACCACCAGCCGCTCAGGCTCCACGAAATGGAGAGCGTTCTTGATCCGGCCCACGATCGTCTCGACGTCCTCCACCGGGCTGTCGTCGGAGAGGTCGATCACGCCGACGATCAGCGTCTTGCCGCCAAACGAGCGCAGGACTCCCAGGTCGACATTCTGCTGCGCCGACTCGATCGAGATCTGCTGCGCGGTCGTGTCGGCGAGCTGTTCCAGGAACGGATAGCCGTTCGGCCGGTCGTGCACGATGTGCGCGTAGCCGAAGCAGGTGTGCAGCGCCGTCGTGCCGGCGATCCCTTGCAGCGCGCGGTTGATCGCCGGGAGCGCGAAGCGCGCCGCCTTCTCCGAGCGCGCCTGCAGGTAGGGCTCGTCGAGCTGCACGACGTCGGCCCCAGCCGCGAACAGGTCGCGCACCTCTTCGTTGACCGCCTCGGCCAGCGCCATCGCCAGCGCCTCCTCATCGTGGTAGTGGTCGTCCTGCGCCTGCTGCGACATCGTGAAGGGCCCGGGCAGCGTCGCCTTGATCGCATGATCGGTGTGGGCACGCAGGAACTCGACGTCCCGCTTCTCGACCGGGCGGGTGCGGCGAATCGGCCCGACGACGCGCGGCACGGGATTGGGATGTCCGGTTCGGTCCAGGGCCGTCCCGGGGCGGTCGAGGTCCATTCCCTCGAGCGCCGTCGCGAATCGGTTCGAGTAGCTCTCCCGCCTGATCTCGCCGTCGGTGACGATGTCGATACCCGCGCGCTCCAAGTCCCGAATGGCGACGATGGTGGCGTCGTCCTGGGCCTGCTCGAGAAACTCCGCCGGCACGCGCCAGATCTCGCGCGCGCGGACCCGAGGGGGCAGCCGGCTGCCGAGCATCTGCCGGTCGACCAGCCAGTCGGGCTGTGGATAGCTCCCGACCACCGTCGTCGGCAGAATTCGCTTCATGTTCCGAAGGTTAATCTGTGCTCGAAGTGGCAACCACGACGGGCCGCCTGCGCGGCGACGCTTGCGAGCGCGACTGGATCTGGGAGCGCGAGGTCGAAGCCGGGCCCTGGGAGGAGACCCGGCGCCTCGGCGTAACAGCATGGGAGCGCCAGTACCGGCGCCTACGGGAGTCGTCGCCCTTCTACGCACGCAAGTGGCGTGAGGCCGGGATCGGCAACTCGTTCGTCAGCCTGGCCGACCTGAGCCAGCTTCCATTCACGGCCAAAGACGAGCTGAGGCAGGCGCTCGACGACGATCCACCCTTCGGCAGCAACCTTTGCGTCACGCCTGACCAGGTCAAGCGTGTTTACCAGACGAGCGGCACGACCGGGAACCCCAGCGTGCTCGCGTTGACGCGCGGTGACATGGAGTCGTGGACGGTGATGGGGACGCGCACTTACTACGCGACCGGCATCCACGAGCACAGCACCGTGCTCACCACCTTCGGGGCTGGTCCTTTCGTCGCCGGTCATACCCACTTCGTCCTCCTGCGAATCGGCACGCGTTCGGTGCCCGTCGCACCCGGCGACACCGAGCGTGTGATCTTCGGATTGCGCACGGGACTCGCGGACACGCTGCTGTCCACTGCATCCTTTGCCCAGTACCTCGCCAACCGGCTCGAGCCCCCCTCTCCCCAAAGGGGAAAGGGGTGGGCGCTGACCCACGTCGTCACCGGAGGCGAGCCTGGCGGGGGTATACCCGCGATCCGTGACCACATCCAGCGGGCGCTGGGCGTGACCGTCACCGAGGTCATGGGCATCGGCGACGTTTCGCCCTCGCTGTTCGGGGAGTGCCCGCACCAGCAGGGCATGCACTTCTGTGGCGCAGGCCACGTCTGGGTCGAGCTGATCAACCCGGACACGCAGGAACCGATGGAGATCGAGACAGGTGCCGTTGGAGAGCTCGTCTACACGACGCTGACGCGCGAGGCGATGCCGATCGTCCGCTTTCGCGGCAGCGACATCGTGCGCATCGAAGGGACCTCGTGCGAGTGTGGGCGCACGACCTTTCGCCAGCGTGTGATCGGACGGCGCGACGATATGTTCATCGTGCGCGGGGTGAACGTGTACCCGACCGCGATCCTGGCCGTGGTCAGTGACTTCAGGCCTCGCGTCACCGGGCGCGCTCGGGTTGTTCGACGCGGCCCCCAGACCTCCATCGAGCCGCCCATCCCGGTGGAGGTCGAGGTGACAGAGCGACCCGACTCGGACGCGGCGCTGGTGGCCGAGATCGAGAACGCGATCCACTCCAGGCTCATGTTCCGGAGCAAGGTGGAGCTCGTCCCCGAGTCCGACTTCGGCGAGGCCGGCTACAAGACGAGTCTTTCGCGGCAGGAGCCCTCTCCCCGCACGGGAGAGGGGTGAAGGGAGAGGGGCGGAGCCGGAAGCTCCGCTCCGGGCTCGGCAAGAGCACCGCCGACCGGATCTTCGTCCGTGGCTACGACCTGACCGAGGAGCTGATCGGCAAGGTCTCGCTCGGCGATGTCGCGTTCCTCGAGCTCAAGGACCGCCTGCCCACGGCGCAGGAGTCGGTCATGTTCAACGCCCTGATAGTGACGCTGGTCGAGCACGGTCTCACACCGTCCACGATCGCAGCCAGGCTGACCTACTTCGGAGCACCCGAGGCGCTGCAGGCCGCCGTCGCGGCGGGCCTGCTGGGGATGGGCGACCGCTTCGGCGGCTCGATCGAGCAGGCGGCGAGGACGCTGCAGGAGGCGCCGTCCGCTGGTGACCTCCGGGCGATCGCCCGCAAGATCGTGGAGTCGCATCGGGCCGCCCAGCACGTCATCCCGGGCCTTGGCCACCCGGTGCACAAGGCGGCAGACCCGCGGACTGCGAGGCTCTTCGCGCTCGCCGCCGAGAACGGCTTCGCCGGGCGCCACCTGGAGCTGATGGAACTGATTTCGAAAGAGGCGACTGCCGTCTACGGGCGTGAGCTGCCGGTCAACGCGACAGGCGCCATCGCCGCGGTCGCGAGCGAGATGGAGATCCCGTGGCGGATCTGCCGGGGGCTCGCCGTGATGGCCCGGGCGATCGGCCTGGTCGCCCACCTGCAAGAGGAGATCGAGGAGCCGATGGCGCACGAGATCTGGTCTCGAGTCGAGGACGAGGCATCCTCGGAGGCGGCGCCAGAGCGGGACTAATATGGGGGCAAGCGTGGGCGCAACCATTCCCGGTATCCACCACGTGACGTGCATCACAGGCGACGTGCAGAAGTGCGTCGACTTCTACGTCGGCGTGCTTGGGCTGCGCTTCGTCAAAAAGAGCATCAACCAGGACCTGCCCGACACCTATCACATCTACTTCGGCGACTACCTCGGAACACCGGGCACCGCGATGACCTTCTTCGGCTGGCCGACCTGGCCCGGGCAGCGGACCGGCACGGGCCAGGTGACGACGGTGGCGTTCCAGGTGCCGGTAGGCTCGCTCGGCTTCTGGAGCGACCGGCTGAAGAGGTCTGGGGTCGACCACCGCACGGTCAGCCGCTTCGAGGCCGACGTCCTCATCCTGCACGACGGCGACGGCATCGAGCTCGAGCTTGTCGCCCAGGCCGCGAACGACCGCTGGAAGCGCTGGCCCGAGGCTCCGGTCGATGAGGAGCACGCAATCCGCGGCTTCCATTCGGTGACGATGACGCTCACCGAGATGGAGGCGACCTCCAACCTTCTCACGTCGGTGATGGGGTTTCGCGTGGCGGCCCGAGAGGGCAAAAGGACGAGGTTCGAGACAGGAGCCGGCGGGCCGCACGCGGTCCTCGACGTGGTCGAGGCTCCGGAGGGACCGGAGGGCGAGGAGTCGATCGGCACGGTTCACCACGTTGCCTGGCGTACGCCCGATCCACGGACGCAGGCCGAGTGGCGGGAACAGCTGACGGCGGCCGGTCGCACCGTCACACCCGTGATCGACCGTTGGTACTTCCAGTCGATCTACTACCGCGAGCCCGGAGGTGTGCTGTTCGAGATCGCAACCGACGGTCCTGGATTCACCGTCGACGAGTCGCCGGAAAATCTTGGGAGTGGATTGAGCCTGCCGCCCTGGTTCCAGGTGCGGCGGGAACGCCTCGACGAGATCTTGCCGCCGATTGTCGTGCCGACCACCGCGACAAGCGGCGCTCACTAGTCCAGTGGTCTATCGAAACCCCGGGAGGCGAGAGGGCCCATGAGCACCGCAGTCATCTCACCGGTCAACCCGATGTCGGCCGAAGGCAAGGACACGGTCATGACCGTCATGCGCCGCGACCGCGAGAACTTCACGCGGCTTGTCTCCGACCCGAAGAACTGGAACGTCGACACCCGCTGCACAGGCTGGGAGGTGCGAGATCTGGTCGGCCACATGATCGACGTCATGGAGGGCTACTTCAAGAACTGGGACGCCGCCCTGGCCGGAAAGGATGGCACCGCGCTCGGCCTGCCCGTGATGGGCGAGACGCTCAACGACCACGCGCTCGAGTTCCGCAAGCTCTCGCGCGAGGAGGCGCTCGAGCGGTTCAAGAAGGACGCCCAGAAGCTCGACAAGATGCTCGACGACCTGACGCCTGAGCAGTGGACCAGCTTCATGGTCTACCACCCGTTCGCGGGGCCGGTGCCCGCAGGCTTCTACGCGACCTTTCAGATCATGGACTACGGCGTTCACCCGTACGACATCGAGTACGGGCTGGGCAACAAGCTCGCCACCATCGACGAGGCGACCGCCGGCCTGATCCTGCCGTTTGCTTTCGTGTTCTGGCAGTACACGGTCGACGAGAAGGTCGCTACAGACCAGGTCTTCACATACGGCATCCAGGTCGATGGACCGTGGGGAGGCAAGTGGCGCGCCACCGTCAAGGACGGGGCCTGGTCGGCGCAGCCTGAGAGCGGCAACTTCGAGGGATGCGACGCGCTGATCCATTTCAACAACGCGGCCGACGCAGTGCTGACGTTCTTCCAGAGGTTCCCTGGCGGCTCCGCGTCAGGCGACGAGGACGTGATCAACACGATCAGGCGTCTCCACTTCCGCTTCTGATTCGAAGCACTCTCTGGGCGGCGGACCTGGCGCCTTCGGGTCCGCCGCTTCTTTCTGTTCAGGAGGTCGACTCCTCGCGCGCGCACCTCATCGAAGCCGCGATGGGCGACGAGCACGACCTCGTCGGGCTGCGTTTCTCGCGCGGGTGTCGGTGCTTCGCCGTGCTCATCGATGGGTCTGTCGGTGGATTTGGCTGGTTCTCGACCGGGCCCGAGTGGATAAGCGAGCTGCAGCTTGAGATCCGGCCCGGTCCGCGCGAGGGATACATCTGGAACTGCGCCACCCTCGTCCAGCATCGACAGAAGGGAATCTTCCGCTCACTGCTGGTCGGGATCTCGGAGATCGCACGCAAGGAAGGTCTCGAGCGGTTGTGGATCGGGAGTGTTGCGATACCGGCGGAGAAGGCTCTCGCACCGTCAGGTTTCCATCCCCTTCTTCGCTTCAGCGCGTTCCGGTTCGCCGGATTGCAGTGGACCGCCATGCGTGAGTTCCCATCCACCGACCCGCGGTTGATTCTTTCGGCGCGCAATGTCTTGGGACTGCGCGCACGCAACAGGGCCATGGAAATCTCAATTCGCCCATTGCACCCTCGTCGCCACTAGAGAGCCGACAAATAGATCGTCAGCACATCCTCGGCCGCGTAGTCGCCCGCCAGCTCGGCCGCAGCCCGGGCCAGCGCCGGCTCGTCGACGCCATACGCGCCGAGGTGCTGCGGCAGTCCGAGCGAACCGATGAGCTGTTGCACGCAGTCCGCGGCCTCGCCGCCCATCACGTTGGACAGGACCGCCATCCGCTCCGGCATTCGCCGCGACAGGAACCGCATCACGTGCGGCAGCAGCAGGCACGAGGTCACGCCATGCGGGATACCGTGCCGGGCTCCGATCTGCTTGCCCATGGTGTGACTCAGGCCGCCCGCTGACGCGCCTGGCAGGGTGAACGAGAACCAGGCCGCAAGCTGGTTCTCGGTCCGCACATCCGCGTCGTCCGGCGCCGCCCTGGCTCGGGGCAGCGAATCGAACAGGCGCCGGATCGCCTCCAGGGCCATCACATCGTTGAAGGGATGCTCGCCGGGCGCGAGGAATCCCTCCACCGCGTGGTCGAGCGCGCGGATCCCGGTCGACAGCCACAGTTCGAGAGGCGTCATCAGCGCCAGCTCGGAGTCGTAGATCACCGCCTTGACCATCAGCCGCGGGTCGCGCATGCCGGCCTTGTCGCCGGCTGCGTTGGTGTAGCCGGCACCGGCCGCGAGCTCGGCGGCCGAGAGCGTGGTCGGGACCGCGACGTGGGGAGGCGCAGAGCCGGCATTGCCGGCAAGCTGGAGCGCGATGATCTTGGCCGCGTCGATGGCGCTGCCTCCGCCGAAGCTGACGATCCCGTCCGCGCCCGCGGCGTCCTTCACGCCGGAGTCGATCTGGGTCATCGGCCCATGCTGGGCGATCGTGATGGTCGCGCTCGGCGTGAGCGTCAGCTTCTCGACGGAACGCAGCAGGGAGCGGGTCGTCACGAGCCCCGGACGCTTCACGCCAAGACGCGCGAGCTCTGGTGCGAGCTCAGCGATGGAACCGCGGCCCCAATGGATGACAGGCGGATTCGAGTACACGAAGGAGCCGCTCAAGCTCTGGTCATACTAGGCCGCGATGTCGATCGCACATGGTCAGCGTGTCGTGGAGGCGGGGGAGAGGCTGGCGTCGGCGCGCGCCGCGATGATTCTGCTCCACGGCCGGGGCGCGACCGCGGAAGACATCGTGAGCATCGCCGCCGAGGTTCAACTTCCCGGCTGGGCGTACCTGGCCCCACAGGCGGCCGGCAGCACGTGGTATCCGAATCCGTTCACGGCGCCGCTTGAGAGCAACGAGCCATATCTCAGCGCCGCGCTGGACACGGTGTCGCGGCTGGTTGGGCGTGTGGAGGCGCGGATTCCCGCGCAGCGCATCGTCCTGCTCGGTTTCTCGCAAGGCGCTTGCCTGGCCCTGGAGTGGGCTGCACGCAACGCGCGTCGCTACGGCGGTGTCGTGGGCCTCAGCGGAGGCCTCATCGGTCCGGAGGGCACCTCCCGCGACTACCCAGAACAGCTAGACGGCACACCCGTCTTTCTCGGTTGCAGCGACATCGACCCGCACATCCAGATGCACCGCGTGGTCGAGGCGGGCGAGGTACTCAGGGGCATGGGCGCCCAGGTCACAGTGCGCTTTTACCCGGGGATGGCACACCTGGTCAACGGAGAGGAGATCGAGACCGTACGGGAGATGGTCGCCGCGATCTAGGCGTCCTTCTCGGCCTCCTCGCCCATCTCGCCGTGCTCGACGATATCGCCCGGCTTGAACAGCACCGCCTGCAGCACCGTGCGCCACTTCGGCTTGCGGCGGGATAGAAACTCGAGCGCCATCGCAAAGTGCTTGAACTCCTCCTCCTGGGCCTCCTCCATGATCGCCCTGGCGTCGGGGTCGCGCTCGAGGGACAACCGCTGCTCGTACCAACCGATGGCTTCCGCCTCCTCCTGGAGGGAGGCCGCGACCCGGGCGAAGGTCCGTGTCTCCTCGCTCAGCTGGTCGGGAGGTTCGTGGTACTGGTCGGTCGGCACGATCCCCATTCTCGCTGAACCTAAGAGAGCGACGAATCGGGGCGGGAACGCTTAAATACCAGCCGTGACCCTCGAGAACGTCGTCGTCTACCTGGTGGTCGGCCTGGTCGCCGGCTTCCTCGCCAGCCGCGTCGTTTTGGGCAAGGGCCGCGGCTGGTTCTGGGACATCGTGATCGGCATCCTCGGCGCGATCATCGGCGCCTGGCTCGCAGGGTTGCTGCACATCTCGATCAACGTCGGCCCCTCGATCGTCAACCAGATCATCATCGCCTTCGCCGGAGCGGTGATCCTGCTGCTCATCTGGCGAGTGCTGTTCAGGGGCGGGAAATAGGCGCAGCCGCCGCCGTCTTCTAGTCCGTGGGATGGACCACGGGCAGCCTGTTCGCTTCGGCGTTTTCGTCACGCCGGAGGCCACGGAGCGCCCGCTTCAGGTCGCCGCCCTTGCGGACGAGCTCGGGTTCGACCTGGTCGGCGTCCAGGACCATCCCTACCAGCGTCGCTTCTTCGACACGTGGACGCTCCTGGTCGCGATCGCGATGCGCACGCAGCAGATCACGCTGTTCCCGGACGTCGCCAACCTGCCGCTTCGCCCGCCGGCGATGCTGGCCAAAGCGGCCGCCACCCTCGACATCCTGAGCGGCGGCCGCGTCGAGCTCGGCCTGGGTGCGGGCGGATTCTGGGACGGGATCAAGGCTTACGGGGGACCGGTACGGACGCCTGGCGAATCGGTGTCGGCGATCGACGAGGCGATCCAGGTGATCCGCCTTTTGTGGAGCGGGCAGCACGGTATCCGGTTCGCCGGGAAGTTCTACGCCCTGCACGGTGCGCACTCCGGGCCGGTGCCGGCGCACCCGATCGGGATCTGGCTCGGTGCCTACAAACCGCGCATGCTCGGGATCATCGGTCGCCTGGCCGACGGGTGGGTGCCCTCGTACGGCTACGTCAAGGAGCCCGATCTGCTTGACGGCAACCGACGCATCGATGAGGCCGCAGCGACGGCGGGACGCGATCCGCGCTCCATTCGGCGAGTCCTCAACGCGGGCTACATGGACGCCGACACAATGGTGTCGCTCGTGGTCGATCACGGCATGGACACGTTTCTGGTCGCCGACGACCCCGACGAGATGCGCGCGTTCGCCAAGGATGTCGCGCCGAGGGTTAGAGAAGAGGTTGAATCACGGCGATCTCGTCGCGCTGATTGAGGACGGGGTGGGGGAGCGGGGAGGTCGCTGGGCCGACCTCGGCGCCGGCGAAGGTGCCTTCACGCTTGCGCTCGCGGAGCTGCTGGGCCCCGACGCTCAGATCACCGCTGTGGACAGAGATGCGCGCGCGCTGCGGGCGATCGACGGCCGTATCGAAACTCGTGTCGCCGACTTCACGCGACCGCTGTACCTTGGCGACCTCGACGGTGTACTGATGGCGAACTCGCTGCATTTCGTGCGCGACAAGGCACCACTTCTGGAATCGGTTCGCCGGATGCTGCGCAGGGGAGGCCGGCTGATCATCGTCGAGTACGGCACCGACCGCGGCAACGCGTGGGTTCCCTACCCGTTCAGCTACGCGAGATGGGAGCAGATGGCGGACCGCGCAGGCTTCACGGGCACGCGCCTGCTGCGCACCGTCCCGAGCCGCTGGCTCGGGACGATGTACTCAGCACTATCCCTGTCCCCGAAGGGCAGAGGGGTCGGGGGTGAGGGCGTCCTAGAAGACTTGGCTCTGCCTCTCCGCCTGCTGCCCGCGGCGCCCCCGATGCCGCCGCATCCAGCGCCGGATCATCACGCTGCGTCGCTCGTCCCCGCCGCGACCGCCGCCGCCGGGGTTGAAGCGCTTGGTCACGCCGTCGAGCCTGGCGCCCCACGTGACGTACTTCTTGAACCGCCCCTCGGCCTCCTGCGCGATGCCGATCCGCTGGCCGCGGGTCTCTTCGCGGAAGCGGGCGATGCGGCCGGCGGCGGCGCCCTCCTTCTCTTCCGGGGTCGAGCCGAGGTTGACCTCGGGCAGGGTGCCGATGACCACGATCTGGTCGTCCTCGACGGCGACCTCCACTCCCGTGAACCAGCCGTCCGGGAGCCTTCCGGCAAACCAACCCTTGATCGAACCGAGCTCTTTCTCGTCCATGGATTACATGATTACACCGTAAGAGATGCCCTGTCAACTGGCCTCGCGTAAGCTCGCATCCACATGGGAATGATTCCGCCGGACTCCCACGGCCCCGTCATCTGGTGGGGCAGGTGGGGAGGCCGCCGGCGCCCCGACAGCGGGCCCGCCAACAGTGGCCTGACGGGAGACCCCACCCTGGAACCGCCGCAGCAGCCCGAAGGACCTAAAGACCTCCGCGGCCGTTGGGAGAACCTGAAGCAGTCCGTCCTGGGCACGACCGCGGCTCTGCCACAGGTGCTCCGCCTGGTCTGGGAGGCGAGTCCAGGGACCACGATCGGACTTTTCTTCACCACCGCGCTCGCCGGTCTCATACCCGCGATCTCGGTCGGCATCACGCTGATGCTCACCAACGCCGTCGTCCGCGGCATCGGCATCCACGCCAACCACGAAGCCGACCGCGTCCATCTCAACGAGCTCGGCATCCCTTGGCTTCCGGGCATGGTCTTCACGGCGGTCGGCATGATCGTGTTCCTCGCGGTCCTGCAGCTGATCGTGTTCGCCGTCAGCGCGCTCCTCAACACGACGCGCAACATCACCCAGCAGCTGCTGCAGAACTCGGTCGCCATGCGCATCCAGCTGATGGTCATGGAGAAAGCCGCGAGCCTGGACCTGCAGTTCTACGAAGACCCTGCCTCGTACGACCTCCTGCGTCGCGCCCAGAACGATTCCATCAACCGGCCGGTGCTCATGATCGCGACGGCATTCGGACTGCTGCAGACCGCGCTGACCTTCGTGACCATGATCGCCCTGCTCATCGGCCTCAGCCCGCTGCTTGCGCTCATCGCCCTGGTCTCGCCGATCCCCGCCTTCATCGCGGACACGCGCTACGGATGGCGTGGCTACAACATCGCGCGGTGGGGCTCGCGGCTGCTGCGGCGCATGAACTACATGGTGTCGCTCGTCACGACCGATTCGTTCGCGAAAGAGGTCAAGCTCTTCGGGCTTGGCGGCTACTTCATCGAGCGCTACCGGCTGATCGCGACCGCTTTCTACAACAGCCAGCGCTCGCAGCTCGTTCGCCGGTATCTCACCGGCTTTGCGCTCGGCAACCTGAGCACGATCGTGACCTCGCTTACCTATCTATATGTGGCTTTGCAGGCGATCGCGGGCAGGCTGACGCTGGGCCACCTCACCGCCTACACACAGGCGGCGATGTCGGTCCAGAACTCGATCCAGAGCATCCTCGGCGGCTTCTCGGGCATGTACGAGCACAACCTCTACCTGAACAACCTGTACGAGCTGATGGCGAAGGAGCCGTCGATGCCGGTGGCCGCGGAGCCGAGGCCCGTGCCGGATGCGTTTCGCGGTGAGATCCGGTTCGAGAACGTCAGCTTCGCCTACCCGGGAGCGGAAGGCCAGGCGCTCAGCAACGTCTCGTTCACGGTCAAGGCGGGCGAGACCCTGGCCGTCGTCGGCCGCAACGGAGCGGGCAAGACCACCCTCTTCAAGCTCATCTGCCGGCTCTACGACCCGCTCGAAGGCCGGATCCTGATCGACGGCATCGACCTCCGCGACTTCAAGCCGGAGGAGGTGCGCCGGCAGATCGGTGCGATGTTCCAGGACTACGTCGATTACCAGGCCACCGCGGCCGAGAACATCGGGTTGGGCAACGTGCCGGCGATCACCGACCGGGAAGCGATCGTCAGCGCGAGCACGCAGGCGGGCTCCGACCAGCTGATCGCGGGCCTCCCCGACGGCTACGACACCGCTCTCGGCAAGTGGTTCGACGCGGGCGTCAACCTGTCGGGCGGCGAGTGGCAGAAGGTCGCGCTGGCCCGGGGCTTCATGCGTGACGAGGCGAAGATCCTCCTCCTGGACGAGCCGACGTCGGCGCTCGACGCGCAGGCTGAATACGACCTTTTCGAGCGGCTTCGCTCGCTGACGCAGGGACGGACCGCGGTCTACATCTCGCACCGATTCTCGACGGTGCGGCGCGCGGACCGGATCATCTTCCTCGAGCACGGACGCCTGGTCGAGGAAGGAACCCACGAGGAATTGATGCGCTTGGGCGGCCGCTATGCGAGGCTCTTCCGCATGCAGGCGTCCGCGTATACGGGCGAAAACATCGAAGAGCTTGTCGGGGACGTCGGCTAAGCGGGCTTTCCTGACCGGCGCCCTCCTGGGCGTCGCCACCTTCGCTCTTTATTTGGTCGGGTCGAACCGGTCGTTCGGCTACGACGCAGCCGCCACCTTCGCCAACTTCATCGCCACGCCGTCGCTGTGGGACGCCTTCGCCGTGCGCTCGGTCATCCCGACGATCCCGGTCAGCCAGGTGGCGACCAACGACCACGTCCTGATCTCGCTGGCGAGCCACCTGATCTACTCCGCCACCGGCTCGCGCAGCGAAGTCGTGTACCGGCTGCTGCCGGCGCTGGCGGCTGGCGCCACGGTCGGCCTGTCCACGACCATCCTGGTCCAGCGCTTCGGGCTGCTCGCCGGTCTCTGCGCCGGCCTCTACGTGGCCACCGACCCCCTCTTCGTGGACAACGGCCGCGACCTCCGCGGTTACAGCCTGGCCGCGCTCGGATCGGTGGCCGGCACCTGGGTGCTGGCGGGGCCGTGGACTCGGCGGCGGCTGGTCGCTTACGCGGCCGTGATGGGCCTGGCGATCGCCGCGCAGCTTTTCGCCGGCGTGGTGCTCCTGGCCCACCTGGCGTGGATCGCCACCCGGCGCTCGGGTGTCCAACTGATCCGGATGGCGCCGGCCTGGGCCGCGGCCGCGCTGATCGGGCTGGCCGCCAACGCAAGCATCCTCTTCATCGAGCTGACCCAGCACGGGCTGCCGCCGCCGCTCCTGAACCCGACATTCCCACGCGACCTCGTCCTCTTCCTGGTGGGCGCCCCGGTGCTGCTGCCGGTCGGGCTCTGGCTGTCGACCATATTGCTCGGGCTCTGGGTCGAGCTGCGGCGGCCCTGGCTGTGGGCGATGTTGGCGGTCGTCGCGGTCGTGGTGGTGATCCTGTGGTTGGGCCTGCGCCCGGCGTTTCTCTACCCGCGTTTCTTCATCTTTTTGGTCCCGGCCGGCGCCTATCTGATGGCGGCCGCGATCGCGCGGTGGTGGGTGCTGGCGCCCGTGGTGGTGCTGGGGGCGGCGGCCGCCGTGGTGGGCCAGTCGGCGGACTACATGAAGGACCCGCTGGCTCTACCCCAGGCCGCGGCGGCGGTCGAGCAG
>DASWDZ010000003.1:0-3017 GCA_036395015.1 Candidatus Dormiibacterota bacterium | reverse complement strand
CCGATACGCCCAATCGAGTCCGACATACTTCACCTCGGGCCTCCTTCCCGATGGGATTCGTCGCCGGAGAGTGTCTCCGGCCAGGAGGCCCTTCTTCATGACATTCCATAAACGCTCCATCCGCTGAGTGCCGGTCGTTCTCTTATTTGGCAACTCGCGACGCGATCGTTCACGTGTGGGTCCTTGGCCCGCTTGCTAAGAGAAGGGAATCATAGGATCGCACCGCGCATGCGGCGGTGGTGAGGGGATGCCAGAACGCGGCGGCGAGAGAGGAGAGAAGATGGCGGTTCAGGACGTACGCGTGGTTTCCGTCCCGGTGTCCGATCAGGATCGGGCCAAGGAGTTTTACGTTGAGAAGCTGGGCTTCGAGCTCAGCCGCGACGACGAGTCCGTTCCGGGCCTCCGCTGGATTCAGGTGACGCCGAGGGGAGGCGCGACATCGCTGACGCTCGTGACCTGGTTCGAGTCGATGCCACCTGGCTCGCTCCAGGGGCTCGTGCTCAGTTCAGACGACCTCCAGCGGGACTACGACGAGTTCGTCGCCAAAGGGGTGGAATTCGACCGGCCGCTGCACGAGCAGCCGTGGGGCATGGAGGCGGTCATCCGCGACCCGGATGGGAACAGGCTCGTGCTCCAGCAGGCGTGACGTAGCCCGGAAGCTGTGTCCGGGCGGATGATGGAAACGTCGTCGCACGCGATGAACGTCTAACGACTATCCAGCGAGCCATGGGGCGTTCGACACCGGACTGGGATGGGCTGCAAGGAGGTCTTGCCGGCGACGTCGTGCTGCCGGAGTCTGAAGAGTACGAATGGGCCCGGAAGCCGTTCATCGCCCGCTTCGACGAGCTCCAGCCCCGGGCGATCGTGCGCTGCTTGAGCCCGGAGGACGTCGCCGAGGTCATTGCGTTCGCACGTCGGCATGGCTTCGACACGGCGACCCGGAGCGGTGGCCACTGCCTGGCCGGGTATTCGTCGACGCGCGGGATTTTGATCGACGTGACGGCGATGCGCTCGGTAGCGGTGTCAGAAGGTGTGGCGCGGGTCGGTGCCGGAATCCGCACCGGCGAGCTCGGCGCGTGCCTGTTCGAGCACGGTCTGGCGATCCCGGCAGGCACGTGTCCGTCGGTCGGGATCGCCGGCCTCACGCTCGGCGGCGGGCTCGGCATCCTCGGGCGCGCCCACGGGCTGACGCTCGACCACCTACTCGGGGCGCAGATCGTCCTCGCCGACGGTCGCGTGGTCGAGTGCGACGAGTATCGCGAGCCTGATCTATTCTGGGCGTTGCGCGGAGCGGGGGCCGGCAACTTCGGCGTCGTGACCTCTCTCACCTTCGCGCCCCTGCCTGCGCCGAGGATGACCAGCTTCCATCTCGTCTGGGCGTATGAGCACGCCGCCCCCGTGATCGCGGCCTGGCAGCAATGGGCGCCGCCGGCGCCCGACGAGTTGAGCGCCGATCTCGTGCTGACGGCGACGGCCGACCCGGCGGACGAGCCCTCCGTCGAGGTGTACGGGGCGGTGGTCGGCAGCGAGCGGGACGCGCGCGAGCTGCTCGACGCGCTGGCAGCGCGCGCCGGCTCCGACCCGCTGTCCGAGGACTGCCGGGAGCTCTCCTACCGCGACACCTGCGCCTACCAGGCCGAGCTCAGCGTCGCCTACGACCAGGTGGAGCAGACCCCGCCCGGACCGATCTTCCGGCAGGGATACCGCGTCACCAAGTCGGAGTTCTTCACGCACCCGCTTCCGCGCGAGGCGATCGCGGCCCTGGTCGACACGTTCGCCAACAGCGGCGCGCCAGGTCGCACCCGCAGCGTCGGGTTCGCGCCCTGGGGCGGTGCCTACAACCGGCGGTCCGCAGACGCCACTGCATTCGTCCATCGCGACCAGCTCTTCTTGCTCGAGCACCTGATCCTCGTCGACCCGGAGTCGTCGCCCGCGGAGAAGCTGGCCGCCCGCGAATGGGCGACACGGTCGTGGGCGTCCGTCCACCGCTGGGGCGCCGGGCGCGTCTACCCCTGCTTTCCGGACGCCGACCTGGACGACTGGGGACGCGCCTACTACGGCGAGAACTACGCTCGGCTGACCCAGGTCAAGGCGCACTACGACCCGGACAACGTCTTCCGCTTCAGGCAGTCCATCCCCCTCCGCTGAGAAGTCGCAGCGCCAAGCGACATTCGGCGCTCGCATCTGTGTCCCGATGATCGGCTCGATGATCTGAATGATGGTCGCGATCAGACACGCCCATTCACTGCCATGCGTTGTCGGTCGCTGGTGCGCCAGTGAGATTGAGCCCGCGGCTTTGCCTCGGTTCAGGTCTCGTCGCGCGGCGTGAGGGCGAAGCGGTTGCCCTCGGTGTCCTCGAACATCGACCACGATCCGAACGGCTGCTCGACCGGGGGCTGCGGAAAGGCGACGCCGCGAGCTTCCAGCTCCTCGTACGTTCGCGAGAGGTCGTGGCAGTAGAACATGATGTTCGACGTCGGTAGCTCTGTTGGAGCGGTCGGCCGGTCGCCGTGCCGCAGGCTCAGGACGACCGTCACGGCTCCGTCCGGCGTCCGCACCTCGAGCCACCGTTCGTCGCCATAGGGCGCGTCCTGGACGAGCTCGAAGCCCATCGCCTTGGTCCAGAACGCCAATGCTCGATCCTGATCGTCGACCTCGAGCACGACCTGGCTGATTCCTCTGATCATCTCCTACCTCCTGGGATGGGCCTTTCGATCCAAACAACACGCTAGCGCCGTAGAGGTAGCCTTCGATGCCAAATTTGGCGATGACAGGCTGATTGTCTAGCATTTCCTGCTATGGATTCGGTGGATCGCGCAATTCTCGCGCAGCTGCAGGCTGAGGGCCGTCTCTCCAACTCCGAACTCGCGGACCGGGTCGGCCTCAGCCCGTCCCCATGCCTGCGCCGGGTCCGCAGGCTCGAAGAGTCCGGCGTCATCGCCGGCTACGGCGCGATCATCGATCCGGCCGCGGTCGATCGCGGCTTCCAGGTTCTCGTCCATGTGACGATGGAGGTG
>DASWDZ010000002.1:0-10858 GCA_036395015.1 Candidatus Dormiibacterota bacterium | reverse complement strand
GCGTATGGCGATCAACTTTCCGATGCAGTCACTGGCCGCGGACATCATCAAGATCGCGATGGTCCGTCTGCACCGCGAGATCGAGGCCGACCAGATCGAGGGGCGCATGCTGCTCCAGGTCCACGATGAGCTGCTCTTCGAGGTGCCACGGGCGGAGCTCGACCAGTTCGCGGAGAAGGTGCCCCGCGTCATGACCGGGGCATACGAGCTGGAGACTGGGATCGAGGTCGAGATGAAGGTTGGCCCGAACTGGGCGGACATGAAAGAGCTTGCGGTCGTCCGTGCTTAGGCATCCAGCCCCGGCCGATCGTCGGATCTTCGCCGCCGAATGCGGCCCATCTGCGGGTTCAGCTCCTGCGCTACTCGCTCACGCATCTAACGCGATGCGCTCGCTGCGTTGCTCGTCGCTTCACCCGCATCTGGACCACCTCGGCGCCGAATCTCTCGACGCTCGCCGGAGGCCGGATGCCTGAGCTCCCAGAGGTCGAGACGATCGTGGCTGACCTGCGGCCGCACCTGGTCGGTCGCACGATCGTCGGCTGCGAGCTCGCGTTTCCGACGATCGTTCGCCACCCCGAGCCGGAGGAATTCGTCGAGGCGGTCGCCGGCATGCGCATCGAGTCGCTGACCAGGCGCGGCAAGTACATCCTCATGGGCCTGGCTCCTCCCCATTCATGGGGAGGTGGCGCGACGCGCCGGAGGGGCGCGGTCGGAGGGGCCCCATCGGCCGGCTCCGCCGGCCACTTCCCCGCAAGCGGGGAAGAGTTGCTCGAGCTCGTGGTTCACCTCGGCATGACGGGACAGCTCCGGCTCGTCGACGGGGTCGTCCCGCTCCTGAAGCACACTCACGCGGTGTTCTTCCTTGATGACGGCCGCCAGCTGCGCTACCGCGATCCCCGCCGTTTCGGCCGCCTTTTGCTGGGCACGGCCGAGTCCCTGCTCGAATCGAAGAAGATGCCGCGTCTCGGTCCCGAGCCCATCGACCCTGGATTTGCGGCCGAAGAGCTGTACCGGCGTCTGAAGCGAAGGCGCGCGCCTCTCAAGGCAGTTCTTCTCGACCAGGGTGCGATCGCGGGGGTGGGCAACATCTATGCGGACGAGTCGCTCCACCGCGCGCGACTGCGGCCGAGTCGGATTGCGAGCACCGTCAGCATGAGGTCGGCGCGCAGGCTGCACGATTCGCTGCGGCAATCGCTCGAGCTGGCGATCGCAAATCGCGGCAGCTCGGTGGACACCTATCGCGACGCGTGGGGGGACGTGGGCGGCCAGCAGGAGAAGCTGCTCGTGTACGGACGCGCCGGTCAACCGTGCTTCACCTGCGGCCGTCCTCTGAGCGTGGTCCGCATCGCGGGACGCACGACAGTCTTCTGCCGCCATTGCCAGCATTAGCCCTCATTCCTCGGCTCGTCGGGATCGTGCTTCTCTCTTTCGCCTTCATCGCGTTGACCATCGCGACCGCCGCCGGCACGTTTACCAGCCTCGATCACCAGGTTGCGGAGGCCATGCACCACGCGTGGCAGCCATCGCTTCACGGTCTGTTCCAGGGCATCGCCGAGCTCGGCAGCCTGGAGATCACGACCATACTCATGGCCGGGCTGACCTACTACCTGTGGCGGTCGGGGTTCGGCTCCGATGCGTTGGTGTTCGTGGTCTTCATCGCGGCCCAGGTCTTCGAGCTCTACTACAAGCTGAACCTGCCGCACCTGCAGCCGCCGAGATCGATTGCGCAGGCCGATGGGCCAAGCGTGACCCAGCTTTTTGCCGGCGAAGGCTTCGGCAACAGCTTTCCCAGTGGCCACGTGATCCGGGCGGTCATCGTCTACGGGCTGATCGCGTTCGTGATCCGCCGCCTGTCAACCTCGCCCCGGATGCGAGCGATTGCGATCCCCGGCGCGATCGCGATCATCGCCCTGGTTTGCGTCGACCGGCTGTACCTGGACGTGCACTGGGAGTCGGACGTCATCGGCGGCCTCCTGCTCGGTGCGATCGCGCTGGTTGCGGGCACCGTCTGGCTCGACCGGCCGCGAAACCCGCAGAATTGAAGTCGCATGGGGGAGAAGGCGGTGCTGATCCTGGTCACCACGGGCGCCCGCGATGATGCCGAGCGCCTGGGGGAGGCCCTGGTGGTCGAGCACCTGGCCGGGTGCTGCTCGGTCGTGCCGATCGTGCATTCCTTCTATTACTGGGACGGCCAGCTCCAGCGCGAGCACGAGGCTCTCCTCATCGTCAAGACGCTCGAGTCGAGCGCTGGCGCCGTCCAGGAGTTCGTCCGCAGCCACCACGAATACGAGCTCCCGGAGATCATCCAGGTGCCGATCGAGGGCGGGTCTTCCGCCTACCTCTCCTGGCTCGAAAAGCAGGTCGCGCGCGTCAGCGGATAGCTGAATCAGGCTTGGGGATCGCCTGGACAGGGTGAACGTCGGGCTCCCCGGTCAGCGCGGGGAGCCCGCCAGTAAAGGTCTGAGTGCTAGACCGGGTGATGCGTGCGCGAATGGCCACGCTCGTGGTGCCAGTCGAAAAGCAGCTGCGGCGGCTTGGCCGACACCTCGTCTGGATGTGTTCCACTGATCTCCTCGAGGCTGCTCTCCAGCTGGTTCCAGAAATCGTCCTGGGACTCGGAGCGCTTTCGCATCGCGTCAAGAGCGCTGTCCTCCGCCTCCAGCTAGATGATCACCATGTCCGCGGGGACGCTCTGGCGCCACACCTTGACCCGTTCCAGACCGAAGCGACAAGGCGCTGGAGGAGGCGACCTTTGTCGTGTTCGCCTTTTGCGTCATCGACCGGCTGGCCGATGCCCTTGATTTCGCTCCCAGCACCGGGCGGTCCCCGAGCTCGACCGCACGGTTGCTGTACAGGCTTGGCTACCGTGCCGCCTCAGTCCCCGGCTAGCACAACCGTCTTGAACTGCTCGATGCGGCTCGGCGAATCGGCTGCCTGGGCCACCACCTCCTCGCCCGTGAGGCGCACCAGACCGGCCAGGACGCGGCCTGATCCGAGCTCGAGGTAGGTTCTGCAGCCTGCTTCGAGCAGGACCTTCACGCATTCGTACCATCTCACCGGCCTCGAGATCTGGAGCTTCAGCGCCTCCTGCAGCTCCGTGCCCGAGGAGACGGCGCGGGCCCAGACGTTGACGACCACCGGCGTCTTCGGGTCGGCGAACCGGACTGCGTCAATCAGCTTCGCCATCTTGACCTCGGTTGGCTCCATCAGCGGGCTGTGGAAGGCGGCGCCTACACGCAGAACGGTCGCGCCCTCCGCGCCCTCCGCCTTCGCGAGCTCGACCGCGCGTTCGATGCCGGCAGTCTCCCCCGACACTACGAGCTGGGTCGCGGAGTTGACATTCGCGAGGACCACCAGGCCACGCTCAGACGCCTGTGCGCAGATCTGCCTTATCCGCTCGACCGGCAAACCGGTGATGGCCGCCATTGAGCCCGGCCGGTCCCGCTGGGCGCCGGCCATCAAGCGTCCCCGCTCGCACACCAAAGGAAGGGCCGCATCGAAGTCCAGGCTTCCGGCCGCGACGGCGGCGGAGTATTCGCCCAGGCTGTGCCCCGCCACAAAGTCGGGCTCCAGGCCGGCTTCTCGAGCCGCCTGATGGAGCGCGACCGAGAGCGCAAAGAGCGCCGGCTGCGCGATGTCGGTAGGAGTCAGCTGTTCGAGCGAACCTTCGATGCACAGCCTGTCGAGCGGCAGGCCAGAGGCAGCCGCGGCCCCGCCGACGTACCGGTCGAAGAGGTCAGGTCGCGCCGCCTTCAGCTCTCGCCCCATGCGCGGCCGCTGCGATCCCTGGCCGGGAAAAAGGAACGCCAGGCGGCCCGTCACGCTCCGTTACGAACCGCCGCGCCTCGGCCCCAGGAGGTCAGCGCGAGGCTGAAATGGCTGCCTGCCAGAGATGAGCTGTTCACCAGCACCCGGGTCTGAGTCGCGGTCGGCTCACTGCTCAGCGCGAGCGCCAGGCTGATGATTCCGCCCACACCCATGGTCTCGCCCAGCATGCGCTTGGGCGAGCAGACGCGAAGCTTCGAGCCGAAGAGGCTGCGCATCGCCGCTGACTCCGCGCGATCGAGCGCGACGTGGCCGGTGTAACCCGTCAGGTGTCGCCGTGAAGGTCGCCGCCCGGTAGCCGGTGGTGAATGCACTGACGACCGCCTGCAGTCGCCGGTTCGCGGCGGTGGTGGGACGGCCGCCCGCGAGCACCGTTTCCACCTCCGCGACCGGCCACAGCCGGTCCAGTTCAGCCGCAATCTGAATCGAGAATCTACTCTTGCCCAGAGGTTGGCCGGCGGATCGCCGTTACGATCTCGCGCGAAACAAGGGGTGGCGGTTTGCCCGGCCGACGGGATTGGGCTGGCGACGAGGAGCTGGATTCAATGCTGTCGTCCCTCTGGCTCGTCGATGGGGTCTTGCGACAGCCCGCGCCGGTCTGAGCCCGGGGAAATGACCTGGAGCGAAGGTAGATCGTTTAGCAGCCGGGTCGGTCGTTAACGACGACTTAGACTGCGAGGGGTAAGGAGGGCCGGGGTGGCCACAATTGTCGAAGAACCGGGTGAGTCGAGCGGCCCCAAGCGCCGCCGCCGCCGCGCGCGCCGCGATGCGCGTGAGGCCACCGAGAACGGGCAGAACGGGCAGAACGGCGGGCTCCAGGAGGCCGAAGCCGCCACCGCGACCGTGATCGAGCCCAGGCCGCAGCCCCTCCCGATGCCGCCGCCTCCCCCGGTCGACGCGTACCGCGACCTCCTCGGCCAGGCGGTCGGGCTTCGGCTCGACGCCGTCTCCCGCGAGTTCGGCGGCCGCGACGAGATGCACGTCACCGCGCTGCGCAACGTGACGCTCGACGTCGGGCCCGGTGAGTTCGTGGCCATCGTCGGCCCCTCCGGCTGCGGCAAGAGCACGCTGCTGTCCCTCATGGGTGGTCTCGACCGGCCGACATCCGGCCACGTGTATGGGGCGGGACTGCCCCTCGGCGAATTGCCAGATCGCGAGATCTCTGACTACCGCCTCCAGCGGGTGAGCACGATCTTTCAGACCTTCAACCTGATCCCCTCGATGACGATCGAGGACAACGTCGCCCTACCGCTCACCCTCGCGGGCGTCGAGCTCGAGGACCGCCGCAAGCGGGCGCGCCACCTGCTCGATCTCGTCGGCCTCGAGGACCGGGCGAGCACGCGCGCGGGACGGCTTTCCGGCGGCGAGCAGCAGAAGGTCGCGGTCGCCCGCGCTTTGGCCAACCGGCCCGGACTGATCCTGGCCGACGAGCCCACGGGCAGCCTCGACTCGAGGGCCGGCGAGAGCGTGCTCAGTCTCCTCCAGGACCTGAACCGCCGCGGCGCCACGATCGTCCTCGTCACGCACGACCCAGAGGTGGCCCGCCACGCGCGGCGGGTGGTGCGCATGATCGACGGCCGCGCGATCGAGCTGGACGCCGGCAAGCCGACCGTGCGCAGCCAGGAGCCGGTCGACCCGGCGCCTCGTATGCACTGGCGCGACACGCTCCGCGTGGGTCTCGGCAGCGCCGGCCGCCGGCCGCTGCGAACCACGCTGACGACCACCGGTGTCGCCATCGGCATCGCCGCCCTCAGCCTGATCGTCGCCCTGGCCGGAGGCCTGCAGGACGCGCTCAACGCCCCCGCGCTGGTCACAAGCCAGGTCCACCAGGTGGCGGTCAATCCAATCGCCGACGCCACCAACCCCGGATTCAACGAGGCGACGCTCAACACCCTCGCGGGCCAGCCGCATGTCCGCGCGGCGTGGGGCCAGATCGGGATGACCGGGACTTTCGGGCAGAACGGCCCCGTGGCGGGCGGCCCGAGTGCGCTGAAGCCTGGCCAGCTTGTGTCGCTGCCGCCCCTTGCCGGCTCGAGCGTGCGGCCCACGCTGACCGCCGGCCGCATGCCCGCCTCCGACGTGGCGTCAGAGATCCTGCTCACCGACAGCGAGGCAGTCGCCCTCGGCTTCACGTCCGTGCCGGGTGCCATCGGCACGCGAGTCAACTTCGTCGCCAGCTCCGGCACCATCGTGCCGACGATCGTCCTCAACGAGGTCGCCAAGCCGGCGAGCATCACGTTGCTGGTCGTCGGCATCGTCTCCAGCAACTACATGCCGGCGGCAGCCCCAGGCGGGCTCGCGCCGTACCAGGTGATGCGCAAGTACTGGACATCGCTGGCCGGCCCCAACGGGTGGAAGGGGGGTGAGTACTCGAGCATCACCCTCTTGGCCGATTCTGGGCTGGCCGTCGAAGGACTGCGCCAGCGAGTGGAGGCTCTTGGCTTCCAGTCGCAGACATTCGGCGACCAGTTCCGCAACTTCGAGGACCTTCTCGGCAAGCTGCGGGTTGCGCTGTTGGGCCTCGCGCTCGTTGCGCTTCTCCTGGCGTGCCTGGGGATCGCCAACACGATGTACACCGCCGTGCTCGAGCGCACGAAAGAGATCGGCGTGCTCAAAGCGCTGGGGGCGCGCTCACGGGACGTCCTCCTGCTTTTTATCGCGGAGGCCCTCGGCATCGGGCTCGCAGGGGGCATCGTCGGCGCGATGGTCGCGGTCGGTCTTGGCCGCCTTGGCAACGCCGCCGTCGACCGGCTGACCCAGTCGTTCACCGGTACCGGATTCGAGGTCTTCCGGACCGACGTGCCGGTCGTGCTGATCGCGATCCTGCTGGCGGCTCTGCTCAGCACCGTGAGCGGCCTGCTGCCTGCGCTTCGTGCGGCCGGCCAGGACCCCGCGCGCGCCCTCCGCTATGAGTGACCTGTGAGGGTCTCGGCCTACCCGCTCGTTGAGGCTGACCAGGCGTCGGCCCTCGTCCTCGAGCACACCCCCGTACTTGGCGTCGAGCACGTCCCGGTCGCCGACGCGCCGGGTCGGGTGCTGGCCGAAGACCTCGTCGCCACTGGCCCGCTGCCGGCGTTCCCGTCCAGCGCCGTCGACGGCTATGCGTTCCGTGCCGCCGACGCGGGCACCACGCTGCGGGTGCTCGGCGAGTCAGCCGCAGGCCGTCCGTTCGAGGGCAGCATCAGCCCCGGGACCGCCGCGCGCATCCTGACGGGCGGCGTCGTGCCCGACGGCGCGGATTGCGTGGTCATGCTCGAGGACGTCCGGCTCGACGGCAACCATCTGAAGGTGCCCGCATCCCTGGTCGCCGGCGCCAACTTTCACAAGGTCGGCGCCGACGTGCGGGCGGGCGAGCGAGTGCTGAGCGCCGGCACGCAGCTGGGCGCCGCCGAGATCGGGATCGCGGCCGCCACCGGGCACGCGCAGCTCGTGGTACGGCGCCGCCCGCGCGTCGCCCTCATGTCGACTGGCGACGAGCTGGTCGAGGTGGGGAAGGAGCTACGGCGCGGACAGATCCCCGACTCAAACCGCTGGGCGCTGCTCGCGGCGCTTCGGGAGGCGGGCGCGGAGGTCGACGTGCTGGGCATCGCCCCGGATGAAGCGGAGCCGCTGCGCCGCGTCGTGGTCGAGGCGCTGAAGGGCGCCGACGCGCTTGTCACCTCAGGCGGGGTCTCGGTCGGCACGCACGACCTGGTCAAGCCGCTGCTCGAGTCGCTGGGCACGGTGCACGTCGGGCGCGTCAAGCTCAAGCCCGGCAAGCCCTTCACGTTCGCGACTGTTCCCTCTCCCCATCAGGAAGAGGGGCTCAAGCTGGCTTTCGGGCTGCCCGGCTTCCCCGTCTCCTCGCTGGTCACCTTCGAAGTCTTCGTCCGGCCGGCGCTGCGGAAGATGCAAGGATTCGCATCGCTCCAGCGTCCGGCGCTGCCGGTCCGGCTTGGGTACGACGCGCGGCCGGCTGCCGAACGCACCGAGTATCAGCGGGTCACGCTGCGCCGCGAGGGCCGAGAGCTGGTCGCCGAGACGACCGGCTCTCAGTCCTCTTCGCGGTTGTTGTCGCTGGCGGGCGCCCACGCGCTGGTGCGGGTTCCCGCCGGCGATCAGGTTCTCAAAGCCGGGACTGTTGTCGAGGCGATGATCCTTACCCTCCCGTAGCCATGAAGCGGTGTGCCGCCGGATTCACCCCGGCGGCACACCAACCGCTCCGGAAGGGTTCCCCCTAGGCGGTTACGAGGAGCGCTTTTCGCGGACCGTCTCGGCCTCGCGCCGCGCGCGTTCGTCAGCCTCCTTACGGGCCCGCTCCTCCTCCGACATTTCCTTGATGTCGTCGCCGATGTCACGCGCGTTGCGACGAATCTTGTCGGCCTCCTGCTCGGCCTTGCCCTTCAACTCCTCCGTCTTGTCGCCGGTGAGCTTGCCTTTCAGCTCGTCCAGCTTCCCCTTGATCTCGTCCTTCATGCGCACCTCCAGGTGAAATTGGTCCTAACCCGGTAACGCGCTCGGCCCGCTACAGACCGTCTCTCGAACGTTTGTGCGCCTTAGAATTAAGCTCCACCGATGCCCACCCGCTTTCGTGTTGACGCACCTTTCAAGCCGGCCGGAGACCAGCCCCAGGCCATCGAGCATCTCGTGGAGGGAGTCCAGGGCGGACTGAGCCAGCAGGTCCTGCTCGGCGTGACCGGAAGCGGCAAGACCAACGTCATGGCCTGGGCAGTCGAGCAGCTGCAGCGTCCCGTCCTGGTGCTGAGCCCGAACAAGACACTTGCCGCGCAGCTGTGCGCTGAGTTCCGCCGTCTGCTGCCCGGCAACGCGGTCGAGTACTTCGTCAGCTACTACGACTACTACCAGCCCGAGGCATACATCGCGCGCACGGACACCTACATCGAGAAGGACTCGAGCCGCAACGACGACATCGACCGGATGCGTCACTCGACTACCCAGTCGCTTCTGACGCGCCGGGATGTGCTGGTGGTGGCGAGTGTTAGCTGCATCTACGGCATCGGCTCGGTCGAGGACTACATGGGCGAGTCGCTTCACGTCGAGAAGGGCCAGTCCATCCGGCGCGAGGTGTTCCTGCGCAAGCTCACCGAGATGCTGTACGAGCGCAACGACTACGACCTCGCTCGACTTCGCTTTCGGGTCCGAGGTGATGTCGTCGACCTTGTGCCGGCGAACGAGGAGAAGGTCTACCGCGTCGAGTTCTTCGGCGACGAGGTGGAGCGCATCCAGGAGCTGGACGCGACCACGGGTGAGATCCTGGGCGCGCGCCAGGAGTTCACGGTGTTTCCCGCCTCTCACTACGTGACGCCGGCGGACAAGCTCCGGCTGGCCATGACGGACATCGAGGCCGAGCTTGAAGAGCGGTGCAAGTGGTTCGAGGACCACGGCCGGCTGCTCGAGGCGCAGCGGCTGCGCCAGCGCACCAACTTCGACCTCGAGATGCTGCGCGAGACGGGAACGTGCGCAGGCATCGAGAACTACTCGCGTCACCTGACGCGCCGCCAGCCCGGGGAGGCGCCTTACACCCTGATGGACTTCCTCCCGGACGACACTCTGATCTTCGTCGACGAGTCGCACGTCGCGGTGCCGCAGATCGGAGGCATGCTCGGTGGCGACCGGTCACGGAAGGCAGCCCTCGTCGAGTACGGCTTCCGGCTGCCGAGCGCGTTCGACAACCGTCCGCTGAGCTTCGAGGAGTGGGAGGAGAGGGCGCAGCACGTGGTCTACGTCTCCGCCACTCCGGGCCCTTACGAGATGCGGCGCTCGCAGCGCACGGTCGAGATGGTCGTCCGGCCGACGGGCCTGGTCGATCCGACGGTCGAGGTCCGGCCGACCGAGGGCCAGATCGACGACCTGCTCGCCGAGGTCAGAAAGCGCGCCGAAGCGGGGCACCGCTCGTTGGTGACGACTTTGACGAAGCGATTCGCCGAGGACCTCGCAGACTACCTGCGCGAGTACGGTGTCAAGGTTCGTTACCTGCACTCGGAGCTGGATGCGATGCAGCGCATCGATGTCTTGACCGCGTTGCGCACGGGCGAGGTCGACGTCGTGGTCGGTATCAACCTGCTGCGCGAGGGCCTCGACCTGCCCGAGGTTGCCTTCATCGGCATCCTCGATGCGGACAAGGAAGGCTACCTGCGGGCCTACCGGTCCTTCATCCAGATCATCGGCCGCGCCGCCCGCAACGTCGAGGGGCACGTGGTCATGTACGCCGACTCGATCACGGACTCCATGCGCCAGGCGCTCGACGAGACCGAGCGCCGGCGGACGAAGCAGGTCGCGTACAACGCCGAGCACGGGATCACGCCCGAGTCGGTCAAGAAGGCGATCTACGCGCTGGAGATCAACGAGAACGACATCCAGGCCGACGCGGTCGAGATCATGGCCGGAGCCGGCGTGCCGCGCGAGGACCTGCTCGCGATAGTGCGCGACCTGGAGAAGGAGATGCGCCGGCTGTCGAAGGAGCTGCAGTTCGAAGACGCGGCCCGCGTCCGGGACCGGATCATCCTGCTCCGCCGCCGCCTCTCCGGCGAAGACGTGGCCAAGGAAGACGATGCCGAGGTGGCGATGGCGATCGCGGCGGCGCCCAAGCCGCGAGCACGAGCCGCCAACTGGCGGCGCTCGCGTCGCGGCCCTTAGTGACCGCCCCCGCCAGCACGCTCCGCATGCGGGAGGCGCTCATAGCTGCCGTCCATCTGGGCGATCACGTAGCTCGCGAGCGCGCAGATGACAAGCGCCGGCAGCGTGATTCCGTACGGCGCTCGCGAGGTCGGCCACGAGCTCGTGTCGAGATCGAGAAGATGGGCGACCGCCAGTGCGAAAGCCGCGGCGGAGACGGTGGCGAGCGCGATGCGCAGCCAGCGCGCGCGCCCCGGAGGCAGCGCCAGGCCGATGCTGATCGCGGGTGCGAACGCGAGCCCGGCGAGGAACGCTGGGATGAGGGGAAGTGCCACGGCGTACCAGTAGAAGGTGATGCTGTGAGTAGGCGTCGTGCGGAAGTGAAAGAACGGCACGACGTAGTTCAGCCCCAGGGCGA
>DASWDZ010000001.1:0-2943 GCA_036395015.1 Candidatus Dormiibacterota bacterium | reverse complement strand
ACGGCGGTGTTCACCATGACGAGCTTGCTCTGAGGATCGACGTAGATCCGCTGCCCGTGCGAGCCCTTGAGCATGAACGTCCTGCGTTCGCCGGGAAGGATCCACGTCTGGTAGCCGTAGCCCTCGTTTGGCGTGGCCGTGCTGGGCCACAGATGCGGTTGGTTCAAGCGCAAGGTCGTTGCATCCAGAACCCACGCGGCCGGGATGATCTGACGGCCGCGCCAGTTGCCGTCGTGAGCCAGCAGCAGCCCGAGGCGAGCATAGTCGCGCAGCACGGCGTTCAGGCAGCAGTAAGTGGCCTCCTGGCCCGAGTTGTCGACGAGCCACGTCGCGTCGGCCTCGGCCCCGATCGGCTGCCAGATCTTCTGCTCCAGGTACTCGGCGACCGGCCGACCGATTGCTCGCGCCAGCACGAGCCCAAGCACCTGGGTCTCGACCGAGGCGTAGGAGAACTTCGTTCCCGCCGGACGCTCGCGGCGGTTGCTGAACGACGTTACCGCGCCGACACCGCCTGGGCCCACCCGCATGTACGTGTCGAAGATGAGCTGAAGAGCATCGTCCCGGTTGCCCGGGTCGTCCTCGCTGAACCGGACACCGGACGACATCTGTAGCAAGTGGCGGAGCGACGTACGTCCGTACTCGGTGCCGGCGAGCGCGGGCACGTAGGCGGCGGCGAGATCGTCCACCGACCGGATGCGGCCCTCGTCGATCGCGATGCCGATGAGCATCGCCGTCACGGTCTTGGCCATCGACCATGAGGTGAAGCGATGCCGGTCCGTGCGAGCGTACTGGTAGCGCTCGACGAGGATCGTGTCGCCGCGTGCGATCAGAAGGCCCGTCGTCGGGTTGCGCGCGAGGTAGTCATCCAGCGTCAGGTCCGCGCCCCGGAACGTCGGGTTGATATGCGGCTCCGCGACCCGCACGAGGCGCGAGGGCGTCGGCGCCTTGTGAATGAGCCGGCCCCGGAAGATCTCGTCCAGATGGCTGTAGGAGCCGCCGCGCCACCGAGTGCGCCAGTACGTCGCGGGGTTGCCCTTCGGGTAGCCCATGCTCGCACCGAACTCTTCGGCGTCGGGGCCGTCCGTGGCGAAGCGGGGCGGCGGCTCTTCGCCGGCGACCGGCGTATCGCGCGCCGTCGTCGCCGGTGATGCGCAGGCCACGACGCACACCAGCAGCACGAGCGCCCACACTCGCGGTCGCAGGCTCTTCGCGAGCGCGCGGCCTCCGGCGCCTTCGCTCGTCGGCGACTTGCGGGCGCGCGGGGTCTGCTCGGACTTCTCGGGTTCTGTCATGGACCTTCCGCTGGGAATTGTAGGCCCCCGCAAGTACCGGGTTCCAAAATGAACCAACGGCTAGAGCCTACGGAACTTAATGGGAGACAAGCCAACTACGCGGGCCGCATGTAACGATCCAGGGAAAAAAAATCAACGTTGAAGCATTGAAGCAAGCGTACGCGGGACGGTCCGACTCGGCATCGTAGATGTTCAGGCTGACCAGCACCGAGCTGGCCTCTGCTGAGTAGTAGGTTCCGCGTGGTCGCAGAGTATATAAGAAGAAGAGACATGAAGGTTTGGGTTACCGCCCTCTGCATCCTGAGCGCCATGGTCACTCCTACCTTTGGGGAACCGCCCGACACCGTCTTCCTCGAAGAGCTGACGTGGCCGGAGCTGCGGACGTTCGTCCAAACGGGGAAGACGACGATGATCCTCCCGATCGACGGCACCGAGCAGAACGGCCCGCACATGGCGCTGGGCAAGCACAACGCACGTGTCAGGGTGCTTTCGGTGCGGATCGTACGCACGCCACAGTGGCAGCGATCAAAGCATCAACCACCCACCGTCGCTAGGGTGTGCTCATGAACTCGACGACGCGCCTCCGTTTCCTGGTAGCAAGCCTCGTGGTTGCCTTCTGCGCCGGGCCCGCAGGCTCGCAAGGGACGACCGGCATCCAGACCGTACCGGGGATGCCGCCGGTGGTTGATCCGAGGAACCTCTACAGCGAGACTCGATCGAACAACTTGAGCCCGGCGGTCGCCAATGTCCCGGCGCGCGTCTACGTGCCCCATCTGCAGTCGAACGACGTCTACGTCATCGATCCGGCAACGCTCAAGGTCATCGATCGCTTTGAGGTGGGCCGGAACCCGCAACACGTGGTCCCGTCGTGGGACCTCACGACGCTATGGGTGACGAACAACGCCGAGGGTCGTACCGACGGCACACTGACGCCGATCGATCCCGTGACCGGCAAGCCCGGCAAGGAGCTCGCCGTCGACGATCCCTACAACATGTACTTCACACCCGACGGCAAATCCGCCGTCGTCGTGGCCGAGGCGATGAAGCGCCTCGACTTCCGCGACCCGAAGACGATGGCGCTGCAGGCCTCGGTGTCGGCCCCTAAGTGCGGCGGTATCAACCACGGCGACTACGCGGTCGACGGCCGGTACCTGATCATGACGTGCGAGTACGCGGGCCGGCTCGTGAAGATCGACTGGATACGCCGAAAAGTCCTCGGCTATCTGACGCTACCCGACCGCGGCATCCCTCAGGACGTCCGCGTCAGCCCCGACGGCAAGCTCTTTTACGTGGCGGACCTGCGCGCGGGGGGTGTGCACCTGATCGACGGCGACGCGTTCAAGCGCGGCGGCTTCATCAAGACCGGTGTGGGGACCCACGGGCTCTACCCGAGCCGCGACGGCACGAAACTCTATGTGACCAACCGTGGCTTCTCGAAGATCGGCGGCCGGCGGGGCGTTGGTAAAGGTAGCGTATCGGTGATCGACTTCGCCACGCGGGAGGTCGTCGCCACGTGGGCGATTCCGGGCGCTGGGAGCCCCGACATGGGCAACGTGAGCATCGACGGCAAACAGCTCTGGCTCTCGGGCCGCTACGACAACGTCGTCTACGTCATCGATACCGTAAGCGGGGAGGTCAAGAGCATTCCCGT